>JBGGMZ010000423.1:0-25861 GCA_041287745.1 Chthoniobacter sp. | reverse complement strand
CGCCGTCAAGGCCATTCAAAAGGCGCAGACCGAGATCAGCCTTCCCGATACCGTGGTCACTTCCTTTTCCGGCAGCGCAGCGGAGTTCCGTTCCTCGCTGGCCAGCGAGCCGTATCTCATCCTCGCCGCCATCGTCGTCATCTACATCGTGCTGGGCGTGCTCTACGAGAGCTACATTCATCCCATCACCATTCTTTCCTCGCTGCCTTCCGCCGGCGTGGGCGCGCTGCTCGCCTTGCTCGTCTTCCACATCGACATGTCGCTCATCGCGCTCATCGGCATCATCCTCCTCATCGGCATCGTGAAAAAGAACGCGATCATGATGATCGACTTCGCGCTCGATGCCGAGCGCAACGACGGCATGCCGCCGGAGAAATCCATTTACCAGGCGTGCCTGCTGCGTTTCCGCCCGATCATGATGACCACCTTCGCCGCGCTCTTGGGTGCGCTGCCGCTGGCCTTTGAAAACGGCACCGGCTCCGAGCTGCGCAAGCCGCTCGGTATCGCCATCGTCGGCGGCCTGCTGGTGTCGCAATTCCTCACGCTTTACACCACCCCGGTCATCTATCTCTATCTCGACCGACTCGGCCATCGCGTGCGCCGCTGGCGCGCCTCGAAAGGCCTGCCCGGCTTGCATGAAGAGGAATTGGCCGCCACCACGGCCCGGGACGCCGAGGCCGGCGCGTTGCCATGAACATTTCCGAACCGTTTGTCCGCCGCCCGGCAGGCACGTTTCTGCTCGCCGCAGGTTTGTTCCTGCTCGGCATCGTGGCGTATCATTTTCTGCCTGTCGCCCCGCTGCCTCGCGTGGACTATCCCGTGATCTCGGTGAGCGCGAGCCTGCCCGGCGCGGACCCGCAGACGGTGGCCTCCTCCCTGGCCGCACCGCTCGAGCGCCGGCTCGGGCAAATCTCCGGCATCACGGAGATGACCTCCGTAAGCACGCTGGGCAGTTGCTCGATCAATATCCAGTTCGACCTCGATCGACCCGTGGACGGCGCCGCACGCGACGTGCAGCGCGCGATCAACAGCGCGGCCAACGACCTGCCAGTGAATCTTCCCACGTTGCCCACCTGGCGTAAGGTGAATCCGGCCGACCGACCGATCATGATCCTGGCCCTGACCAGCGACACTCGCGAGCCCACAGAGGTCTTCCAGTACGCGGACGAAATCCTCGGGCAGCAACTGGCCCAGGTAAAGGGCGTGAGCCAGGTGAACATTAGTGGGGCCGAAAAATCCGCCGTCCGCGTGCAGGTGAATCCCGTCGCGCTAGCCTCGACCGGAATGAGTCTCGAGGATGTCCGCGCCTTCCTGAGCAACGTCAATGTCGACGCGCCCAAGGGCAGCGTGGATGGGGACAAGGCGACCTACGCCATCTACAGTAACGATCAACTCTTCGAGGCGGCGGAATATCGAAAGCTGGTCTTCGCGCAAAAGAACGGTACGCCGATCATGCTCAGCTCGATCGCCAGGATCGTCAACGGCGTCGAGAATACCCGGCTCGGCGGCTGGTCGAAAGACAAGCCAGCCGTGCTCATGATTATTTTCAAGCAACCGGATGCCAATGTGATCGATACGGTGGACCGTGTGAAAGCGATCCTGCCGCAGATGGAAAAGTGGCTGCCGCCCAGCGTTCACGTGCAGCAGATCAGCGACCGCACCATCACCATCCGCGCGTCGGTGGAGGAAGTGCAGTTCTCGCTCCTGCTCAGCATTGCGCTGGTCGTGATGGTTATCTTTGTTTTCCTGCGGCGTTTCTGGCCGACCTTCATCGCCAGCGTCACCGTCCCACTCGCGCTCGCCGGCACCTTCGGCATCATGTATCTGCTGGGCTACAGCTTGGATAATCTTTCGCTCATGGCGGTGACGATCTCCGTGGGCTTCGTGGTCGATGACGCCATCGTCGTGATCGAAAACGTCTACCGCTTTATCGAGCAGGGCGACAAGCCGATGGAAGCCGCGCTCAAGGGTGCCCGGCAGATCGGCTTTACCGTGGTTTCCATCAGCCTTTCGCTCGTCGCCGTCTTCATACCCCTGCTTTTCATGGGCGGTTTCGTCGGCCGCATGTTTCATGAGTTCGCCGTCACGCTCAGTGCTGCGGTGCTCGTCTCCGGGGTCATCTCGCTCACCCTCACACCCATGCTCTGCTCGCGCTTCCTGAAACCGGAATCCGAGCACACGCATCCTGACAATTTCATCCAGCGCTGGAGTGAAGCGGGCTTCAACTGGCTGGTGGGCCATTACGAGGTGGGGCTGCGATGGGTGTTCCGTCATCAGGCCGTCATGCTCGTCGTCACCGTGCTCACCGTGGCGGCGACTTTCGGGCTCGTGATCATCGTCCCGAAAGGCATTTTTCCTCAGCAGGATACCGGGTTGATGAGCGGCACGACCGATGCTGCGCAGGACATTTCCTTTCCGGCAATGGTCAAGCTTCAGCAGCAGGTGGCCAAGGTGCTGATGGACGACCCGGCGATCGAGACCTTTGGCTCTTTCATCGGCAGCGGCTACAGCAGCGCGACGGTCAACAACGGCCGTTTCTTCGTGACGCTGAAACCGCTCTCCGAACGCAAGGAAAGCGCGGAGGACGTGATCCAGCGACTTCGTAAGAAAACCGCCGCCATCAAAGGCGTAAGCCTCTTCATGCAGTCCAACCAGGACATCCAGATTGGTGCCCGCGGCGGCAAGGCGCAGTTCCAATACTCTCTGCAAAGCGGTGACCTGAACGAGCTGAATAAATGGGCGCCCAAGCTGCTCACGAAGCTCCGCGAATATCCGCAACTCAAAGACCTGAACAGTGACCAGCAGACGAAGGGCCTGCAGACGACGGTGATCGTGGATCGGGATGCCGCTGCCCGCCTGGGTGTTTCCCCGCTCGATGTGGACAACACGCTCTACGATGCCTTTGGCCAACGGCAAGTCTCGATCGTCTACAAGCAGTACAACCAGCACCACGTCATCCTCGAGGTCGATCCGGAGTTTCAGACCGACCCCGCCTACCTCAATAAGATCTACGTGAAGTCCAACACCGGCGCGATGGTTCCGCTCTCCTCGGTTTCGAAGACGCAGACCTCCAACGCTTATCTTTCCGTCAATCATCAGGGGCAGTTTCCGTGCGTGACCCTTTCCTTCAACCTGGCTCCCGGCGCCTCACTCGGCGATATCCTGCCCATCATGCAATCCGCCAGTCGGGACATCGGCATGCCATCGAGCGTTAGCGGCAGCTTCCAAGGTACCGCCCAGGTCTTCCAGCAATCGCTCACGACCATGCCCCTGCTCATCGTGGCCGCGCTCATCACCGTCTATATCGTGCTCGGCATGCTCTACGAGAGCTTCATCCATCCCATCACCATTCTACTCACCCTCCCCAGCGCCGGCGTGGGCGCATTGCTTTCGCTCATCCTGTTCGGCAAGGATCTCTCGCTGGTTTCTTTTATCGGCATCATCCTGCTCATGGGCATCGTGAAAAAGAATGGCATCATGATGGTCGACTTCGCCATCGAGGCGGAACGGAATGAAAACCTCAGCCCCGAGGAAGCGATGTTCAAGGCCTGCATCACCCGTTTCCGCCCGATCATGATGACCACCATGGCGGCCATGCTCGGTTCCGTGCCGTTGGCCATCGGCGTGGGCGTGGGTTCGGAACTGCGCCAACCGCTGGGCATCGCCGTGGTCGGCGGTCTCATCGTCTCGCAGGTCCTGACCCTCTTCACCACACCGGTGATCTATCTCGCCTTCGAACACCTGCGCCTCTTCTTCGGCGGCCGCCGCCAGCCGGCCTCGACGGAACTCGATTGGCAAACGGCGCCCTAAACGGCCGGGAATTAATCACCGCCATCCGCTCGCGACCGCGTCTCCCCACACGCGTGAGCGCGCAGCAAATCCAACTGTGAATCAGTCCATTCGCGCACTAGACACCTTTAGTTTAGGTTGTCGCGTCGACCGTAGCGATAGCGCTCCAAAAAAAACTGTCATCCTGAGCGAAGCGGGGAATCACGGGCGGAGCCGAAGGACCTCCAATCTCTGTGGGTTCTCGTGCGGAGCTGAAACGCTTGCTGAAAAGAGCATCCCTTTCTGCACTCGTTTGGCGCTGCAAGACGTAATCTTCTCCTTGGCCGTCGTGAGCTCCGCCCAAGAACCCTCGGAAGATGGAGGTCCTTCGACTCCGCCCATGATTCCCCGCTTCGCTCAGGATGACCGTGTTTGGTTTTCGGCGCTATCGCTAATTCGTGTGACAACCTAAATTGAACACGGCCTATTCCACGCGGACGCTCACGTTCTCCAGCTTCCCGTTGAAAGGGTTCGGCGATTTATACTCTCCCACCGCGAGACTGCCATCGCTGCCGACCGTGAGCCCGCGCTGCGGCTGCGCGTTGATCACTCCTGGAGCCTTTCCTTCTCCCACCGATTGTCCATCGACTAGCAACGTGACCTTGCCGTCCGTCGCCAACCGCGCACTGACCCCGTGCGATCCGGAACCCAGCGGCTGCGGAGCGCTCACGGTGGTGAGTTGCTTTTTGATGCGTAGGGCAAAGGTCAGTTTGCCTTCGTGCAGATAAAGTGCATAGCCGTTGCCCGGTCCGCCTTGAGCAATGATCACGCCTTCCGGGGCGCTCGCGTCGACTTGCGCGCTGATGGTGAACGCACGCCCTGCCACCTGCGGCGCCGCTTCCGGCGTCAGTGAATCGCCCGCTTTCCACGGCCCGGCTGCAGGCACAGGTGCCGTCGCAGTCGTCGCGGGCGCTTCCGGCTTCTTCTCCGCACCGGCCAATCCGCGTTGACGATTCGGCGTCCATTTCGCGGGAACGTTGCCCTGATTCCAAGCGTCCCAGTCGGCAGCGAGTTCCTTGACCTTCGCGGGCTCCTTGTCTGCGAGATTGTTCTGCTCACCGATGTCCTGCGCCAGATTGTAGAGTTGCGCGCCTTGGGTCGTGGCCACGCTGGCCTTTTCTCCGCCCTCGGCTCCACCGCCCGGCGCTTTCACTAGCTTCCAATCGCCTTTGCGAATGGCGATCTGCTGACCGAAACGCCAATAGAGCGCTTCGTGCGGCGCGCCGGTTTTCTCGCCAGTCAGATACGGCAGAAGGTTTACACCATCGAGCTTCCATTTCGGCTGCACCTGCACACCCGCTGCGGCGAGTGCTGTCGGCAGAATATCGAGTTGGATCACCGGCCGGTCGTCCACTTTGCCCTCAGGAATGTGCCCTTTCCAATGTGCCGCCCATGCCACCCGGACACCACCTTCCCAAGTCTGCGCCTTGAAGCCCCGCAGCGGTCCATTGCCCGACGTGGTCTGTGCGGTCGGCCCGCCATTGTCACTGATGAAAAAGATGAGTGTATTCTCCTCCTGCCCCGTCTCGCGCAACTTGGCAATGACCGTGCCAATCGCATCATCCATTGCCGAGAGCATGGCGGCGAAGGTGTGGCGCTTTCGGTCTTCGATGTTGGAGAAGCGGCTGAGATATTTCTCCGTCGATTCGAGCGGTGCATGCACGGCATTGAAAGCCAGGTAGCAGAGCCACGGCTCCGCCTTGTGCTTGTCGATGAAGTTTACCGCCTGCTCGCCGAAGGCCTCCGTCGTGTAACCGATGTTGTTCACTGGTTCCGTCCCTTTGAGGATCGGGTTGTGCTTGTCGCCGGCGGCATCGAGGTAATCGTGCGCGCCGCCGAGGAAGCCGAAATACTCATCGAAGCCGCGCTTCAAAGGATGGTAGGGCGGCAGGTAGCCAAGGTGCGACTTGCCGAACCAACCCGTGGTGTAGCCGGCAGTCTTCAGCCGGTCGCCGATTGTTTTTTCCTCCAGTGGCAGACCAAAATTGGTCGCGGATGCTTCCGCCGGTCCGGGATTGAATTCATGTCCGAAGCGCTCTTGATAGCGGCCGGTCATCAAGCCCGCACGCGTCGGGCTGCAGTAGGGGCCGCTCACGTATCCACTGGTGAAGCGCACACCGCCCTTGGCCAGCGCATCCACGTTCGGCGTGGGGATCTGCTGGGTGAAGCCTTGCATGCTGAGCTCGCCGTAACCGAGATCGTCGGCAACGATGATGAGGATGTTCGGCTTTTTCGTGTCGGCGGCGTGCAGCGAAGCAGCCAGGCCGGCGACGGTGAGAATAGAGGCAAGGAAATGGCGTTTCATAAGCGCGGGGTGGCGTAACTAAAGGTAACAGCGCGAGACCGGCAAAACCGGACATGGCGCCACGAGGGAAAGTTGGGGTTGGCGATTGAACCACTGATCGCTTCCGGAGTTGCCGGTCAGGCGCGGTCCATCGCAGGCGTCTCGAGCTTCCTCTGTCGGATCGCCAAGAATGGAGTGAGGGCGGACGCTAGGACGCGGGTCCGAGACCGTCAAACTTTTTCTCTATCGGTTGAGTATAATTTAAAACAGGCCGCGCATCTGCGCGACCGATGCGCTCCCCGAGGTCCCGAGTTGATGGATGACAATCGAGGAGGCCAACGCCGCAATGCTCAATGCCTCGCGCAGTTCCGCGCCCGCCGCCAGCGCCGTGGCGAGATTCGCTGTGACCGAATCGCCCGCGCCCACCACGTCGATGGTCCCGCGCAAGGGAAGCGAGGTGACGTGTTCACTGCGGCCATCCGGCAGGGCGCCGATCAATCCCCGCTCCGCCATGGTGACGAAAACGGTGCGACCGTTTTGCTTCGCCAGTTGCACGGAGGCACGCCCGATCTCATCGATCGAGGAATGCGCCGGCATGCCGGTCAGCGCGGAAAGTTCCGCCGCATTCATCTTGAAGATCACCGAGGGAAATCCGCGCAAGCCACGGCGGCTGTCAGCCAGCACCGGAATGTCACGTACGTTACGCTCCAGTGCCGCCACGCGGGCGAGCACAGGCTTGGTAACGACACCCGTTTCCTCGACATCGACCTGATCCATGAGGATCACCGCATCGACGGTGTCGCGCAGTTTCTCCACCGAGGCTGCCAGACGTTCGGATACTTCCGCGGGAGTCGGCGTCCAATTCTTTGAGTCGAGTCGGTTGAGTTCCCTCGGCGGCTGACCGGGCTCGAGAATGAGCGGCTTGCAATAGGTGAACGTGCGCCGCAGCGGCGTCTGGAAAAAGTGCTCGGCGTTCACGCCCGGCAGCCCCCGCAGAGCGCGGAGCAACTCGTAGCCTTCGCCATCTTCGCCACAGAAACCGACCGGGAAAATTTCACCGACGCCGAGCGCGACGAGGTTGTTGAGAATGGTGCCCGCGGCTCCCGGTTGCGAGCGAACGCGTGCGACGTTGTAGACTGGCAGGCCGGTCTCGATCGAGATCTCGGCACGTGCGGGATCGATCTCCAAATAACGATCGAGGCAGCAATCGCCGACCACAGCGATGCGCAGCTTGGAATAACGGCCAGCGATTTCCTGAAGACGTTCTGGAGTCATGCTTTTTCGAGAGCGTGCAGGAGGTGATGCACGAAAGCCGCGTTGTCGTTCTGCAGGTAGTGCATCGGCGCGCCCATGCGGGAGAAGCTCTTGCAGAATCGCAGGTAGTAGGCGGCATTGGTCTTCGGAGGTTCGCCCTGCGTCCAATCCCAGCCGCCGCCGTCCTGCAAATCGACGACGTAGATGTTGTGCCCTTGCACAATCTGTCGTTGCGACTGCAACCGCATGTTATTCACGCAGCTCAACGATTTCTCGAAGACCTGCGGCCCCATGATCGCTGAGCCCACTGACAGCACCACACCGCCGTCCAAGCCTTCGACCGAGCCGCCGAAGAGCTTGAAATCCAACTCCGCGGCCCGACCGATGACCGAGCCGGAAAAAATCGGATGATTGGAAATGATATCGTAGCCGATACCCGGGTGGACCGTCACCGGCACCCCACGCTTCCACGCTGAAGCGAGAATCGATGCCTGCTTCCAACGATGCTCTATCTTGACGCGACCTGTCGGGACGCGCTGCTCGCAAATCGCCTTTAGCAAATCCGCTCGCGCCGCAGTGAGCGGATGCGCTGGGTCCGCCGCAATGGCCTTCGTCAACTCCTCTGCGGTCGGCACCGTCGCGCCATCTTCTACAATAAAGCGCCCCAGCGAGCGGCCGTAACCAAGTCCATCCAGCGCACCGGCCATGAGCGCGAGGTGAATGTTCGTGGCCGTCTCATGCCACGTGCCGAAGGTGCCGCTGGCCACGTTCATCTCCACGCTTTCGGTGGAAGCGCCAAACCACGCGTATTCCCAATCGTGGATCGTCCCGGCGCCATTGGTCGCGAGATGCGTGATCCAGCCCTGCTCCATCAAGCGGTCGAGAATCAGCGCCGTGCCGTTGCGCAGCAGATGCGCGCCGTAGATGAGCATCACGCTGGCCCCACGATCCCGTGCAGCACGGATGTTCTGCGCCGCACCACGGATCTGCGCCGCCAACTCTTCCGAGACCGGCTTGGGAGCCGAGTCCGGCGATATCAAAATATCATCCGCACGCGTCAGGCTGCGCCGCTCGGAAAGCGGGTAGACCTTCAGCTTCGAAAGATCGAGCGGCTGCACCGGCTTCATTTCTGGAGCAGGCAATCGACGAGCGCGACCGCATCCCGGAAATCGGGAATGGCGGCATCCGCCCCCGCGTCCAAAAGTTGAGGGCGCTTGATGGGGTCCATGATGCCCGAGCCGTTGTGATCTTCGTCGCTGCACACGGCGATGGCGAGACCGCCGAGTTCTTTCGTCGCGGCGATCTCCACCGGGCCATCGCCGAAGGAGAGGAGATGCTCGCCCTGGATGCCCTCTTCTTTCAGCAAGCGCTGGAATACAGCCATCTTCGAAAAAGTGGTCGGATCCGCCCCGCTGCCGTAAATGTGCGGTCCGAAATACTCGGTGAGTCCCAGTGCTTCCGCTTCTTCCTTCACTCGATGCTCGATACTGCTGCTGAGCACGATCGGCGTGACGCCGGCCGCGCGCAGGCGCTCCAGCAAAGGCCGCGCAGAAAAGACGACGAATGCATCGTGCGGCACAGCACGGCTGCGGATGGACAGCAGGCGCGCCGCGATCTCCGCATCGAGCTGCTCCTGAAACTCCCGGCGCAAATCTTCCGCGACGAGTTCTCCGCCACCCCGTTCGCGCACCACTTCGGTGAAGCGCTGCATCTGCATGATGGTCGGCCGCCCATTCATCCCGAAAACAATGCTTTCCAGCACCGCTGTCCGGGCTTCTGCCGTCTCACCATCGAGCAAGGGAAGATTCCGGCGGAAGACGCCAAACATGATCTCCGGCCAGCCGTGGCGCACCCATGAGAGTGTGCCATCGAAATCAAAAACGACGTGCGTGATCTGTGGGCGCGGAACGAAGGTCGGGCGCAGCTCGACTTCGCCGGTGAACGTGGGTAGCGGGCGGGCGGAGGCACTCATCACGCGGTTTTCTCCATAAAGGCGTAGCAGATCATGTGGAAGATATGCATGTGCACGTCCTCGACTCGGCCATAGTGCGTGTCATCGACGACGATGACCTGCTCGGCGATGTCCGCCAGCTTGCCACGCTTCGCGCCGACCATGGCGATGGTGTGAATGCCCTGCTCCTTGGCCCATGTGAAAGCTTTCACCAGATTCGGCGAACTGCCGCTCACGCTCGCGGTGATGAGCACGTCGCCGGGGCGCGCAAAGTTCTGCAACTGACGCAGGAAGATGTCGTCATAGCTGTAGTCGTTTCCGAGCGCGGTGATCCACGCGAGATTGTCCGTCAGTGATTGCACACGGAAGCGCTTGCCCACCGCATCGGATGACCCCTTGCCAAGGTCGGTGGCAAAGTGCGACGCATTGGCCGCGCTACCACCATTACCGATGGCGAAGATCTGCCGGTCGTTCTCCCACGCAGTGCGGACGGTTTCCGTCGCCTTGGCGACTGCGTCGAGCGGAATGGAATCCACGGCGCGGTGTTGGGCAGCGATGTAGCTTTGAAGCCAGGTTTTCATAGTGAATCAATGGGTGGTTTTTGAATTTTGGAGTCGATCGGCCGCCATGAGCAGCGCGCCAACCGGCACGGAATCTTCGCGCAAGCCCGCAAGGCGCACCTGCGGGCCGGGGTGAAAGACGTCCATGATGTAATCCGGCAGCCCTTTCGCCACTGCGGCGCGCAAAGGCTCACCGATCAACGAGACGCCGCCGCCGATGACAATCACTTCCGGATGCAAAAGCTGTACGACCACGCCGAGCCCTTTGACGAGATGGCCGGCGAGTGCTTCCACCAGCGTCTTCGCTTGATCGCTGCCCGCCTCGAGCGCCTTCGCCAAGTGCCGCGCTTCACCGCCGGGATCCGCCACGACCATCTTTCCCAACGTGGAGTCTGGATCCTTCTCCGCCGCCAGGCGGATCGCGCAATCAAGGCTCCAACCCGAGCAGTCGTCTTCCAAAATTCGCTCCGGTCCGTGCAGGCGCAAATGCCCGAACTCCATCTCCCCGGGAGGCGCGCCATGATAGAGCCGCCCATCGACTACGAGCCCTCCACCGACGCCACTGCCCATGTTCGTGTAGAAAACCGGATTCATCCCCTGGCCTGCGCCGCAGATCGCTTCGCCAAGGGTGGCAAGGTTGCTGTCATTTTCCACGAAGGTGGGCAGGCCCGTCTGCTCGCGCAACCAATCGCCCAGCGGAAAATCCGACCAGCCCGCAATGTGATACGACTTCCAGATTCGTCCCGTGCGCCAATCCACCGGCCCCCCGTAACCGACGCCGATCGCCGACGGTTGCCACTTGGCGATTAATTCCGGCAAAGCCTGCGCGATGTGCTCGCGGATTCCCTCCGCTCCACGAGCGCGATCCACTAGAAAGCGGCGGCGATCCACGATGCTGCCATCCGCAGTCCCGGCGTAAAGCTGCAGCTTTGTGCCACCGATTTCGATGGCTAGAAAATGGGAGGTCGTCACCGTAGGGGTTGCGGATGCGGAGTTGGGCTCTTTCAGGGAAGAACCAAATTAAATGGGGTGGTGCTCATTAGATAGAAGCAGCGAGCGCGGGAGCAAGCGCCGATGCAAAACGGAAACTGCGGGGCGGAAACAATCTTGCACAAGCGACGGGTTGCGTCTTGTTTGTCCGCGGCAATCTTTATGCGAAATGCGACACATCTCCGCCCGACGCGCCAGGCGCGTCAACTCCCCAAACAGCGCCTCTCCACACTTGCTCGCGAGCGTGTCGGCTGGCTGCGCCGCCTCGCCCCGGAGTCGCTTTTCCATCGTATCTTTGACTACCTGCCCGACCTCACCTTCTTCGCCAAGGATGCCCGCGGCCGCCTCATGGTCGCGAGCCGGCGCATCTACGAGCTTTATGGGCTGAGCGACGACCAGGACCTCATCGGCCTCACGGATTTCGACCTCAATCCCGACAGCATGGCGCAGTCCTACACGGGCGACGACGAGCGCCTGCTCACTGGCGAAGCGCAAGTCATCGAGCGGCTGGAGTTGTGGTTCGACAGGCAGGGCCTGCCGGACTGGGCGCACGTGACCAAGCTGCCGCTGAAGGACAGCCGTGGCCGCATCGTCGGCGTGATGGGCGTCCTGCGTCCACCGGATGCGCGCGAACGACAATTCCCCGCTTTCAATGTGCTCTCTCAAGCCGTGCTCCGCATGCGGCACGACTTCGGCGGGCGTCTCACTATCGAATCCCTCGCCAGCGAATGCGGTCTCTCCATCCGCGCCATGCAGCGGCAATTCCAGCGCGTCTTCGGCCTGACGCCACAGGTGTTCCTCATCAAGACGCGCGTCGCCGCCGCCTGCCATCTCCTGCGCACCACTGCACGCCCGCTCAGCGACATCGCCAGCCATTGCGGCTTTGCCGATCAGAGCTCATTCACACAGCACTTCCGGCGGCACATGGGAGTGACGCCGCGGCTCTATCGCAAGCCAGCCGACTAACGCAGGATCTCGCCCTTGGTCACGTCGCCCGGCACTTCGAGCGATTGCACCTGGTTGATCGTCTTGAAGTGCGCGTGGTCGGCGAATTCCCACACGACCTTTTTGTCGCGCGTGACTTCGAGAATCATGGGCTGCTCGCCGATGTGGCCGTGGCCCAGATAGATGCAGAAAAGTGTGTTGCCGTTCGGCAGGCGCTGGCAGCCGGCCATGAGACGGAGCGGATTGTTGGGCAAGTCGTTTTCGTTCAGTTCCCACACGACTTTGTCGCTCGGGTCCACTTCCTCCACCTTGTGGCCGTCGCCGCAGGTGATGAGCCAGTTCTTGTTCGGAAGCACCACGACTTCATGCGGGTCGCCGGGCACCTTCACCTCGCGGAGTACTTTGCCGTCGCCGTCGAGTTCCACCACTTTGCCCTCGCCCTTGAAGCAGACGACGTAGTGTCCATTGGCCAGCTTGCGCGTGCCTCGGAATTGATTGTGCAGCCGGATTTCCGGCGCGGTGGTGAGTTTGATTTCCTTCGCGATCTCCCCCTTGCGGTTGACCTCGATGATCCGGCTCGTCCCGCCTTCGACGATGAGCACGTTGCCATCCGGCAGCGGTTGGCAGCCGTGGCATTCCACATTCTCTTCGAGATCCTTCTCCACCTCGGTGCCATCCTTCTGCTTCAGCTTCACGTGGTTCTTCACCTTCAGTTCCTGATGATATTCCCACACCACCTGCTTGTCCTTGGTCATTTCCTTCGCGCCGTTGAGGTAGGCGAAGAGGACGTTGCCATTCGGCAGCAGCCAGCAGTCCTGCGGATTCTTCGCATCGACCTGCCACTCGATCGAGCCATCGGGTGCGACGATGCTCACGTGGCCGCCGTTGTAATCGCAATTGAGAAAACGCGGCCCTGCGAAGGCGGCATGAGTGAGCGAGCAGGCTGCAGCAACTAGTATGGCGAAGCGGAGTTTCATGAACAGAGGGAGGAAGGTGAGAACGGAGCGGTGTTTTGACGGAAACCGGAAACTGCGTCCAGTCTTGGGAGAAGAATTGCCTGAACGGCGATTTTGGGAGCCCGGCTACCAGAGTAAATCCAAGCCAGTCGTGCCTAATCGTGGTGAATCGTGCCCCAAAAACTCCGCTTTCTTTCCGAGCTTCTAAGAATTTGCGCAAAGGCCGGTTTTCATATACAGAAATCTTTTCGCTTATGAAAATCTCCTCCCAGAAGCGCGAGAAAGCCGATCCTGCCATCGGCGAGAACGCCCTACAGGTCCCGGCCCTCCAGCGCGGCTTGGCCATGCTCGAGTTTCTTGCCGGCCTGCCCGAAGGCGCCACGCTTTCCGAACTCGGCGCCCGCCTCGATATCTCCATCGCCTCGGTCTTCCGCCTCGCCGGCGCGCTGGAAGAGCTCGGCTACATCCGTCGCGAGGAAAAGACCAAGCGCTTTGCCGTCACCCAGAAACTCCTTCTTCTCGGCCAGCCGCATTCCGGCCGCCGCAGCCTGGTCGAGTGCGCACTGGAGCCCATGCGTCGCATCCTCGCCGCCACCGGCGAGACCACCCAGCTCTGCTGCCTCGCCGAGGCGGATTGCGTGATGCTGGAGCAACTGCCCTCGCTCCACCCGTTCAAATACATCGTCGATCTCGGTTCGCGCGTCCCCATTCACTGCTGCGCGCCGGGCAAAGCGATCCTCGCTTTTCTCCCCGACGACGCCCTCGATGCCGTCCTGCCGCGCCTCCACTTTGAGAAGCACACCGAGCGCACCATCCTCAGCCGCGAGGCTCTCCTCGTGGAACTGGAGCGCGTGCGGGCCTGCGGTTACGCGCTCGATTGCGGCGAGCATTTCGATGGCATCCACTGCGTCGCCGCGCCATTGCTCGATCGGCACGGCCATACCCTCGGCGCCATCACTATCGCCGGCCCCGCCACCCGCATCCCCGTGAGCCGCTTCGAGGAAATCGGCCACCTAATCATCACCGCAGCGAATGACGCCGCCCGCCGCTTCGAGGAATAGCCCCGTGAGAATTTCACTCCCCATTTTCGCTCTTACCACCGCAGCTCTTTCTTTGGGAGCTCGCGCTGTGGAGACGCCCATCACACCGGAAGCCCGCGAGTTCTTCGAAAGCAAAATCCGCCCCGTCCTCGTCTCGGAATGCAACGAGTGCCATAGCGCCACCAAGCACAAGGGCGGTCTGCGACTCGACTACCGCGACGGCTGGAAAAAAGGCGGCGACACGGGCGACACCATCGTCCCCGGTAACGCCGCCAAAAGCCTGCTCATCAAATCGATCCGCCACGAAGATCCCGATCTGAAGATGCCGGCCAAGTCGCCGAAGCTCGATGACAAGGTCATCGCCGATTTCGAGAAGTGGGTAAACATGGGCGCGCCCGATCCGCGCGACGAGCCACCGAAGGAACAAACCGGCAAGCCCTCCTGGGCCGACCTATTGGCCACCCGCCGCACGTGGTGGTCGCTGCAACCAGTGCAAAAGTCCGCCGTGCCTGAGGTGAAGGGCGCCGCGTGGTCGGCGAATCCTGTCGATCGTTTCCTCCTCGCAAAGATGGAGGAGCACGGCCTCACGCCCGCTGCGGATGCAGACCCGCGCACGCTCCTCCGTCGCCTCACCTTCGCCATCACCGGCCTGCCGCCATCGCCTGCGGAGGTCGAGACCTTCGTCACCGACTACTCCCAAAATGCAAAGACCGCGGTGGAAAAGGCCACCGACCGCCTCCTCGCTTCGCCGCACTTCGGCGAACACTGGGCGCGGCACTGGCTCGATCTCGTGCGCTACGCCGAGACGCACGGCAGCGAGGGCGACCCAGAGATTCGCGAGGCCTGGCGCTATCGCGATTACATGATTCGCGCGCTGAATGCCGACGTGCCCATCGATCAAATCATCCGCGAACATCTCGCCGGCGATCTGCTCGCCCATCCGCGCGTGAATGCCGAAGGCATCGATGAATCCATCCTTGGCACCGCGCAATTCCGCCTCGTCGAGCATGGCTTCCAGCCGGTCGATACGCTCGATGACCAGGTGAAGACCGTGGACAACCAAATCGACGTCGTCAGCAAAGCCTTCCAAGGCCTCACCGTCTCCTGCGCGCGCTGCCACGATCACAAATTCGACGCCATCAGCCAGCGCGACTACTACGCGCTCTATGGCATCTTCGCGAGCTGCCGACCGGCGCAGGTCACGATCGAATCTCCCGAGCTGCAAAACAAAAATCGCGAGGCGCTCAATTCTCTTCACGAGCAGATCAAATCCGTGCTCTCTGCCGCGTGGCTCAAGTCCGCCGACGATATCGTCGTGCATCTGCGTGATGCCTCAGCACAAGCGGTCACATCCCGCGAGGCTGCCCGGAAGATTCGCGATCTCGAGCAACGGATCGCCGATCTCGAGTGGACCGCGCGCCATGCGCTGAAAGACCGCGCTGCGCGTCCGGCGAATGCCCAAAAGCTCCCCTCACCCATCGCCTCGTGGAGCTTCGAGAAAGACGCCAGCGACGCCTTCGGCAATCTCAATGGCCACCTCGAAGGCGGGGCGGAAGTGCGCGACGGCCGGCTCATCCTCGACGGCAAAGGCGCTTACCTGAGCACCGATCCCCTGCCCGTAAACCTCGGCACCAAAACGCTCGAGGCTTGGGTCACACCCACCACGCTCGACCAGCGCGGAGGCGGCGTGGTGAGTATCGAGAGCACAGACGTGCACGGCTTCGACTCCATCGTCTTCGCAGAGAAAGAGCCGCGCCGTTGGTTTGCCGGCAGCAATTTCGGCATCCGCAGCGAGAACGTCGGAGGGCTGGAGGAAAACGCCAAGGCGGGCGAACTCATCCACCTCGCTATCGTCTACGGCTCGGACAATAGCATCACGATGTATCGCAACGGCGTGCCCTACGGTCACAGCTATGCGAAGTCCGAGATGAAGAAATTCGAGGCTGGCAAATCGCGCATTCTGCTCGGCCTACGGCACAAGGGTGCGGGCAGCGGCTTCTTCTCCGGCGAGATCGAGGAAGCTCGCGTTTACGATCGCGCACTCACCGCCGAGGAAGTGGCCGCGTCGTTCCACGCCGGTGCAGTGCCGGTCATCACGCCAGAGCAAGTCACCGCGGCTCTTTCACCCGAGCAGCTCGCCGAACGCACCGCACTCGCTACGCAAATCGAGAAGCTGCGCCAGGCCGCCACCGCCAAGCCCGCTGCGGAAGCCTGGGCACAAACGATAACCGATGCGGTGAAAAATCCCGGTAACCCGCTGTATCTATGGGCGAAGCTGGAAAACGTCGCTGAGGCCAATCTTCCCGCTGCGTGGCAAAAGCTCACCGAGCCGCTGCGTGCGAAGCAGGAAGAGGTGCGCAAAACCAATCGCGAAAGCTTCAAGACGGTGTGGAATCTCACCGGCGCGGAATATGGAAAGTGGTTCCCCTATGGCCCGGGCTTGACTGCACAACCGCTCGCCGCCGGCGAATTCTCCATCGAATCGGAAGGCGACCGCGTCCTTGACGGCATCGCGCCCGGCGGCGCGCTCACCGATCGCCTCTCCGAGAAACACACCGGCATCCTCACCTCACCGCGGTTTAAGATCGAGACGGATAGTATCAGCGTCCGAGCCTTTGGCACCGGTGGCGCGATGGTCCGCGTGATCGTCGACAACTATCCGCTGCCCTCAAACCCCATCTTCCCCAAGGCGGTCCTCGACAAGAGCGAGCCCGGCTGGGTGCGGCTGGACACCGCCTATCGCAAGGGCAGCTACGCCTATCTGGAATTTGCCACCCGCGAAGACCTTACCCGCCCGCTCTCGGACAAGAAAGACAAGGCCAAGGCGAAAGTGGACAGCGAGGAGCCGTCTGCGTTTGGCGTCGAGCAGGTCGTCTTCCATGATGGCAAGGACGTGCCGCTGGAGGAGAACTCACCGCTCAGCATTTTGCTGGATGGCCCGGCGCCCAAGTCCGCTGCCGAACTGGCACAGACCTATCGCCGCGTCATCACCGAGGCCGTCACCGCCTGGCGGCAGAATCAACTGACCGAGCCGCAGCGAATGCTGCTCGATGCCCTCGTGCATCGCGGCGTGCTGCCCACCACGCTCGCAGAGCTCGAGACCGTGCGCCCGCTCGTCGCGCAGTATCGCCAACTTGAAGCCGCCGTTCCGCAATTGCACCACGCGCCCGGCGTCCTGGAAACGGCTGCTTACGACTCACCCTTCCTGCCGCGCGGCGATCATCTCAAGCCCGGCGAACCGGTCCCCCGCGCTTATCTCGAGGTCTTCGGCGGCCAGCCCTATCGCACCACGCTCAGCGGGCGCCGCGAGCTCGCCGAGGCCATTGCCAATCCGCAAAACCCACTCACCGCTCGCGTGATGGTCAATCGCATCTGGTACTGGCTCTTCGCCCGCGGCATCGTACCGACGGTCGATAACTTCGGCCGCCTCGGCGAGAAGCCCACCCATCCCGAGTTGCTCGACTACCTCGCCGCACACTTCGTCGAGCAAGGCTGGTCGCTCAAGGAAACCATCCGTTTCCTCGTCACGACGCGCGCCTTTGCCATGAGCAGCGAGCCCTCTGCCCAAGCGCTCAATACCGACCCGGCCAATGACTGGCTTTCCCACATGCGCGTACGCCGCATTGAAGCCGAGTCCATCCGCGATGCGCTGATCGTTACGTCCGGCTCGCTGGATGACAAAATGCTCGGCAAGCCTGCGGATATTAATTCGCAACGCCGCAGCGTTTACCTGCCGATCCGCCGCACGTTCCTCAATCCCTTCCTGCAAATCTTCGATGCGCCCAAGCCTTTCACCACGCTCGGCCGCCGCGATGCGACCAACGTGCCCGCGCAATCGCTCACCATGCTGAACTCACCGTTCGTCATCGATGAAGCGGGCCGCTGGGCACGCACCCTCGTGCAGGACGACAGCGACTGCGCTGCCACGCGCATCCAACACATGTTTGCCATCGCCTTCGCGCGCCCGCCGGAGAAGGACGAACTCACCGCCGCCAGCCAGTATCTCGACACCCTCGCGAAAGATCGCGAAGTCCCCGCGAATCAAGTGCTGTCCAGCGTTCCCGTCTGGCAGGACTTCGCCCAGTCGCTCTTCAACCTCAAGGAATTCATCTACCTCCGATGACATCATTGAACCACAGAGACACAGAGGGCACAGAGGTGGAGAGAGACCCTCTGAGTAAAGAAATCATCGGCGCGGCAATTGAGGTTCATCGCACGCCAGGTCCCGGACTCTTGGAGGGAGCTTACGAGGAGTGTCTTTGTCGCGAGTTCGCATTACGCCAAATCTCTTTCCAACGACAATTGCCCCAACCGATCGAATACAAAGGAGTGAAGCTCGATTGCGGTTACCGCCTTGATCTACTCGTTAGTGGACGGATCGTTGTCGAGATCAAGGCAGTCGATGCGCTTCATCCGATTCACACCGCACAGTTACTGACTTATCTGAAGCTTAGTGGCCACCGAGTTGGTCTACTTTTGAATTTTCATTCGGCTGTCTTGAAAGACGGCATCAAACGTCTCGTTCTTTGAAATGACCACAGAGACACAGAGGGCACAGAGAAAAGAAGGCATACAAGTCCGGGGCCTCTTGCGCCGTTACTATGGGCGCGCCTCCAATGTGCGACGCGAATCCACCAACTCCTCGGTCGACCACTCTCTACGTAAAGACGACTTTCTCGCCCCCCTCCTCCCATCTTTTCTCCCTCTCGGTGTCCTCTGTGCTTCTGTGGTTAAATTAACCTTCTCATCCTTATGATCCCTCCCCATCTCTTTACCCGGCGGTCCATGCTTCGCCGGTGCTCGCTCGGTTTCGGCTCCGTCGCCCTCGCTGGACTTCTTTCCGACAAGACTTATGGCGCTATTGCCAGTGATGCCAAACCTCCTGGGCCGCACTTCAAGCCGCGGGCAAAGCACGTGATCTTCTGCTACATGAGCGGCGGTGTGTCGCACGTCGATTCGTTCGACCCGAAGCCTGAGCTCGCCAAACGCCAGGGCCAGCCGATGCCCGTACCGGTGAAGCCGACGATGTTTAACAACAACGGCAACATCATGGCTTCGCCGTGGGAGTTCAAACATCGCGGCCAAAGCGGCATGGAGATCAGCGAACTGTTTCCGCACATCGCCGGGCACGCGGACAGCATGGCGGTGATTCGGTCCATGACGAGCAAGGTGAACGAACACGCGCAGGGAAATTACGTCGCACACACCGGCTTTCCTTTCATGGGCCACCCTAGCGCGGGCGCGTGGGTGAGCTATGGTCTCGGCACGGAGAACAAGGACCTGCCCGGCTTCATCGTCCTCCAGAGCGGCGGTGCGACCCCTCCGCACGGCGGCGTGGGTGTCTTCAGCAATGGCTATCTCCCCGGCCAGCATCAGGCCTCGATCCTCAAGGCTGACGGGCTGGAGGCGTTGCCGAACATCAAGCCGCACGAGAGCGACACAGTGCAGCGCCAGCGGCTCAGTTTCATCAAGGGCATGGACGACCATTTCCTGCGCGAGGCAGCCGAGCCGCAGGTGGAAGCCGCGATCAAAAATTACGAGACCGCCTATCGCATGCAGACGGCGGTACCGGAGCTGTGCGACATCAGCGGCGAGAGTGAAGCCACGAAGGCGCTCTACGGCCTCGGCTCCGGTGATCCGCTGGTGGAGGGATACGGACGCCAGGCGCTGGTGGCCCGGCGGCTCATCGAACGCGGCGTGCGCTTTGTTGAGTTGAGCTGCCTTAACGCCGGCATTGGCGCAGGCAATTCACCGAATCCCTGGGATCAGCACGGAAAGATCCGCGAAGGCCACGGCGCCATGGCTCGACAGGTCGATCAACCCATCGCGGCACTCATGACAGATCTGAAGCAGCGCGGTCTCTTCGACGACACGCTTATCCTTTTTACCGGTGAATTCGGCCGCACGCCTTTCTCCCAAGGCAGCGACGGACGCGACCACAATCCCTATGGCTTCAGCGCATGGATGGCGGGCGGCGGTGTGCGCGGCGGCACTGCCTACGGCGCGACGGACGAGCTTGGCTACTACGCCGTCGAGAAGGTCGCCACGTTCTACGATTACTACGCCACCGTACTGCACCTGCTCGGCATCGATCACGAGAAGCTCACCTACCGTTTTGGCGGGCGTGATTTTCGTCTGACCGATGTGCACGGGAATGTGATCAAGGAGCTCATTTCGTAGCTGCGGCCCGGCACGACCGGGCGCAATCGGGATTGGTCTTTGTGCAAAGTGTGGGCTAAGCAATTCGCCCCCGCCGAATCATTCCCCCCACATGAAAGCCGCCCGTTCCCCGAAAGTCCTTGCCGCCCTCCTGAGCGCTGTCCTGCCGACGCTCGCCCTGCATGCCGAGCCCCAGTGGATCTGGAGCCAGAAGCAGGCGACAGCAAATGAGAATGAGGTCTTCCGCAAGACCTTCACGGTGACGGGCGAAATCAAGTCGGCTACGCTCGCGCTCTCCTGCGACAACGGCGCCGTGGCCAAGCTCAACGGCAAGACGGTGCTGACCAATCCGGACTGGAATCAACCGGTGCGCGACGACGTGACGAAGAGTCTGCGCGCTGGTGAGAACGAATTCATCATCGAGGGACACAACAACGAAGGCACTGCCGCGCTGGTCGCCACGCTCACCATCGAGACAGCCGATGGAAAACAGCAGGTCATCGAGACGGGACTCGATTGGCAGGCCGCCAAGCCGGGCACCACGGACTTTCATCCGGTAGTCGTGATCGCCGCTTACGGCGCCAAGCCGTGGGGCTCGGTCTTCGATCGCAAATACAAGGCCGCGGGGCCTCAGGCCTCGAGCACCGTTGCCGATCCAGCCACACTCACCGTTCCTGCTGGCTTCAAGGTCGAGCTCCTCTACACCGTGCCGAAGGACATGCAAGGTTCGTGGGTCTCGCTCACGGTCGATCCGCAAGGCCGACTTATCACGAGCGATCAATACGGCGGCCTCTATCGCATCACGGTTCCACCGATCGGCAGCACCGAAGGGACAAAGATCGAGCCACTGCCCTGCAAGATCGGCGGCGCGCATGGCCTGCTTTTCGCCAACGACAGCCTTTACGTAATGGTCAACGAAGGCGGTGTGCAGAATAAACGCGATGCCGGCCTGTGGCGTATGAAATACCGTTCAGGCGACGACAGCTTCGAGGAGCCGGTGTTGCTGCGCAAGCTGCCAGGCGGTGGTGAGCACGGCCCGCACAGTCTCCAACTCGCGCCGGATGGCCACACCATTTACTTCTGCGCCGGCAACCACACCAAGCTGCCGGAGAACATGGAACTTTCCCGCGCCGCGCATGCGTGGGATGAAGATCAGATTCTGCCCCGCCTGTGGGACGCGAATGGCCATGCCCGTGGCATCCTCGCGCCCGGTGGCTACATCGCGCACACCGATCCCGAGGGTAAGACGATCGAGATGTTCACCGCGGGATTCCGCAATGAGTTCGACTTCGCCTTCGACGGCAATGGCGAGATCTTCAGCTACGATGCCGACATGGAGTGGGACATCGGCTCGCCGTGGTATCGGCCCACGCGCATCTGCCACGCGACGAGCGGCGGTGAATTTGGCTGGCGCAGTGGCAATGGCAAGTGGCCGGTCTATTATGCAGACAGCCTGCCGCCCGTAGTGGATATCGGACCCGGCTCGCCGACCGGCGTAGTCTTCGGCACGGGCGCGAAGTTTCCGGCGAAATATCAGCGCGCCATGTACGGCCTCGACTGGACCTACGGCACGCTGTGGGCGATTCACCTTACGCCCGAGGGCGGGAGCTATCGCGGGGAGAAGGAGGAATTTGTGGCCGGCAAGCCGCTGCCCCTGACGGATGCGATCATTCGTCCGCAGGATGGCGCGATGTATTTCACCGTGGGCGGACGCAAGACGCAGTCCGGTCTTTTCCGCGTGACCTACGTGGGCCAGGAAAGCACGGCGCCCGTTGCAGCGCTCCCGCTCACTGCGGATGCGAAAGTGCGTCGCGACCTGGAGAAGCTCCACGATCAAGGCACCGGCCCGGAAGCGATCGATAAAGCCTGGCCGCATCTCGGGGACAAGGATCGCTTCGTCCGCTTCGCCGCCCGCGTGGCCATCGAGCGCCAGCCCGCGGAGAAGTGGGCTGAGCGGGCGCTGTCCGAGAAGAACCCGCAGGCGACTCTCGAAGCGCTCATCGCGCTCTCGCGCGTCGGCCGCAGTGCCAAGGCCGCCGAGGCCTCCCTCGCAGAAGCGCAGAAGAAGACGGCCGCCTTTTCGTCTGGCCCCGTGCCGCCCACGCTGCCGGAAGATGCTGCGCTGCAAAAGCGGGTGATCGAGGCGCTTGGCCGTCTCGATTTCCAAAAGCTTGAGGGCGAACAACGCTTTGCCCTGATCCGCGCCTATGACCTTTGCTTCACGCGCTTCGGCAAGCCGGCGCCCGATGTCGTTGCGCAGGTCGCGGCGAAGTTCGACCCGCTCTTTCCGCAAGCCGATCCTTACTTGAATCGCGAGCTCGTTTCGCTACTCACGTTTGTCGATTCCAAGAGCGTCGTGGCCAAGACCGTGCCGCTGCTCGACGTCACGCCCGATGTCGGCGGCGCCATCGCCAGCGATTCAGTGCTCGCGCGCAATGAAGGCTACGCTCACGCCGTCAACAGCATGGGCGAGAGTCGTCCGAATCGGCAGGCCATCGCTTACGCTTGTGCGCTGCGCAACGCCCGTGCCGGATGGACGCCGGAGCTGCGTAAGGCTTACTTCGGGTGGTTCCCACGCACGCACACCTGGCATGGCGGGAACAGCTTCACCAAATTCCTCGAGAACATCCGCACCGAGGCGCTGGCCAACTTTGCGCCCGAGGCCGAGAAGGCTTCCCTCGACGAACTCTCCAAGCAAGCGCCGCCCGCACCGCCGGCGAACTACGTCGCGCCGAAGGGACCGGGCCGAAACTATACCGTCGATGAAGCTGTCGCGCTGGCCAAGGATGGTCTCCATGGCCGCAACTTCGAGCAGGGCAAAGCGATGTTCACCTCCACGCTTTGCATCCGCTGCCACCACTTCAATGGCGAAGGCGGCAATATCGGCCCGGACATCACGGGCGCGGGCAATCGCTACACGCTGCGAGATCTACTGGAGAATATCATCGAGCCTTCGAAAGTGATCAGCGACCAGTACGGCACCGACCAACTTGAGATGAAGGATGGCAGCACGGTCATCGGCCGCGTGGTCGTGGAGGAGAATGAGAAGCTCTTCGTGATGACCAGTGCACTTGCACCGGAAAGCCTCACGCCCGTGAGTGCCGCGGACGTGAAATCGCGCAAGCCATATCCCGTTTCGATGATGCCCGTCGGTCTCGTCAATTCGCTCAACAAGGACGAACTCCTCGACTTGCTCGCCTACATCCAGTCCGGCGGCAACGCGAGCGATAAGGCATTCGCCAAGTAGGTCGGTAGCGGAAAAGCAAAGCGCCACATCCTTGCGGATGTGGCGCTCGCGAAAAGTGCGGGTGAACCGCGGAAGACTTACTTGGCCTTCTTCTCGCCGTGGGCGGAGAATTCCTCAAGGCTCAGGAAGCCGTCGCCGTCCTTGTCCTTCTTCTTGAAGATCTCTTCGGCCTTGGCCGGATCCTTCTTGCCTTGAGGACCGGCCTTGAATTCGTCGAGGCTGATCTTGCCGTCGCCGTTCGTGTCGAGCTTCTTGAAGACTTCAGCCGGGTCGCGCTTCGGCTTGGCGGCATCACCGGCGGCGGGAGCCGCAGGAGCCGTGGTGGCGGGCTTGCCGTCGCCAGCGGGAGGGGCGGCCGGTTTGTCGTCAGCCAGAGCGAGAGTGGTGCCGACCGCGAGGAGGGCGAGAACGGAGGTGATGGATTTCATGTTATTTTTCAGGGTTCTTTTTTTATTTTGTTTGAAGCCCTCAGCCGACTCATCTCGTCGTGTGGCCGAAGCTGGGGAATGAATTAACTGCGGAATTCGACGCGAGTTGCTCAGAGAAATTCAAAAGCCTGTCGATTTACGCGAAAATAGCCTTGGCTACGTTGCCGTGGACGTCCGTGAGACGGAAGTCGCGCCCCGCGTAGCGATACGTAAGCTTCTCGTGATCAAGGCCTAGCAACGCCAGCAGCGTGGCGTGCAGATCGTGCACGTGGACCGAATTTTCCACCGCCCGATAGCCGTAATCATCTGTCGCCCCGTAACTTAGCCCACCCTTCACCCCTCCGCCGGCCAGCCACATCGTATACCCCTTGGCATTGTGATCGCGCCCGTCTGGCTTGCGACTGTCCGGCGTGCGGCCGAATTCACCGCCCCACATCACGATCGTGTCCTTGAGCAGCCCACGCTGCTTGAGGTCGGTGAGTAGCGCCGCGATCGGCTGATCCACCGCGCCCGTGCTGGAGACGATGCGCGAATGGAGGTTCGTATGATGATCCCAACCACCGTGGCACACCTCGATGAAACGCACGCCCGCCTCGGCGAAACGCCGCGCCATCAGGCACTGCCGTCCGAAGTCATTCGTCGGCCCCGAGCCGATCCCATACATGGCCAGCGTCTGTGGTGATTCCTTCGACAGATCCATCACCTTCGGCAACTCACCCTGCATGCGAAACGCCAGTTCGTAGGACTCGATCACGCCCTCCACCTCCGGGTTCGCCGTGGAGTTGAGCAACTCCCGATTCATCGCCTGGACGAGATCGAGCTGCTTGCGCTGCAGCGCCGTCGGTAGATCCGGATTTTGCAAATTGCTGATCCCCGCCGCGCTTCCCTCCTCGCGTTGCGCACCAAGGCGCGTGCCCTGATACACCGCCGGCAAAAACGAGCTTCCATAATTCACCGCTCCGAATTGCAGCGGCGGACTCACCGTCACAAATCCCGGCAGATTCTCGTTCTCCGTCCCCAGCCCATACAGCGCCCACGAGCCCATGCTCGGCCGCACGAATTGCGCGCTGCCCGTGTGCAATTGCACGAACGCCTGCGCGTGATTTGGAATGTCCGTATGCATGCCGCGCAGCAGGCAGAGGTCATCCGCATGCTCCGCCACTTTCGGGAACAATTCCGAAATCGCCAGCCCGCTCTGCCCATGCTGCGAAAACTTGGACGGCGATCCGAACAGATGCGATCCCCCGCCCTTCGCCACGCCCGCCTTGCCCGAGTCTTCGCTGAGCTTCGGCTTGTAATCGAACGTATCCATGTGCGCCGGTCCACCCTGCATGCAGAGGAAGATCACGCGCTTCGCCCGTGCGGGAAAGTGCGGCATCTTTTGCGCGAGCGGATTACCGCCGCTTTCCGCCGCGCTCATCATGCCTTTCAGCGCAAGCCAGCCGAAGCCGGCGGAGACCGTGCGCAGCAGATCGCGGCGAGTCATGACACGCGGCATCACGCCGTGACAATCGTAAGGACGGAGGTTCATAGGGATGGGGAGTTATTTGAGATAGCGAAACTCGGCGCAGGCGAAGAGGGCCTGACAAAAAGTGCTCCACGAGAGCAGGGCAGCATCATCGACTTTGCCGGCCTTCACCGGCAGCAATGCGCGGCCTTCGCTGAGCAGATACTGTTGCGCGCGCTTCTGCTCCGCCGCGCTCGGTGGACGGCCCAACGCATATTCATAAGCGAGCGTGATCCGCTGCTCGTGCGGCAGCGGCTGCGCGAGGATGCGCTTGGCCATCGCGTTCGCCTGGTCGCGCACGAAGCCGTTGTTCAGAAGATACAGCGCCTGCACGGGCACATTCGTCACATCGCGCGATGCCACCACCAAGCTCGGCTCGGCGAAGTCGAAGATATCGAGCACCTCCGGCACGAAGTCGCGCACCACCGGCAGATACACACTGCGGTAATTGGCCGTCACTTGCGAGAAACGTTCCGGCGACAAACCCTTGCCTACAAAGCCGGCTCCGGCATTCGCCACCGCCGACCCACGCGGCGGTTGCACCTGCAATTGCCCGCTCGCCGTGAGCAGCGCATCGCGAATCGCCTCCGCGTCCAGACGGCGCGGCGAGGCGCGCCAGAGCAGGCGATTGTCGGTATCCTTCTCATTCTCCGCAGAGTCATGCGCGCTGCTGAGCTGGTATGTGTGGCTCATCACCAGCTAACGCACCATT
>JBGGMZ010000422.1:0-18102 GCA_041287745.1 Chthoniobacter sp. | reverse complement strand
TGCCCTGATTGTAGACGCCGACCGTTTTGCCTTTCTCGTGTTCGTTAACCACGGCTTCCCGGGTTGCCGGGACGCTGGGTTCCGTTGTCGTTGCGCTACCGCCCGGGCCTTCGGCCACTGCCGGGAGCCCAGCGCCGCTGCCGCTGGCGGAGAGTTTTTTGCCTTGCGGGGCGGTGCAAGCTGCGGCCCCGATGAGGATACAACCGAATGCAATCAATGAAGCCTTCATAGTGTGGTTTAGCTGTTACTATCGACGATGGATGGTGGGGCAAACACACCCCGCCATGTCAAGTCGAAAAAACGCAGCGGGCTGGATGCCTCTCCCAGAATTGTTTACGCGATTATGTGCGCGCGAAAAGCGGCATGACGGGGCGGCCTTTTCCGTCTTTGGTCACGTAAAATGGCCGTTCCTCGATGGTGTAGCTGAGCTTCGGCGAGACGCCCACCGCCCGGTAGATGGAGGCGTGGAGGTCGGTGATGCTCACCGGGTCGCGCAACGTCTTGCAGGGGCGCTCATCGGCCGTGGCGCCGTGCACATAGCCGCGCTTCATGCCGCCGCCCCACAGCAGCACTGAGCCAGCCTCGGTGAAGTGCCGGTGCATGCCGTAGTATTTCAACTCCTCGATGCGGTCAGGCACGCGTGACTGCGCCCGCACCTGCACCCCTTCCTTGCCCTCGATCATCATGTCGCGGGAAAACTCGCTCGCCAGCACCACCAGCGTGCGGTCGAGCAGACCCCGCTCCTCCAGGTCGCGGATGAGTTGGGCAATGGGCGCATCGATCATCTTCTTCATGTTCACCAGGCGAGTGTGGCCATTCTCGTGTGTGTCCCAGTTGAGGAAGGGAATGTATTCAGTGGTGACTTCGATGTAGCGCGCTCCGGATTCCGCCAGGCGTCGCGCGAGCAGGCAGCCGAGGCCAAAGCGCCCGACGGTGGCCGCTTCGTAGTCGCCATCGCGATTCTGCTTCGCGGAATCGATCTTCGTCGCATCGAAGCCCGCGGGCACATACTTCGCGAGGCTGGCGGGCGGCTCCAGCGTGAGGTCGAAAGCCTTCGCTGCAGGCGAACTCAGCAGGCGATGGGCGTTGTCCATCGAGCGGAGAAATGATTCGCGCTGATACTGGCTGCCGACCTGGCCGATGGGGCTGGCATCGAGCAGGCGGCGGTAAAAGCGGTCGCGGTTTTCGAAGCGGTCGGGCGTCATGCCCGCTGGCGGCCTCACCGCGCGCGCGGCGTCGTGCGGAAAGGGGATATTGAAAGGCCCAAACTCGCTGCCGAGGAATCCCGCCGTGGTGAAGGCCTTGAGCTCCTCGCCTTCACCGAGATCGAAGCGCTGGCCGATATTGATGAACGGCGGCACCGCCGGGTCGCGAGGGCCGAGCGCCTTGGCGATGAAGGCGCCGAGGTGCGGCGCGGCCACGCTCTGCGGCGGCACGTAGCCCGTGTGCCAGTTGAACTGATGCCGCGAGTGCAGGATGAAACCGAGGTCTTCCGCCATCGCTGTCCGGATAAGTGTGCCGCGATCCATCACGCTCGCCATCTGCTCGAGTCCTTCCGAAAATTTCACCCCATCCACGGCGGTCGGGATGCTCGGGAAGGTCGAGAGCACCGCCTTCGATTCCATGCCCTTTTCGAAGGGCGCATAGCGCTTCGGGTCAAAGGTCTCCGTGTGGGCCATGCCACCGGCCATCCAGAGCACGATCACGCAATCCGCCGTCGGCGTGATCTTCTCCTCCGGCTCGGCGAAGAGGCGCGGCGCACCTGCGGCGAGTGCACCGAGCGTGGCGGCGGAAGCGGTCTTGAGGAAGTCGCGGCGGCTGTGGGGGCGGTACGGCATGTCAGTTGATGAGTTGAAACTCCGGCAGGTTCACGATGGCCCAGAGAAAATCGGCGATGTTGTCGGTGGTTGGAGTGCGGCCCAGCATTTCCGCGGCGATCTCGCGTTCGGTGGGCGACGGCGGACGGCTGAAAGCGTAGCGATAGATGCGATCGGTCCAGGCGGTCACGTCGCTCGCGGCTTCCGGGGCGAAGCGCGCGGCGGCCTTGTGCAGGCGGGCGTCGAGCGTGGCGCCGTTGGTAAGCTCGAGGGCTTGCAGCGTTGTCGCGGCGGTGGAGCGCGCGGGGATCACGACCTCGCGATTGGGACGATCAAGGGCGACTTGCAGTGGATCAGAAGCAAGCAGCGAAGCGCGAATGTGACCGGGCTGCGCCACCGTGCTGATGACGGGCGTGAGTTGGGAGCCCAGCTGGACGGGCAGGTTGGCAAAGTCGTCGCGGTGAATGGGCTCGAGCGAGGGACCTTCATCGATCGGCGTGACGTTGGCGGGCAGCGCTTTTGCTGTGGTCCATTCGCCCTCGGCGAAGTCCACCGCGCCCCAGCGGCCTTCCGGCGACCGGCGCACGTGCCAGGTCTCATCGGTGGTGATCTCCTGCGCTGCGCCGCCGGCTGTCGGCACGAGCCGGGCGTAAAAGGCGAGCCCGCTCTGCGGGTTGAGGTGAATCAACGAGCCCGGATACTTCCCGCGCTCGATGTCATTCATCTGCTTCTCGGTGTGGCTGGAGACGTCGATGACAATCGCGTTGTCACCCGCTACGAGCATCGGCCGGATATCGAGCAAGGCGATGCGGCCATTGCGGAATCCATCACGCTGTTTCGCCTTCACCTCGCGGCCATTTACCTGCACCTGCCAGCTCTGGCTCGCGAGGATTGCGGCGTAAGCTTCTACGGGGACGGCATCGAGATGGAAGACCTTGCGGAAGACGACACGATGGCGATCGGTTTCCGGAAGGATCGGGCCCGCCGAGGCGGCGCGCGGTTTCTCGGCTTCGGCGAGTTGCGCCTGGCCTGCGGTGACGGTTGCTAAAGTGCGCTCGACCTCCGCCTTCATTTCGTCGGTCAATGTTCCATTTTGTGTCGCGGTGTCGGCGCTCTTCAATACAGCGGAGGCGGCCTTTTTCGCCCCGTCGAGCGCCGCTTTGGCCGTCTTGATCGCGACGCGCTGCGGGCCGACTTGCACGGGTTCGTCGGTCCAGATCCATTGCGGCGTCTTCAGACCGGCGACGAGATCGCCTGCGGTGAAGTCGAACTCCATTGACGACGGCAGCCGCCCCCAGTCATCGGCCAGCGCGGTAATCGCGTCGGCGAATTGCTCCGCGTCGAGGCGGCGTGTCTGCGGTCCGCGGAAGATAAACTCTTCCTTCTCGCGAGGTGCTTCCACAGTCGGGGCCTGGTAGGCGTGCGATGTGGCGATGACCTCCAGCGTGTGTTTCACGTCATAGCCGTGCGCGACGAAGTCCTCGGCCAGCCAATCGAGCAGATCGCGATTCCATGCGGGCTTTTCCATGTCGTCGAGCGGCTCGACGAGGCCGCGACCGAGCATCCGCTCCCAAAGGCGGTTGACGATCGTGCGAGCCAGCCGCCCATCCTTTGGGCTGGTGATGATCTCCGCCACCTTCTGCAGGCGTTCGGCTTTGGGCAGGGCCGGGTCGAGCTCGCCGATTTCAGGGTACAGAAAGCGGGGCGCGGCGGTCTTGCCCGTGGGCTTGTCACAATGAATGAGCTCGAGCTTGTCGTCCGAATAAACCGCGGCCATGCCGTAGGCATCCGCCAGCGACCAGTCGTTGATGAAGCTATCGTGGCAGCTTGCGCACTTGAGGTTCACGCCGAGGAAGACCTGCGAGATATTCTGCGCGGCCTGCATGGGCGGGAGCATCGAGGCGTTCACGTTGCCGCGCCAGATGATGCCGCGGGAGAAGCCTTCGCTCGCCTTCGTGGGGTTCACCAGCTCTGCGACGAAGCGGTTGTAAGGCATGTTCTCGAGCAGCGCACGATAGAGCCAGCCGGAGATCTGCTTGCGGCCGCCGTCGATGAAGCCGGTGCCCTTGTAGTCATTGCGGAGGAGGTCGTTCCAAAACGTCAGCCAGTGATCCGCGTAACCGCGCTTGTCATCGAGCAGTCGGCGGACGAGTTGTGCGCGCTTGTCCGCCGATGGGTCGGCCAGAAAGGCGTCGAGTTGCTCCGGGGAGGGGAGCAGGCCGATGAGATCGAGATAGGCCCGGCGCGCGAAGACGCGATCCTCGACCGGCGAGGGAAAGGTCACACCTTTGGCCGCGAAATAGGTGGCGAGAAGGTTGTCGATCGGCTGGAGGTTCGGGCGATCGGTCACCGCGACCTCGCGCGGGTTGAGGTTCAATGGCGCTGGTTTGGCGAAGGTGATGTCCTTCGGCCAAGAGGCTCCCTGGTCGATCCACGCGCGCAAGAGACCGATTTGCTCCGGGGTCCAGCGCGAGCCCTTTTTCGGCATAATGCTGTCGGGATCGAGCCCGGCGACGAGTTCGACGATATTGCTATCCCCACTCTTGCCAATCACCGCGCCGGGGCCGGTGTCGCCGCCTTTTAGAAAGGCCTCGCGCGTCTCGAGAGAGAAGCCTCCCTTGTCCTTGCCCTTCGCATGGCACTTGATGCACGCCGCCTCGAAGAGCGGCTTGATTTCCTTCTCGAAATCGACCGGGCGCGTAGCGGGCGGCGGCAGTTTGTCGTTCGAGGCCGCCACTGCCACGGAGGCGAGGGCGAGGAGCATCGGGGGGATTAACTTCATTGCTACGAACTTTAACCCAGACGAGGGCGAAATGCTTGCCCTCTTTTGTTTACGCGTAGCCGTATCTGTCGGGCAAAACGCGTGCGGCGCTTCCGTCTGTAGCGGCACCGTCCCGGCGTCGGTCGCATACCACAAGATTTTCGACGCCGGGGACGGCGCCGCTACAGGAGTGAAACGATCAACTCGCCGCCATTTCCCGGACGAAACGAAAGAGGACGATCTCGGACTTGGTGCCCACCCGGACTGGCGGCCCCCAGGTGCCGACGCCGTTGCTGGTGAAGACGAGGAGCTTGCCCAACCGGCTCAGGCCGTAAGCGAACGGCCCATAAATCCGCGAGACGAAAAAGATCCACGGCCAGAACTGCCCGCCATGAGTGTGACCCGAGAGTTGTAGCGAAATTCCCTCTTCCTCCGCCACGGCAAGATTCGCGGGCTGGTGGGCGAGGAGGATGCTCGGACGCTGCGGATCCAGTTCGGCCCGGCGCAGAATGTCGCGCAGCTGATCGGGATCGCCAGCTTCCGAGTCATGCACGCCCACGATTTGCAGGCCGTCGAGGGACACCTTTTCGTTGTTCAAGACGCGGATGCCCGTGCGTTTGACCGCATCGAGATAGATGCGCCGTTCGGCGAATTCATCATGATTCCCGGTGACATAAAAGATGCCCCGTGGCGGCGAAAAGCGGTGCCACGGCGCGACGAGGCGATCCAGGCCGATCGGCGTGCCGTCGAAGAGATCGCCGCTGATCAAGACGGCATCGGGTTGCAAAGACCGCAACCGGGAAAGGATGCGGCGCAGGAACCCGGGGCCGGAGAGATGGCCAAGATGCAGATCGGTGAGCAAGGCCATCGTGCGCCCAGCCCACGCCTCCGGCAAATTCGGCAGCGGAACCACGACCCGCGTGACTCGCAGCGACGCGGCATTGATCAGCCCATAGAGCGTGGTCAACAGTGCGATCGCAAAGAGGACGACGGCGATATCGAACCGCGGCAGATTCAACCCGGCGAGCCGCGCGGCGCCATCCACGAGCCAGCAGGCGATCGATGCGAAGAAGGCATAGTTCAACGCCGCCAGCCAGGTCGCGGAGACGGTGTAGATGGTGCGCAGCAACGGATTGGAATAGCGAAAACCGAGAATGGTGGTGGCGATGAAGGCAACCGCCAGCGAGCCGGGAACAGCCTGCCAGAAGCTCCAGCCGGGAAGGCCGAAGAAGTGGCTGAGAGTCGCGCAGACCAGCGCGTTGGCGGACAGCAGGAAGGTCGACATGATGGTGACCATGACGAGCACTCGCCCTTGCAGCCTCTCGGGAATCGCCGATGGGGATTCTGACTCGGCCGGAGAGAAGGCGGGCGGTTCGGTGAACTCGGAAGCGGACGTAGTCATGAGTAGGTGGTTGCCGCGCTCGGTTTGGCGAGGACGTGCAATGATGTAGGCGCTGGAAACAATGTTGTCAATGGAAACATACTGCGCTTTCTTTTCCCATTGTGTAAGCTCGCCACCCAATGAAAGCGTCTCCCCGCCCGTACCATCATGGCAGTCTCCGCGAAGCCTTGCTCCGCGCAGGGGAGCGCGCGCTCGAAAGCGGTGGCGTGCCGAATCTTTCCCTGCGCGAACTCAGCCGGGAGTTGGGGGTCAGCCACACGTCTCCGCGCCGTCACTTCGCTGACAAGCAGGCTCTGCTCGATGCCCTCGCGCTCCATGGCTACGAGCGGTTGGGCGCTGCCTTGGGCCGTGCAGCCAAAGACGAGGGAACTTTCGACGTTCGCCTGACCAAACTGGGCCGCGCTTATGTCAGCTTCGCCCTGAAGCACCCGGCTCTGTTGGCGATGATGTCCGAAGCCAAGCACCGCCTGGATGCGCCGCGCGAACTATTGGAAGCCAGCGAAAAGGCGCTCGCCCATACGCTGGCGATCTTTGCGGCGGGCCAGGCCAAGGGTGCCGTCGTCGCCGGGGATCCACTGCGCCTCGCTCTCGTGGCCTTCGCGGCGTTGCAGGGCTTGGTGGCTCTTTCCACCAACGGCAAGTTCAAGGGCGAGTCGCTGGACGATTTGATCGGCGAAATCGTCGAGCGTCTCATTCTCGGTTTGCGCCCGCGCTCTGCGGTTCGCGGGCGCGGAGCCCGGTGAGGGCGCGCTTTGGCAGACCCCGGGTCCGCCTCTTTCGTCACTCGGCCTTCTTTGCTTCCGGCGTTTTCGCTTCCGGTTTGATGGCGCGGATCATGACGTTCTCGCCGATGATTTGGTAGGAATCCCGGCCTGCGGTGGATTTTTCGTCATCGATGATCGGCCAGTCCGACTTGCGGATACCGCAGAGCACCGAGGGATATTGAGCGGCGAAAGCGCGAAAGCCTTTTGGTCCCACGACAATCGGCAGCGGGTGATCGGCCCAGAAGGGGTGCTGCTTGTTGGCCAGCACGGTGACGGGCAGGTGCGTGTAGAAGATGATGCCACGGACGAGGAACTTGCCGCTGACGATCGGTTCGTCGGCACGGCGCTCTTTCAGCAAAGCCGTGGCCAGCGGCTTCGCGGAACTCTCGGCCTCCACAGCGGGCAGTGCTTTCGTCAACGCACCTGCGAATAGCGCAAGACTGGCCACTGCACTAGCCAGCAGCCATGAGTTGAGGCGTTTCAAAATCAGGAGGACCAGCGCGACCGCGAGACAGATGGCAACCAACACGATGGGAAAGGTGAACGGCTTGGCCGCTTTCACGAAAGGCAGCACCAGTAAGGTGACAAATTGAAACGCCGCGAAACCGATGATGAGGCGCCGCTCGCCGATGGATGCGAATCCGCGTTCGAGCAACAAATCCAAATTGCGCCCGACGATCACCGCCAGCGGCACGAAAAGGTAGAACCCGTAGGAAGGCAGCTTCGATTGGGCGATGGTCAAGAAGACGAGGCTGGTGAGCAGCCAGCACCACTGGAAGAGCAACGCTGGATCGTCGCGGAAAGTGGCGAAGGCGCGGCGCACCGCGAGTACGACGGCCGGCATCCACGGGATAGAGCCCATGAGCAGCAAGCCGGCATAGTACCAGAAATGGTTGTTCGCCGGATGTTCGGCGCGGAGAAGTCGCAGGAAGTTGTCACGGACGAAAAACTCCTCCCAGAATGGCTTCGTGTGCCAGGCAAACATCGCGGCATACCACGGTACGACGATGACGGCGTAGAGCACGAGTCCCCACCATAGGCCCGGCCCGCGGTAGAGCGTTTTGCGCTTGGCGAGAAAGGCAAAGGCGAACGTGGTAAACCAAATGGCCAGCGAGCCAATAGGACCTTTGGTGAGGACTGCAAGGCCGTTGCAAACGATCGAGAGGGTGATCCAGAAATTGCGCTTCTCCTCCTTTTCGCCCGCCAGCCAGTAGCAAAAGATTGCCCCGGCAAGGAAGAAGGCCAGTGGCACATCCGTGAGCATGAGGCGCGACATGACGCAAAACTCGAGACCGGTGGCAAGGACGAGCGCAGCGAGGAAGCCGGTACGCGCACTCCAGACGCGCGAGGCAAACGCCCAGACGAGCAGCACGAGCGCCGAAGCAAAGAGCGCGGTCGGCATGCGGCCCGCCCATTCCGTTTCCCCGAAAAGCGAAAACGAGCCGGCGACGAGCCAGTAGTAGAGGATCGGTTTCTCGAACTGCGGCGCGCCATAGATTTGTGGCGTCATCCAATCGTGGCTCTGGACCATTTCCCGCGCGGTCTGCGCGTAGAAAGGTTCATCGGGATCGATGAGACCCAGCACCCCCAGCCGCCACCAAAATGCGGCAAAGCAAACGAAGAGCAGGACTAGCAGGTCGAGGCGGCGGGATTGAAACACGCGGGAGATTCGGCAAGGGGCTGCCTTCCGGCCAGAAAAATTCTTGGCGGGATTTTGCGTTATGGGCGTAGTGCGCCTCGCTACCGGGGCGTACCGATCGCGTCGTTTTTAAACGCAGAGACGCGGAGACGCAGAGGGAAGCGAACTGCCACGGTTAAAAATAGGGCGCGTAATTTACCGCCGCTCGTTCCCAAGCTCCGGCTTGGAAACGCACATGTCTGCGAAGCTCCAGCTTCGATGGGGGGAAGCAGGAGCTTCCAAGGCAGTGGCATTCCCAAGCTGGAGCTTGGAAACGAGATAAATGCGACTGGCCCTCTGCATAAAATAGGGCGCGTGTTTCCACGCGCCCTACTGTGAGGTAGTTCAGTCGATTACTGCTTTTTCAGCGAGGCGAGATACTCGACCAAGTCCACGAGGTCCTGCTGGCTGAGCGCCTGGTTCAGGCCGCTCGGCATCATCGAGGTCGCGAGCTTCTCGCGCTTGGCGATTTCGCGCTTGGTGAATTTGTTCGTTGCGCCGCCGGGGAGGGCGAGGACGACGTCTTCATTCGTTTCGCTGCGCACGATGCCGATCGCGACCGTGCCATCCTTGGCCTGCAATTGCGTGGTCTCGAAGCCCATCGAGATGCTGGCGTTTGGATTGATGATTGCGTCGAAGATGGCTTCTTTCGGCAGCTTTGAGCCGATCTCGCTGAGCGCGGGCGCGAAGTCCACGCCCTTGTCGTTCACGCGATGGCAGGTGACGCAGGAGCTTTCGGCGCGCTCGAAGAGCGCCTTGCCGTGGGCCGCGTCACCCTTGAGTTTCACGAGTTCTGCGATCGGCGCCAGCGGCTGGCCGCCGAGCGCGGCAGGGGCGGGGAAGAGCTGCGCGATATCCGCCTTGAGCGAGGGATACTGCACGAGATTCAGCGCGGTGGTGGCCACGCTCTTGAGATCGGCGGGCAGCTCGTTGTTCCGCGCGAGTTGCAGGATGGTTTCCGCGCCGGTCTGGCTGCGGGCGAGTGCCTGGATGGCGGCGCTGCGGCGCGGCAGCGGATTCTCCGCCTTGGTCGCGATGGTCTGCAGCGCGCGGATCGTGCGTTGGTTGCTTGATGTGCCGAGCAAGGTCACCAGCTTGTCCGCCTGCGGGCCGGCCAGTGCGGCGTCGAGCAGCTTGCCGCTGTCCGGTTGGGCGAGCACGAGATTCAGGCCTTCGTTGGCCATCGGGTCGGTGACATTGGCCAGTGCGGCATCGAGCACGGCCTGCCCTTGATCCTTGAGATGGAAGTCGCGCACGATCTCGATGAAACGCGGGGTGCCGCGCGAGGTGGCGAGCGATTTTTCCAGCGCGGTCTTCACGCCGGGATTGCTGCCCATGTCCACATTCTTCAAGCGGGTGAGCGCTTCCGCGGCGAGGGCGTTGGCATCGCCGTTCAGGCTGGCCAGCTCGATGAGCGCCTGCGTCTTTTGCTCCGTATTCGGCAGGAAGTCGAAGGAGCGCATGAAGCGGGGCTTTTCCTCGGCCGCCAGCTTCTGGTCGGAGATGATCTGCGCGAGATAGCTGGCCGCCTTGGCGCTGCGCATGCGCCAGACGATGTCGCGTCCGGCGGGGGTGTTCCAATCACTGCCCACCTTGTCCAGCCACGCTTGGAAATACTCGTCTTCGTGGCCGGTGGCGCCGATGCCCAGTGCCTCGAGATACCAGCGGTCCTGCCCATCGTGCTGCCGGGCAAGCGCCACCCAGAGCGGCGCGAAGTCCTTTTTCCCGCGCAGCGAAATCGCGACCTGGCGGCGCACCTGCGGCGAGTCATGGATGAGCGCATCGAGCAGCGCACGATCTTCCTCCAGCGGCTGCGCGTGCAGGTCGGCGGAGGTGGCCAGTTCAAGCACAAGGCGGATGCTGGCGATGCGCACATTGGCATCGCTGTCTTTCAGGCCCATGGTGACGGCCTTGATTTCGTTGCCCTTGATGTGGGAGAGCACGCCGATGGCGCGGGCGCGCAGGCGGGGATTGTCGTTCTTGGCCAGCTTGAGCAACTCGGGCTCTGCGGCAGCGCCGAGCTCGTGCAGCGACTGCCAGGCGACATACTGGGTTGCCTTGTTCGGCGATTGCAGGGCCGCGACCGCACCGGCTGCGGTGCTGAAGTCGACCTTCGGCACCGCGGGTTTCACCCCGGCCGGGCCCACGCGGTAGACGCGGCCCATGATCTTGCCTTTTTCGTGATCGGCCATGCCGTGGCCGCCGACACCAGCGTCGTACCAATCGGCGACATAGAGCGAGCCGTCCGGGGCGACATTCACGTCGGACGGACGATACCAGTTATCGGTCGAGGTCAGGACGTCGACCATGGTAGCCTTGTAACCGGCGCCGCTGTTTTCCACCGGATAGGCGCGCACGGTGCGCGGGCCGGCGTCGCAGTGGATGAGCTGGTTGGCGAATTGCGCGCCGAGCGCCGAGCCTTCATTCACGAGGATGCCGGTGGGCGAACCTGCGCCGGTTTGAAGCAGATTCGGGATCGAGCCGGGGTCGTTCTGGTGCCAGTGGCGCAGCGGGATTTCCTTTTCGATATTCACCCGCGGCGTCTGCCAGGCGGCGCCGGTCAGCTCGTCGCCGTAGCCGTAATTGCCAAACTCCATGACGTAATTGATGCGCACGCCCTTGTTGCCGTCGTCGTCGTTGTCGCTCTGCCAGAGCGTGCCAAAGGAGTCGATGCACACCTCGTAGTTGTTGCGGAAATTCCATGCGAGCGTCTCCACGTTCTTCGCCTTGCCCTCGGCGAAATCGATATCGCAGCGGAAGACCATGCCCTGGCGATACGGCGTCCCTTTGTTGTTCACTTCATGGCCGGCCAGATCGGTGACAACGGTGCCATCGGGCCACATCAGCTCGGTGAGGGAGTTGCCCGCATTGAAATAAAATTTGCCGTCCGGTCCGAAGACGAAGGCGTGCACCTGATGGTCGTAATTCCACACGCCACCGATCTTGAAAAGCTTCGTCGCCTTGTCCGCCTTGCCGCTGCCAGTCGTGTCCTCCAGCAGCCACACCCACGGCGCCGCGCTCACGATCACCCGCGTGCCTTTTTCTGCGCCGCCCTTCCCGGGGAGCACGCAGATGCCGAGCGGATTGGTCAGCTCCGGGCTTTGGAAGAAAGTCGTCTCTTTGTCCGCGAGGCCATCACCATCGGTATCCTCCAACACCACCACGCGATCACCTTCCGGGCGCAGGTCCATGTATTTGCGATAGTCCACACACTCGGTCGCCCAAATGCGACCTTTTGGATCGATGTCAAGATTTGTGGGATTTTGAATCATCGGCTCGGCGGCAAAGAGAGAAGCCTCAAGGCCTGGCGCCGTGGTGAAGGTCTTCATGTTCAGCTTGGCGCTCTCGAGTCCGTAGCGGGCTTCTCCCGAACCCTGATCCGCGGCCGCGAGCACCTTCTCGCCCGGATTCTGCGTGTAGACTTGGAAGATGACCGTGGCGCCACCGGTTTGCTTGGTCCCGCCATCGTCGATGCCGCCCTTTGCCTCGAAGCTGACTACGCCCGCGGGAAGGTCGTAGGCGACCAGGGAAGGCGCATGCGCGCTCAGGCCGAAGGCTACGGGCTTGCCGCCGATCTGCATTTCTCCTCCGCTGGAGTTCTTGTTCACGCCCAGCTTGTTCCAGCCGGTCTTGGAAGATTTCGGGGTCAGCTCGGTGAGCTTGATCGTCTTGCCATCGGCCGTAGTGAGCGTAGGCTCGACCCATTCCGCCCAGTCGGCAGAAATGCCGTCGCCGCCGTCAGTCACGACGAGGAAGAGTTCCTTCGCGCCCCTGAGGTCGGCCTTGATCGCAGCCAGTTTGTCATGCACCAGCGGCGAGGTGAAGATCGGCTTCGCATCGGCATTGGCCGGAGCAGCGGCGGGTGCTGGTGCGGGGGTCGCGGGAGTCGGCGGCTTGCGCGGCGCTTTCTCGTCGAGGTTCTCGGAAAGATCCTGCTCGGTCACTTTCGAGTCCACGCCATTGGCCGGAACATCGACCTTCGCAGTCCAGAGGATGGCATTGAGCACCAGCTTGCGCTGGTCGTCATTGCCCCAGCCCTTGTGATAGTGGCCTCCGGTGAAGCCGAAGCCGCGTCCGCCATCCGGACGCTCAAAGGCCCAGGAGGTGGTCTGCGGTTTCTTCGCCGCAACTTCCGCACGCACCGTCGGGTTGCCCTCGTGCGGACCGTCTTTGCGATTCATCGTCGAGTCCGGCGGCACATCGCTCAGGATGTGGGTGAGCTTGCCTTCCTTGTCGTTGAAACGCATGTGGAAGTACCACTCATCGTTCGTGGCAAAGGGCTTCACGCCATTGCTGATCGGGTGCTTCGGCAACTCCTTGTAGTTCGCATCCCAGTGCGGGTTCACCGACCAGTTGGCCTCGAAAAAGCCGCCCATCCACTGCAGCACTTCGGGGCCGCCCTTGTCCGCGGGAAATTCCACCGCGTAGTGCAGGCAAACAAAGCCGCACCCGCGCTTCATCTCCTTCGCGACCTGCTCGAGGTGATCGTCCTTCAGCAGGAAATGCCCGCCACCGCCATCGGCGTAAAAGACGATCGTGTCGGCCTGCGAAAGCTCATCGGCGTTTGGCCAGTCGGCATTGAGATGCACCTTGGTGACCACGTCTGGTGCGCCTTGGTAAAGGCACTTGGCGAGCAGCTTGACGCCGGCGTTGTGTTCGTGCTCGCCGGGGCCGTGCGAGGGCTTGCCTGCGAGGAGGAGGACGCAGGGTTTGCCATCGGGCGTTTTGGCGTGGGCCGTGAGCCCGAGGCCGAGGGTGACGAGAGACGCAAGGAGGAGGCGGGTTTTCATGGAAGGCAGCTTCTAGGGAGTGAAACGGGGAAAATCGCGGATGCCCGGAGACAAAGACCGCGGGGGCTACTTTCTTAGCCGCAGAGATGGGCGACAGGAATCCGGAAAAAGAGAATGCGCCGAAATACTCTGCGAGAGCGCGCTCGCTAGGCCGGACTTGCGGCGGTAAAGTAGGTTTTACAGGTGCTGATACGTGCAACACTCCTCTTTCTGACGGCTCTCTTCACATTAGGTTGTGAGGGGGAAGGCGTCTATCGGCGCACTTCGCATGGTTGGATTTGGGTCACTTGGAACGAAGGCAATGGCCGCCAGGAGACTTCGATTCCGAAAGCCCATAGCGCTACCTTTCATCCCCTCGACCGCGCTCAGTACTATGCTGCAGATAGCGAGCACGTCTATCGGTGCGGGGAGATTATTCCGGGCGCTAATCCTGAGTCCTTCGTTCATGTCAAAGATGCTTGGTGGAAAGACAGGCACGCGGTCTATTGGCAACAGTTCCGCATCGATGGGGCGGATCCTGCCACTTTCATGCCGCTCCAGCACTATGGGTGGGCCAAAGATAAGCATCAGGGTTACCAAGGGGACCATCCCATCCCCGTCCATGATCCGGCTTCGTTTGTCTCGATCAACGAAGATTGGGCGCGCGATTCGAAGGCATATTACGTGGACAATTTTACTTCGGAAGTGAAGGGCGCCGATTACGCTACTTTTCAGATTCTAAAGGGCCGCTACGCGAAGGATCGCAATCACATCTATTACGGGAACCGGCCAATCAAGGGTGCCGATTACGAGACCTTTCGGCCGGTGAATGCGTTTTGGGCAAAAGACCGCTTTCGATCTTACATTGGCGAAGAGGTCCGGAAAAACTGATTCCCGTCGAAGACCTCCGATCTGAGGCGAAGAATTATCGACCGTCGCCTGCTCCTTCGTCGCCGCAGCCTCCGCCTCCGCCCAATTTCCGATACCCGGGATGCACGCCCGGCGTGATCTTTTGCTGCGCCACAATGCGGGTGAGCAATTCGGCCAGGGTCACACGTTCCTTTTCGTTCAGAGCGCCGCAGATGTCATCCTGCATGACCTCGGCCAGGCTGCCGATCTTGCTCCCCATTTCGTGACCGGCCTGGGTGAGGTGCAAGGAGTAGGTGCGCCGGTCCGCCGGGCTCGTGCGGCGCTCGATGAGCTCCAGTTTCGTGAGATCATCCAGCAGCGCCACGAGACGGCTGGGGAAGACGCCGAGCAGGTCGGCCAGGGCCTGTTGGGTGAGGCCCGGGTGGTTGGCGAGCACATTGAGGATGCCGGCGTGGTAGGGCTTCAGCCCAAACGAGGCGATGCGTTCCGCGAATGTCGCAGCCACGTGCGCGCCCACTTGGGAAAGAAGAAACCCCACGCCGGAAGACGGCGTCTGGGAGGGTGGGATCTTGCTGAGGTCGCCAGGCATTGTTCTAAAACTGAATCGTTATTGACATGAATTATCTAGATACTTAAATACACCGTGCAGCTCAAATCTGCAAACAAAGCATGTCTTTTCCCATGAATGAAGAACCTCGCGCTCAAGTGTCCCCCTCTGGCAAGGAAAATTCCCCGGCACGCCCCGCCGGCATGCCTCGTCTCGGCTTCCTGCTCGGGTTGGTGGCCGTCTATGCGGTGCTCTACTTTGTCGTCGGGAGCATCGAGAAACCTTACTTCTACGGTTTCATTTACGGGCTCGCGTCGGCATTGATCTTCGCCATCTGCTTTTTCAGTTGGTGGTGGTCGAACCGCGCCATTCAGCGGTCGGAAAAGATCCTCGGATTCTTCCTCATCGTGGGCGCGGGTTTCCTCGCGGGGAAATTCTCGGATCTCACGGTCAATTTCTTCACCCTTTGCGTGGCCGGGCTGCCACTCGTGGTGGCGCTGGTGCTGGGCTGGTTATTTCTCGTCAAGCGCGCGCTCATCCCCTCGCACTGGCTGGGCTTCGCCGCCATGGTCGTGCTCGGCTGGGGGATCTTCGATCTCATTCGCATGGATGGCTTTGACTCCACGCTGAAGACGCATATCGCCTGGCGGTGGACGCCCACGGCGGAGCAGCGCTTCCTGGCGCAAAATGCTGCCGCCGATGGAAGTGCCAAAGCCGCTGACGGCGCTTCCGCGCTGCGTACCGATGCCTCCACGTGGACCGCTTTTCGCGGGCCGGAGCGCGATGGCGTGATGCATGGCACCCACGTCCCGACCGATTGGAGCACGAAGCCCCCGCAACAACTCTGGAAGCGCGCCGTGGGACCGGCGTGGTCCTCGATGATCGTCATCGGCGATCGTCTCTACACGCAGGAGCAGCGAGGAGCGGTGGAGGCGGTGGTGTGCTACGACGCCGCGACCGGGCAGCAGGTCTGGGCGCATGAGGACACGACACGTTTCGATGAAGCCGTTTCCGGCGCGGGCCCGCGCGCGACGCCCACGTTTGCCGATGGACGCATCTATTCCTTCGGTGCCACTGGCATCCTGAATTGCCTCGATGCCCAGTCGGGCAAGCTCGTGTGGTCGCGCGACTCGAAGAACGATTCACAGGGCAAGCCGCCGGTCTGGGGGATGTCGAGTTCGCCGCTGGTCGTGGATCAAAATGTGATCGTCTATGGCGGAGGCGAGGCCAACAAGAGCCTGCTCTCGTATCATCGCGACACGGGTAATCTCGCGTGGACGGCACCCGCCGGCCAACTGAGCTACAGCTCGCCGCAGATCACGACCATCGCCGGCGTGCGGCAGTGTCTCATGTTTCACGACCTGGGCCTCACGTCGTTTGATCCAGCTACGGGCAAGAAGCTGTGGGAGACAGGCATGGTGATGAAAGGCACGCCGCGCACCGGCCAGCCGCATCTCGTGGATGGCAACAAGCTCGCCGTTGCCGTGCTCGATGGGCCGGGTGTCTCGCTCATCACCGTCGCCAAGGAGGGCGACCAATGGAAGGTCTCGCCGGTGTGGGCGTCGAAGGATTTGAAGCCCGAGTTTCCCGACTTCGTCGTGCAGGGCGACAGCGCCTACGGTTTTGATTCCAGCATGTTCTGCTGCCTGAACCTCGCCACCGGTAAACGCACGTGGAAGGACGGGCGTTTTGGCCGTGGCCAGGTCATCCTGCTCGCGGATCAAGGTCTGCTGCTCGTTGTCTCCGAGAGCGGTGAGGCGATCCTGCAAGCCGCCGACGCGCAAGCGCGCAAAGAGCTTGGGCGTTTCCAGGCGATCAGCGGCAAGACGTGGAATGGCCCGGTAGTCGCCAACGGCCGGCTCTATATGCGAAACGCGGAAGAGATGGCCTGTTACGAGCTGGGGCCGACGCGCCAGGCGTTGCGGTAAGCGGTGAGGCTTATGTAGGGCGCACTGGCCTCAGTGCGCCGTGGAAAAACTGTTGTCGAAGATAACCTTCGAATCAGAGTTGGATGGAAGCTCTCCGTCGCCTCCACGGAAGTCGTTTGCCTTCAGCACCGACGGAGCGGTGCCCTCCAAGGCAAGCTGCAGTAAATGTGGTGTAAACAAAAAGGCCCGCGAATTCCATGAATTCGCGGGCCTTGTGACGCTTGCGCGCCGTGATTGAGGATTACACCGTGGCGATCTTCGGCGTGGTGTCGGCCTTGTCGGCCTTCGGCTCGTTGTGAAGGGCGCCGGGCTTGTGGCCGCTCCACCAGAGAACGATGGGCGAGGCGATGAAGATCGACGAATAGGTGCCGACCACGATGCCGATCAAGATGGCAAACGCGAAGTCGTGCAACACCGGGCCGCCGAAGAAATACAGCGCGGCCACGGAGAGCAGCGTGCAGCCCGAGGTGAGCAGCGTGCGGCTCAGGGTTTCGTTGATCGAGGCATTCATGATCGACTGGATCGACCCGCGGCGCCCGCTGTGCAGGCCTTCGCGGATGCGGTCGTAGACGACGATGGTGTCATTGATCGAGTAACCCGCAATGGTCAGGATCGCGCCGACCATGATGAGCGAAAGCTCGTGGCCGAAGATGGAGAAGAGTCCCACCGTGATGACGACGTCGTGGAGCAGAGCTACCAGTGCACCGACAGCGAAGGACGCCTCGAAGCGCATGGAAACGTAGATAAAGATGCCGAGCATGCCGAGGCCGAAGGCGATGAGAGAGCTTCGCAACAGCTCGCCGCCGACGATCTTGCCGACCTTGTCCTTCTTGTGCTCGGTGAAGCCGGCTTCCGGCATGGTCTGGATGAGATGCTGCTCGATCTTGTCGCCGGTATCGATGGGGCTGCGGATGGTGAAAAATTCGCTATTGGACGAGGGATCGCTTTCCTTCTGCAAGGAGAAATCCTCGAGCTTGAGCTCTTCGACGTGCTTGCGAACGTCGGCGAGTTCCACCGCTTTGGCCGGCTTGAGCATGAGCAGGTCGCCGCCCTTGAAGTCGATACCGAGATTGTGCGGCATGCGCACCACGAAGCCGATCATGCTGACGACCGCGACGGTGAGCGAAATACCGATCCAGAGGTAGCGCTTGCTCATGAAGTCGATGCCCTGGCCGGAGATGAGGTGGAGCATCGTGATGCGCTTGAGGACGCCGAGCTTCAGCGCCCAGGAGAAGAGCATGCGGGTCACCACCATCGCGGAGAAGACTGAGGCGATGATGCCCAGCACGAGGGTTACTGCGAAGCCCTTCACCGGGCCGCTGGCCTGGTAGAAGAGAATGCCCGCGGTGATGAGCGTGGTCGCATTGGCGTCGAAGATCACGCTGAAGGCCTTGTTATAGGCGGTGTCCACCGCGGAGGCCAGGCTCTTGCCGGCCGCCATTTCTTCACGGAGACGTTCGTAGATGAGCACGTTGGCATCGACCGCGAGGCCGATGGTGAGAATGACGCCCGCGATACCGGGGAGGGTAAGGACGAAGCCGAACATGGCCATCGCGCCGAAGAGCA
>JBGGMZ010000421.1:0-12026 GCA_041287745.1 Chthoniobacter sp. | reverse complement strand
GGATCCTCGCGGCTGCTGCAAAGCCAGGCTGGAGCAACTTCTGACGCCAGCTTTCCCCCATCAGCACCGGAGGGTTGGCCGTGATCTGTGCGGCAGTCGGATCGTCGAATGCGTTGCTCACCTTGCTAATGTCCGTGATTTGTTGCGAAGCCGAATTCAGCACCACCAGTCCCACGACAATCGCGACGACATCCTTCAGACTATGGACGGTGCCGCCTGAGTTGCCCGTCGGATCCAGAGCGTAAGTGCCATCCTTCATCTGGAAACAGAACTCGAAGCGGCACACTTGATCGGCGAGCACATGATAGTCGCTACCGGTGCCGTCATAAGTCGGAGCGCTGCCAATCGCATCGGGCCAGTTGTTTTCCAGCAATGAGCTCGGCAAAGGTGTTGGCTTCGGCTTCGTCACCGTAGGTGCTGGATAGGTGAGAAATATGGTGCTGCCCGGTTGCGTTCCGGAGTTTCCCCCCCAGCTCAGTTGCTTCCCCAGCCGCTCGATTTGGTAATGGGAGTTGATCCGGTAGCCCAGCAACGCGGCAGAACTCCGCGGCTTGATACTATTCGCGGCGCCATCGTAGTAGGCCGGCGCTTCGCTGTAGAAGAACATGCGGTCGTTGCCCGTCTGCTTGCAAAAAAGGTAATCCACATCTGTCCGCTTCAGCATCTTGGCGAAATCCCCGGCCACGCGATCGAAGACCAGGCGCGCCTGGCTATCTGCATCCACTCGCTTGCGGCTATGTGTCGTAACGATGGTGGCGTTATTGACCAACTGCGCGACGAAGGTCGTGAGCAGCGTGAGCACCGAGATGGCGACGATGAGTTCGGTGAGAGTGAAAGCCTGATGGCGACCGTTTCGTTTCATCGTGTCAATTGCGGTTTAGGGCAGTCATCACCTCGTATGAGCCGCTAAATCTGGCCGGCAACGCAGCGGCTTGCGGATCGGCCATGGCTGGCCACGTGATGAGGACGCGCACGATCGTGGCAGTCTTTTGATTCGCGGCTGTCGGCGCGGTAATGACGAGCGTCGCGCGGTAGCGCGAATCCATTGAGGCATCGGCATTCGTGTCGATGCTTCCCGCCATGGCGCCGTCCTCGCGTAAAAAGAAACTATGAGTCGCGCTGCCGGATATCGGCAGCGGCACTTGGTAGCGCAGCGAGTTTTTGATCTCCGGCGGAATCGCCAAGGGTGCAGCCTGCAGGTCGGCGACGATGCCGGCAGCCAGCCCCGCCGCGGCTGTCTGCTCGCTGCTGGCCTGGTTGCTGTTCAAGCCAACGGGAATCAAACCGACGATGGCGACAAGCGCGATCGCCGCAATGCCGAGGGCGAGAGCGACTTCGACGAGCGAGAATGCCTGCTGGGATTTGAGACGGATCTTCATGGGCGAAAGACGCGCACCGCGCCGGTCATGCCGTCGATCTGCACCGCCGCAATAGCGCCGGTAGGAGCAGCAGGCGCCGATGGAATGATGCTGCCATGCGTCTGCTGGAGAGCGATCTCCATCCAGCTGACGATGATATCTTGATTAGTCGAATACTGGATACGCGCCACTCCCTGCGGGTCGAATTGGATGACCTTATCGAAAGTGCACTGTCCCCCACCCAAATCGGTGCCCAGCGGCCACGAGAATGGCGTGATCGACTTGCAAGCCGGGTTACCGAGGACGTACGCGCTGCTTACTGCCGGGCGGGCCATCGTTCCCTCCCCGGGGATGGCTCCCAGCGAAGCGGCAAGGTGCACATTTTCGTAGACCTCCAGTTTGCCCAAGGGAACGAGGCCGGCGCCGCGATTGTAGTTGGCCCAGGAGGGGCTCGGCAGCGTGGAGAGTAGATCGTAACCGCGCGTCCCATCGCGCACGGCGACTGCCGCCATAGCCACCCGTCCGCCACCGGAACTGGTCGCGGGAGTCTGCGGGACTGTATCCGCCGGAACATCTGCGTTCACTTCCACCAGACCGACATAGACGTAAAGATTATTGGCCATGGCGTAAGTCCTCGCCCGCTCCATGGCGCCCGCGACGCCGTTGGTCGCCTGCACCAGATCATTGGCCGACTTGATCGACGTATACGCCGGCACCAGAAACGCCATTACCACGCTGATGATCGCCACGACAGCAATCATCTCGATCAAGCTGAAAGCACGAGTGCCCGACGCTACGAAGGGACGCTGGGGGGACATGCAGGGGGACATGGGTAGAAATTTCCGCCAAAGAGCCCCGTTTCCCAAGTCACATGGATATGTGACACTCCGCGCCGAGGCCTGCCGTCGTATCCCCGACCCTGCTTTGGTCTGGCCCATTCTCACGGGCGGAGGAGCAGGCGCAACCATCGCCCTCCACACAACGCCACTAATGGCGGGAGGACGAAACAGGCAGCGTCAAAAAAATCGCCAACCAACGCGAGACAGATGGCGACGATGCCCAAGGGCACAAGGACGCAGTAGCCGATCCATTTCTCCACAGCCGTACGGAGGGTCCTGGGCGACCGCGTGCGAGGTGCCAATGAAAACATCACGACCGCACCATTGGGTAGATGCTGAACGGAAGACGCCCGGCAATTTTGTCGTCGATGTAAAAGTCGAGGACGTGCTCCCCCGCCGCTTCGATTTCCACATTCTGTACCCGCGCGATGAGGTTGCAGGACGTCGAGCGATCTTCATTGAACGATTGCATCGAGGCCATGGAATCCAGCAGCACGCCCAGCGATTTTCCATCGGGGCTCGTGAGCACCAGCCGGAAAGCGTGCAGACGGCCGTCCTGAGGCCAGAATCGCGCGCGCAAGACCACGGTGAGTTGCGGCAACACACAAGGAAAGCTGGCTGCGGAAATCGATTCGTAAGTGCCGACAAGCGAAATGCGACCCTCCTGCTCCGTCGCACCATCGCAGAGGGTAAACATTTCCACTCGCAGATCACGGTCGGCTATGCCGATGTCGTTTAGAGCAAAGGCGGCTTGAGGAACTTGCGAGGTTTCACGGATCGGATCTTTCATGGCAGGGTCGTCGGATTTGGCTATTCGAGCTTAAAAAGTGGGTTAGCGGAGCCACTCCGCCCGAATGACTCCGCTACCTTTCAGTGACGCCATGCGCCAATGCTGAACACGTCATCAGCGCACCGTCGTTCGTTGATTTTGGTGCTCTCGTCAGAGCCTCAAATTATAAAGCTTCATGCATGAGACTTGCCGCCACGGCGGCGGAAGAGGGCCAGCACACCCACTCCACCCAGCAGCGATGTCACCATGTTAGGTTCCGGAATGGCCGTGAAGGAAAGCTGATAGTCACTGCCCACCTGCGTGAAGCTGGCCGCGTAGTTCACCGAGTCATAACCCGTGATACCGGCCAGGGCGAAGCCCGTGGTGCTGACGTTATGGAAGACGGTGTAGGTATTCCCGTAATCACTGCCCGTGATGCCGGTCAGCGAAAGCGTCACATTTCCGCTGCCGCTCAGCCAATCGCCGGCACTCGAGAAGCTGACCTCGTCGGAGGTGGCGCCGCTAATGGTGAAGTCGATCGTCGAGCCGGAGAGGAAGCTTAACTGCCCGCCCGTTCCCGGAGCAAGAGTCAGGGTGCCCACCGAACTGAAGTCACCGGGAGCGAGCGTGCCGCTCACGGCCAGGTTACCACCCGTCGCAGTCGTGATCGATCCCGTAACCCCGGAAGCCAGCGTCGCGCCGGAGGCGACGGTGACGTTGGTGGTTCCGTTGAGGGAACCGCTGACAATCAACTCGCCGGCGTTTACCGTCGTTGTGCCCGTGTAGGTGTTTGCGTTGCTCAGGGTCAGGCTATTCGTGCCGAGCTTCGTCAGGCCGAGGGAGTTGTTGCCGCTGTTGGGATTGGTAATCGCGCTGGCGTAGGTCACGTTGCCGCTGGTGGTGTCGAGGCCTACTTTGGCCCCATCGTTGAACCCGTTGTTCGTCGCGTCGGAGAGAGCCAGGATCGCGTTTACATTGGCTTCCGTAAACTCGCCGGAGCCGCCGATGTTAAAGGCCATCGTCGCACCACTGGCCACGTTGATGTTCGTCTTGCTCCAAGCCGCCGCCGCACCGCTGTTGTAGAGCGAGACCTGCTTCGCCAATTGCAGCGTTCCATTGCTCACCAGCGTATTGCCGGTGTAGGTGTTCGTGCCGGTGAGGATTTGCGTGTTCGTGCCGACCTTCGTGATACCGACGCCGTTGCCGCCGTTAAGGCCGATCGTGCCGGAGTAGCTCGCTACGTTGGCGGTGTTGTCGCCGAGTTGGAGAATCGAACCAACGTTGCTAAAGTAAATGTTACCCGCACCGCCCGTGCTGGTGATTTCGCCCATGGAATAGGTGCCTACGCCCCCATTCAGGCGAACACCGTTGCCACCCCATGCGGCACCTCCATTGAAGTGCCAGATCGCACTGGCGCTTCCCGCAGTGAGGCTGTTCAGTCTCAAGGCGTCTCTGCCGCTTTGCCCGTTATCACCGATATTGATCGTGCCGAGAAATCCGCTGTTATTTCCGGAAATGGTCGGGCTGTTGGAGTGAAAGCCGTAGGTCCAGTTAATGACGGCGGTGCTGTCGGTGCTGGTGAAGTTGCCCGATTGGCTCACCGTTTGATCCGAATTGTTGGTGTAAGTCGAACCGACACCCAGCGAGACATTGGCCCCGAGAGTCCAACCTGCATTGGCGCTGGTGGTGAAGTTGCCAATAGTCACTCCGTTGGCCACGATGAAGGTATTCGTCGAGTTACCAATCGTGCCAGCGCCATTGCTTTCACCAAAGCCAGTGTTCCCGGTGAAGGTGATGTTGATGTTGCTGCCGAGCGCAGTGGCTGAGCCGAAAGTCAGGCCACCCGTGCCCGCCTTGGTGATGGAAAGACCGCCCGAGCCCGCCGATACCGAGCCGGTGAAGGTCACACCACCGTTGCTGTTGCCGACGGTTAGGGTGGCTGCGCTTCCCCCGTTATTGGTAATTGTGGTACCGCTGTTCCCGGTCACGCCGCCGACACCCACGTTGAAGCCATTGAGATCGAGGGTCGAAGCGTTGCTGAGCGTCAAAGCTCCGGTGCCAGCGCCCAACGCACCTGAGGTGGTCCCGATTTGGTTCACACCAGCCTTCACCGTGCCAGCATTAATAGTCGTGGTGCCGGTGTAGGTGTTCGCGCCGGCGAGCACCGTGGTGCCAGTACCGTTGAAGGTTACGGCGTTGCTGCCGAAGGCCAGGACCGGAGCGTTGATGGTCACCAAGCCGGAGGCCACATTGTCGAAGACAAATGCGTTTCCAGTGGCGACAGTTTTGAGATTGCCTCCCGTTCCCGGATTGATCGTGTAGGTGTTGGCCCCAGCAAAGCTCCAGTTGTTGTTGCTCAGGGTGAATGAACCAGCGCCGAGGTCTAAGGTGCCGGAGCGGGCCGTCGTATCCACCGAGATGCTGTTGGCGGCCTCGCTGGCTGAAAGAGTGAGCGTGTTGCTGCCCGCAGCCGCGGTGCCGCCCGTGTTGTTATCGATAAAGTAGTTGGTCGTGGAAACCGCGCCCGACGCTGGCAATAGCGTAGTATTGAGGCGGATGATCTGGTTGCTGCCGTTCTTGGTGGCAAAACCGGTGCCACCGGCATCCGTTACCAGGAATGCATTATTGATAATCGAGCCGGCAGTTCCCGTATTCCAGACCATGATCGCGTTGCCGACCGTCGCACCATTTGCGCCGCCCGCGCTCGTGTCGAGAGTCAATAGCGAACCGGCACCGAAGGACTGGGTGGCGCTGGCAATCGTCAGCGTGCTGTTGGCTCCGAGAGTCAGGAAGCTGGTCGTGTTTGCGGTCGTGGCCAGGCTGGCCAGGGTCTGGGTGCCGCCGCTGACGCTCAATGTGCCACCGCCCAGGGTCAAAGCGTTCGAGCTTGAAACGAGGTTGTTGGTTCCGGCCACGTTCGCCTCGTTCAGAGCGAGGGTGCCGCCATTGACCGTAATGCCGCCGGTGAAGGTGCTGGCGGTCGTGCCATTGAAGGTCTGGGTGTTATTGCCCGTCTTGACCAGGCTGATCAAGTTCGCCGTCGCCGGGCTGATCGCGCCGCCGAAGGACTGGCTGCCATTGGTCGTGTCAATCGTCAACGCCGCCGCCGCACCCGTGTTCACAATGCTGTCGCTCGCCGGAGTGAAGCTGCCGTTGCTCAGACCGCCGACGGTTTGGGCGGTGCCATTGAGGTCAAGCGTGCCGGTCGTGGAACTGTCGCCGAGGGTGAGGAGTCCGGTGGAAAGACTGGTGGTTTTCTTGACAGTCTGCCCGCCGATGATCGTGACCGCACCGGTGCCGGTGACGGCCGTGGACGTGAAGGCCGCATTCGGATCGTAGATGAGCGTCCCGCTATTGGTGATACCGCCGCTCATGGTCACTGCCGTCGCGCCGTTGCCCAGTTGCACAGTGCCACCACTGGCAATGGTGCTCGTCCCCGTAAATGCATAACCAGCCGCAAGGGTAAGTTTGCCCGTGCCGCTGTAGGCCAGCAAGGAAGCAGTCGGCGTGGTGCTCGTCAGCAAACCGTTGATGGTCACGTTGCCGCTGCCATTCACCGTAAAGGTGCGCGCCGTGGTGTTCTGATTGGAGTTGAAATTGGAAGCGGAGCTGAACAAGAGGGAGTTGCCGATGCCATTGACGGTCAATGTCGTGTTACCAGCCTGATTGCTGGCGGTGACCTGGCCGCCCATTGTCAAGGTGCTGCTGGAGCCACCTATTGTAATGATGCGGGTGCCGGTATTGGTGAGTGTCACCGCTCCCGTGCCGAGATTCAGGTTATTCGTGCCGGCAAAGGCGAAGTCGCCGTTGACGATCACCACATTGTTGGTCGCCAGCGCGCCGGTGAAGGCGGCGTTGGTGTTGTCAATCGTGCCGGAGGTGATCGTCAAGGTCCCGGTGCCAAGCGCCGAATTCGAGGAGGACGTGCCCGCCGCATTGATGTTGAGTGTGCCGGTGGTCAGGGTTACGCCGCCACTCGTCGTGTTGTTTCCCGAAAGCGTCAACGTGCCGCCATTAACGGTGGTCAAACCGGTATAGCTGTTGGTACCCGACAGGATCCACGCGCCGGCGCCGGTTTTCGTGACGGATATGGTTCCGCTGCTGTTCACCAGATTTCCGGAGAATTTACCAAGGCCGGTTCCTGTCAGCGTGAGGGTCTTGGCACCCGCGATAGCCGTGAGGTTGCTGCTCAATTCCAGCGTGCCGCTTGCGCCGGATGCGTCAATGGTGCCGCCGGAAGTGCTGCCGCTCAGGTTGATGATGCGGTTACTCACTTCACCCGTGCCGGTATATTTCAATGCGCCCGTCGAGGCGGAGCCGGAGCCGATGCTGATCGTGGTGCCCGAGCCAAGGATGCTGGTCGCGGCACTTTGATTGCCCACGGCCGACACTTGAACGACGCCGGAATTGATCACCACGTTACCGGTGAAATTGTTTCCCGTATTCGTCAAGACCACTACGCCCGTGCCGTTGTTAGTATTGAAGCTTTCAAAAGCATTGGCTCCGGTGATCTTGGCATTGATGGTCAGCGTCGTGCCGTTGGCCGTGCCGACATTCCCGCCATCGGTGGCGCTCTGCTGAGTCAGTGTTAGCGTCCCGCCGCCCGTCGCATTGATGGTGCCGCCGGTGGTGGATTGAATGGCGTTGCCGCCGGCATTAGCAATCGTGGTGTTGCCACTGCCGATGTCTACCGTGCCGGTGGCGTTATTCACGTTGAGGGTTGTGATCGAGTTCGATCCAGTAAGCGTCAAGGCACCGGTGCCGAGTTGCGTCAGAATACCGGTGGTGCCGGAAATGGCTCCGAAATCAGTGCCCTGGGCCACGGGATTCGAGCGGTTAATCGCGAGGGTTGCGGTAGCCGCAATCGAGATAGTGCCGCTGGACAAAAGCGAGCCGGTGGTGCTGCCGTTGCCGAACTGGAGCGTGCCGGTGCTGATCGTCGTTATGCCGTTGTAGGTGTTCGAGCCCGAGAGGATCAATGTGCCGGTGCCTGTCTTGGTCAGGCCAGATGTGCCGGTCGAGTTGGTGATCGCTCCGGAAATTTCCGCCGAGTCGCCACCCGTGCCCGCTGTGACGTTGATGGTGCGGGTGCCGCCATTCAGGTCGATCGCATTCTGGAAAAGCGTCTTGGCGTTGGCGGAGACACTGCCGAACTGAAGCGTGCCGACAAGGTTCGTCCCGACCGTGCTGCCCCAGGTCTGCCCGGCGGTAGCTCCTCCGATGTTCACCGTCAACTGTCCGCCGTTGGCTGAAAAGCCGCCGCCGTTCGCCGTGAACTGAAAATTACCGCTCCCACTAGTTCCGAGGCTGCGGGTGAAGCTCGCAGAACTGTTATTGCTTTGGAGGACGCCGCCATCCAGCGAGAGGAAACTGCCGGTGGGCAAACCAACACCGTCGTTGGCCTGCAGAACGCCACCGGTAATGGTGGTGCTTCCGCTGTAATCGTTGGTCGCATTCGAGAGAGTGAGTCTATTAATCGAAATCTTCGTCAATGAACCGGTGCCGGTGACCTTTCCGGTGATCGATATGTTGTTTCCGGCGTTCGCCGTGCCGGCATTGCCAATAGAGCTGTTACCGCTATTCAGCGTCAGAGTTCCCGAGAGAACGGGGGTGAGATTTGTTCCACCCTCCAATGCGAGGGCACCCGTGCTACCGAGACCCGCGCCGCCATTCAGCGTAATGTTGCTTGCCAGCGTGTTGGTCGCGTTGGCAAACCATAATGACGCTCCGCTGGAGACGACAACCGGCGTGCTTTCGTGACCTGCCGAAGCCAGATCGAGGCCCACCGCGCCCGCGGTGATGTTAATCTGGGTAACGTTGTTAAAGGTGCCATTCAGGTAGACGCGCGTCGCGCCGGAATTGGCATTCAGAACATGGTTGTTGCCGTTGAGTGTGCCGGTCCAGTTGATCGCGCCAGCGCCGATGCTGCTGAAAGTGGAATCGGCAGTGAGATTGATCGTTGAACTATAACCGAAGTTGTTTCCCGCCTGATTGATCTGAAAGGTGCCGCCTCCAAGATTGAAAGTGCCGGTCGAGGCCGCGCTCGTTGTCTGCGTAATTTGCAGAGTACCTGCATTGATCGTCGTGCCGCCGGTGAAGGTATTTGCGCCGGAGAGGGTCGTGATACCGGCACCCGTGTTGTTGACGACCAGCGCGACTTTACCGCCACCGGCCCCATTGCCGATAATCCCGTTCAAGGTGATGCCGCCGCTGCTCGTGGAACTGACATTGATCGTCTGCGTGCCGCTGGTGGCCGCGCCGGTGATCGCGCCGACGGTCAAGAGACCCGTGCCATCGTTGGTGAAAGCAAAGGTGCTGGTGGAACCATTGAGAATGACCGGCGTGCTGATGGTGTTGGCCGCATTGTCCCCGCTGGAGACAAAGATGCCGGAGCCGCTGCCGGCGCCGCCCAGCGTGATCGAGGTGCCACCGCTGAGCGTGACCGCCACGTTGTCCTTGAAGGTGATGCTGTTCGCCAATTGCGCGCCGCTGACGGTGACGGTGCCCGTCGTGCCGTTCGAGCCGGCGGAAAAGATGAGATCGTCGAGGCTCGTCGTCAGGCTCACGCCCGGCGTGGTCGCGCCCGTGGCGTCAGTCGTCCAGTTGGCCGTGGCGCCATCCCAGCTGCCTGTGGACGCGCCCGAACCGGCGGTCGCACCATTCGTGTCCCAATAGTAGGTAGCCGCCTCGATGCGGGACGCAAGCACCACCAGTCCGCTCGTTGCAAGAGCGACTCGCCCCCAGACGAAAAATGCTTCGCGAGAAAAGAGAGGCCCTGTAATTCGGGAGAGAAGAGAATGACCGGTCAATTTCATAGTAGGCGTGGGGTGGGGACGAATCTCAGAAACCGCATTTTCACAACACGCGCCGTAACGGGGTGGAAAGCGCTGGGGTGGAACGGGCAGTGATATCCATGTGTGAACGGCAGGCTGCCGACTGCCGGGAAGCCGCATAGTCACATGGATATGTGACAGCTCGGGGAAAACTCAACGGACGAGCCGGTTCGCTGAGTTCGCGATACGTAAGGACACGCGCAGTGGGAGGAAGGTGGAAAAAGCTCATGCGCAAAAGAGGCGAATATCTTTCGAAAGGATTTACTGCGCTTGGCGCGCCTGATTGACCAACCAACCGAGCAAGGCCTTTTCGAAACCGATATCCACCCCCGCCTTTTCACTCTCGATCCATTTGTAGCGCAGAATCTCGTCTCGTTGACGGGAGAGTGCCTTAAAGAGAAGCGAAGACTCCATCAACCGCAGATCGTCGTTTTGTTCGTTCATGGCAGTCATGGGCAGGCTGTTAGCTCACAAGCCCACACTCCCACATTATAAACAGTCATGTTAGTCGCATGGGTATGCGACAGGTAGACAACAATTTGTGACGGACATCCGGAGCCGGTGTGCCAATAGCGGCGCCACCTAAATTTATATGCGAATGCGCGTATGTTTTCCCACGACTAGCTCAATGAAATTCGGCGGAAGTCTCTCTTCTGAATTCCTAATTGAAATTATGGCCTCACCGAAATGCCCGCTTTTTTATATGCAAGACTGCACGCTCGAGTTTCGGGAAACCCCTAGAGCCTGTTATGCACTTTTGGCTGGTACGAGGAGAAGGAGAAGGATTGAAAGCTGTGGATGGAGGAAAAGCCGAAAGACTACTGCACGCACTACCCGAGCGACGTCAGCGATGAAGAGTGGGAGTTTTGCGCTCCGTATCTGACGTTGATGGCCCCGGAGGCTCCCCAGCGCTTGTATCCCTTGAGGGCGCTCTTTAATGCCCTGCGCTACATTGCCAAGACTGGAGTGCAATGGCGATATCTGCCCGAGAACTTTCCGCCCTACCACGCCGTCTTTCAACAGGCGCAGCGCTGGATTCGGGCCGGGGTGCTGGAGACCATGGCGGGCGATCTACGCAAGTTGCTGCGCCTGTTGGCCGAGCGGGCCAGCGAACCCAGCGCGGCAATCCTCGATGGGCGCACCTTGCAGTCGGTGCCCGAGAGTGGGGGGCGCGCCGGTTACGATGGGCACAAACGCAAGAAAGGCTCCAAAGTTCATGTGGCCGTGGATACCTTGGGCCACCTGCTGGCGGTGGCGATTACTCCGGCCAACGAGCAGGAGCGAGCCCAAGTCGGCGCTCTCTGCCAGCAGGTCCAGGAGGCGACGGGAGAGAACGTGAAAATGGCCTTCGTCGACCAAGGCTACACCGGCCAGGAGGCTGCTCAGCAAGCGCAAGCGCAGGCGATCGATCTGGTCGTGGTCAAACTGGCCGAAGCCAAAAAGGGTTTTGTGCTGCTGCCCCGTCGTTGGGTCGTCGAACGCACCTTTGCCTGGCTGGGCCGGTTCCGCCGACTCGCTCGCGATTACGAACGAACCAGCAAAAGCCTCGCCGCTTACCATTGGTTAGCTGCTGTCTCCCTCATGCTCGGCTCCTTGTTCTCCTTCTCCAAAAGTGCATAACAGGCTCTAGCTGAATTTCCTTTCGTGCTATCTCCAATGTTTTGGGTGGGACGATGAGGCAGACGACACAACTTGACACCCTTGATGTAGCAATGAGAACGGCGCTTTCCGGACTGGGCAGCCGGGTTTCTTGCAGGAGCAACGAGGCTTCGAGGGGGGCGCGGTTGTGTTTACGAATTCTTTGCGATGAGGAAAGCGGCGACCAAAGTCACAGCCGCGGTGAAAGTGGCGTGCAGCTTGTCGTAACGGGTGGCGATGCGCCGGAATTGTTTGAGCTTGTTGAAGAAGCGTTCGACGCGATTGCGCCCGCGGTAACGTTCCTTGTCAAAAGGCAACTTCCCGCAGCGGGTGGGCAGCAGAGGGATTACCGGTTCGATCCCATCAAGCGCCAGGCGTTCCCGAATGCGATCGGCATCGTAACCCATGTCCAGCGAGGCGGCCTCCAGGACGTTGTCTGCCGGCAGACTCTCATAAAGCGCTTCAAATTGCCGGCCGTCGTGGGCCTGGCCCGCCGTTACGTGGAGCGCGACCGCGCAGTTTTCGTCGATGGTGGCGGCGTGGATCTTTGTGCTAAATCCCCCCCGAGACCGCCCCAGAGCTTGCTCGC
>JBGGMZ010000420.1:0-10941 GCA_041287745.1 Chthoniobacter sp. | reverse complement strand
ACCGTCTTGCCCGCGGCATCGTGCAGCACGGAGTTCTGCCACGAGCAGTGCAGGATGCGGCCAAGCTTCGTCAGGTTGCGGCACTGGCAGGTGTTGCGATAGTCGGTGCCGTCGATGAGTCGCTCGACGACTTCGCCCATTCGCTGCACGTCGTCGGGATAGACAAACGGCCAGTCATTAAAATGCCGGCCTACCACTTCCTCCGCGCGCCAGCCGAACATATGGTCCGCCTGGCCCGCCCAACGCGTGACGCGAAAATCCGGTCCCCACTCGACGACCGTGAGGGGCGAGTTCTCCACGTGATCGATGAGCCGCAACTGCGCCGCGCGCAATTCCTCGGTCGCGCGCTTTACATCGGTCACATCGCGGGCGATGCCCACGATGCCGATGATCTCGCCGGTCTCATCCTGGAGAGGGAATTTCGAGGTGAGGAACCAACCTTTGTCTCCGCCGGGTGTCTCGAAGGGTTCTTCGCGGTTGATGATCGCCTTGCCGGTCTTCACCACCTCCACGTCGTCCGCTGAGTAAATTTCGGCGTGAGCCTGCAGGCCGGGAATTTCGAAAACGCTTTTGCCTAGCGTCAGATCACTGTCTGGCGCTTCGAACATCTTCAAGTCGGCGGCGTTGCGCAACAGATAGCGGCCATCGCGGTCCTTGCAAAAAATTGGGTCAGGCACCGCATCGATCAGCTTGCGCAACAGGAAGCGCTCGTCGCGCAAGTGTTGGTTCACCGCCACAGTGGCTGGAGGCCGCTCTGGTGCGGGTTCGGCCGCAGCAGCTTCCGCGGCTGGCACCTCTGCGTGCATGAAGAGGGTGCCGCGCGGATTTCCCTCCGCATCGAGCAGTGGAATCCCAACCATTTCGCACACGCCGCTACTGCCATCCTTGCGGAGGAATTGCCGGCTGCCATTCCATCGACCTATGGGAGGTGCGATCTCCTCCTGTGCGTCATCGGGCGTGGCCGCCGCCATCGATCGATGCACCGTCTGCAGCGATTGGCCGACCACCTCCTCCCGATTCCAGCCAAACATCTCTTCCGCGCCGGCATTCCAATCCAGGATCGTATGGTCCTCCGAAGTCACGACCAACGCTTCGTGGATGTGGTTGAAAACCAGCGCGCGCCAAAGAAGCGCGTCGAAGTGGCCTTGATGAGGGTCGGGCTGGCTCATGCCTTGGGGATACGCCCGGATTTTAGCGCCGCGCCTTTCCGTTTGGCGAGCCCCGAAAATCGTCCCGCAATCCCACGTAAGCGGAACCTGATTAAGGGCGAATCTGGCCGGTTCCGCGCAGCAGGTATTTGTAAGTCGTCAGCTCCTCGAGCGCCATCGGGCCGCGGGCGTGCAGCTTGTCAGTGGAAATCCCGATCTCCGCGCCGAAGCCAAACTCGCCGCCGTCGGTAAAGCGTGTGGAAGCGTTCCAATAGACGGTGGCGCTATCCACCTCGGCGAGAAAACGCTCTGCGGTCTGCTCATTAGCCGTGACGATGCCGTCGCTGTGGTGCGAGCCGTTCTGCTCGATGTGGTCGATCGCTTCGCCCACGCTGTCCACCACCTTCGCCGCGATGATGAGATCGAGAAACTCGGTACGGTAATCTTCCGGCGTGGCGGCTTTTGCCTGGTCGCCGAGGGCGACGCGGGTGCGCTCATCGCCACGGATCTCGACCTTACTATCGAGCAGGGCCTTGCCAGTGGTGCCGAAGAACGAGTGGGCGATATCGCGATGCACGAGCACGGTCTCGATGGCGTTGCAGACGCCGGGACGCTGCACCTTGGCATTCAGCACGATGTCCTGCGCCATCTTCAGGTCGGCTTCCTTGTCCACATACATGATGCAGATGCCGTCGTAATGCTTGATGACCGGCATGCGCGCGTGGCTGACCACGGTCTCGATGAGCCCCTTGCCGCCGCGCGGCACGATGACGTCGAGATACTTGTCCATCGCGCAGAGGTGCTTCACTGCTTCGCGGTCCGTCGTCGGAATGAGGAGCACGCTGTCCTCGGGCAGACCGGCTTTCGCGCCGCCCTTGCTCAGCGCGGCGGCGATGGCCACGTTCGAATTGATCGACTCGCTGCCGCCGCGAAGGATGGTGGCGTTGCCGGTCTTCGTGCAGAGCACGGCGGCATCGCTGGTCACGTTGGGACGCGATTCGTAAATGATGCCGACGACGCCGATCGGCACGCGGACTTTCGAAATGCGCAGGCCATTCGGGCGGGTCCAGTCTTTGATCACTTCGCCCACGGGATCGGGCAGCGCGGCGACCTGGCGAATGCCATCGGCCATGGTTTCGAGGCGCTTCGTGTTCAGCGTGAGCCGGTCGAGCATGGCCTTGGAAAGGCCGTCGGCGGTGGCTTTGGCCACGTCTTTCGCATTCGCTTCCAGAATGGACGGGGCCGCGGCGACGATTTCGTCAGCCATGGCCAGGAGGCCTTGATTCTTTTGCTCGGCGCTGGTGCGCGCGAGGATGCGCGCCGCGGCGCGAGCCCGGCGGCCAAAGTCTTCGATCTGCGATTTCAGGTCCGTCATTGGATGGGCAATCTCCTACAAGGTTCCGCCTTTGGCAACGAAGCGCGTGCCCACCGGCTTGCCTGCGGCGATTTCCGGGATGCGCCGGGGACAGCGGCCGCCGGCGATATAGGTGGTAATGCCCGCCTCCACGGCGACTTTCACCGCCTGGAGCTTGGAGGCCATGCCGCCCACGGAAAACCGGCCCTTCTCGGGCTTCACGAGGTCGGCGACTTTTTCGATGTCCTTCACCACGCGCACGGTTTTGCCGTCCGCATCGAGCAGGCCATCCACACTGGTCATGAGGATGAGGATGTCCGCCTCGACCAGCACGGCGACTTCCGCCGAGAGCTTGTCGTTGTCGCCAAATTTGCCGAACTCTTCCACCGCCACCGAGTCGTTTTCATTCACGATAGGGACCACGCCGCGCTGTTGGAACAGGCGGGTGAAAGTATTGCGCGCATTTGCGTGGCTCACCCGGCTGTCGAGGTCGCGATAGGTGAGCAGGAGCTGGGCGACGACCAGTTTGTGCTTCACGAACATCTTGCCGTAGAGCTGCATGAGCTTCGACTGGCCGATGGCCGCGCAAGCCTGCTTGCCGGGCAAATCCTCCGGACGCTCCTTCAAGCCGAGCTCCGCAAGTCCCGCAGCAACGGCCCCGCTCGAGACGACGATGACCTCGTGCCCCGCCTCGACGAGCTCGGAGATCTCCGCACACAACCGGCGAAATTGGGGCGCGTCCAGCGAGGTGCCCTGGGCATTCGCGAGGATGCCGGAGCCGAATTTGATGACGATGCGTTTGGGCTTTTTAGCCATGAGGAAAAGGGAGCGGGAGTGTAGAGAGCCCGCGCCGGCTCTCAAGCGGAAAGCTCCCATGGGTCCTATTAGTCCCATCCGTCCTATAGGACCGATAGGACGAATGAGACTTATAATAGGTGCCGTGAAGATGAAGCTTCCCGTATTTCCGCGGGCCTCGTTACACTCTTCGCATGAGCGATCTCAGCCTTCGACTTTCCCAAGCAGTTTCCGCCGGCAGCCTTCTGGCCAGCAGCGCCAAAAACATCGAGCAACTCCTCGCCCGCGGTAGTTCGCCGACCTACGCGCAGAGCGTGGAGGAACTGGTCGCCACGGGTGCCTGGGATGAGCTGAACGACCGCTTTTTCAAAACCCTCGCCTTCGGCACCGGCGGCCTGCGCGGGCGGACTATCGGCAAGATCGTGACTGCCGCCGAGCAGGGCGAGACGCAGGCGCTCGGTCGCCCGCAGCGTCCGTGCGTGGGGACGAACTCGGTGAATTACTACAATATCAGCCGCGCCACGCAGGGGCTCGTTGCTTACCTCAAGGAGTGGTTTGCGAAGAACAATCTGCCCGGCAGGCCGAGCATCGCCATCGCCCACGACACGCGGCATTTCTCCAAGGATTTCACCGAGCTCACCGCCAAGGTCGCCGCGGAAAATGGGGTGGACGTTTTCATCTTCGCCGGGCCGCGCTCCACGCCGCAGCTGAGCTTCACCGTGCGCCTGGTCAATGCCAGTGCGGGCATCGTGATCACCGCGAGCCACAACCCGCCGCACGACAACGGCTACAAGGTTTACTTCAGCGACGGTGCGCAGGTCGTGGAGCCGCACGCCAGCGGCATTATCGCCAAGGTGAACGCCGTGGAAGGCGATGTGTATGAGCCCGTCCCGTCAGGCGAGCAGGGCAAGATCACGGTGCTGGGCCAGGAGGCCGACGATGCCTACATGACGCGTCTGGAGACGCTGGTGCTCGATCGTCCCATGGTGGCCGAGGCCGCTCGCAGCGGCCTGAAGGTGGTCTTCACTTCCATCCATGGTGTCGGCGGCATCATCAGCAAGCCGATGCTCGACCGGCTGGGCTTCCGCTATCTGACCGTGCCGGAGCAGGAAGTGCAGGACGGCCGTTTCCCGACCGTGAAATCGCCCAACCCGGAAAACGCCGAGGCCTTGGCCTTGGGGATGGCGTTGGCGGAGAAAGAGAGTGCTGATCTCGTCATCGCCACCGACCCGGATTGCGATCGCATGGGCGTGGCGGTGCGCAACAGCAGCGGCCAGCTCGAACTCCTCACCGGTAACCAGATTGGCTCGCTGATGGCTTACTACCGCGTGCAGAAGTTGATCGCCAATGGTGTGATCACGCCCGGCAATGCCTCGCGCTGCGTGATCGTGAAGACGCTCGTCACCACTGACCTGCAAAAGGCCATCGCCGAAAAGCATGGCCTGCGCTGCGTGGAGACGCTTACCGGTTTCAAATACATCGGCGAGAAGCTGGGCAAATACGAAGCCGCGCTGCCCGCCGACAAGCGCGCCAATTATCGCGAGCTTTCGGAACTGGAGACGCGCAATCTGCGCCTCACCTACAGCAGTTATTACGTGTGCGGCGGCGAGGAGAGCTACGGCTACAGTGCGGCGGATTTCGTGCGCGACAAGGATGGCAACGGCGCGACGGTCGTCTTCGCCGAAGTGGCCGCGTTTGCGAAATCGCGCGGGCTCACACTCGTCGACCTTCTCGACGAGGTCTACTCGACCTACGGTTTCTACCTGGAGAAGAACGGCTCGCTCACCTTTGAGGGCGCGGATGGCGCGGCGAAGATCCAGCGCCTCGTGGATTCGTATGCCGGCAAGCCTCCGGCCAGTGCCGACGGCAGCACGGTGACCGGCACGCGCAATTTCGCCACGGAGACTTTCACGGACGTGGAAGGCGATACCATCCCGAAGGAGAAGATGCTCATGATCGATCTCGCCGATGGCCGCCGCGTGGCCGTTCGGCCTTCGGGCACCGAGCCGAAGATCAAGTTCTACATGTATGCGCGCCGCTCGCCGGGGGAGGGCAAGTCCTTCACCAGCGCCGAGTTGGGCTCGATCAAGGCTGAGGTAAAAGCTTCGCTCGAGCGCCTCTGGACGTGGGTCCAGGCGGACGTGGACGCCCGGCTGGCGTGACCACCGCGAGGTGTGCGCCTTCGCGCGCAGCCCCTGCTGGATCGTGGCTCTCCGAGCATGATCTGTGGACGGGTGTCTCCAGTCTTCGCGCCAACGCCTACCGCCTCACGGACTTAGCAAACAAAAATACGGATTTTTGCGAAACAATCCGTCGCGAGGATTGCCGAGACGGTGTATAATCCCCGCTTACGTATCCCCTGTGAAGAACCAATTTCCATCATGAGCTCCAGAGAAATCAACCTCGACGGAGGAGAGGTCTCCATCATCAAAGCCCTCGGCAGCAGCAGCAGCGAGATACTCGGTGCGGATTTGATTGAGAAGGTGGCGATCGATCTCGCTCCAGCGGAGATCATCGATACGATCAAGGGCTTGATGGCGCTCGGTTACGTGGACGCGGACAAGAACGGTTTTTACAAAGTGGAAGATCTCAAGGGCATCTACTTTCGGATCAATTCCGGCTACTCCAAGGACCTGCGCGAAGCGCTCGATCCTCAGCCGCAACAGAAGAAGAGCAAGCGCGTGCGGCGCGAGTAGGGCGAGGGATTGCCGATTGCGGCCGGCTAATCGCCGATTGGTCCCACCGAATATCTGGCGCTCCCCGTTGATTTGGATTAGCACCACCCGCACCTCCGGCGTGTGACTCAATCCGAAATCCGAAATCCGAAATCAAAAATCGCCCGCCTGTGGCCCTGGCTCGCCGCTGTATTGAGCGGTGGGCTCCTGACCCTGTGCTTCCCACCTTATACTCAAGGCTGGCTCGCCTGGCTCGCCCTCATGCCGCTTGCCGCCGCCGCCTTTACACCGGGCAGCCGCTGGCGGCGCGCCGCGCTGGGCTATGTCGCGGGGCTCGTCTTCTTTCCGACCACGTTTTATTGGCTGGGGACCACCCTCGCCGATCTCTACCGCAATCCCTGGCTGCTTACGCTGCCCGCCCTCCTCGCCCTCTACATGGGGCTTTTCTTCGCCTTTTGGGCGTGGTTCCTCGGGGAAATGCTCGCGACCTTCGACCCCGGGCGCACCTTCGCCCGCTCGGTGCGCAATCTCGCCCTCGGCGCTCTCGGCGCGAGCGCGTGGGTGGCGCATGAATGGGTGCGCGAGCGGCTCTTCGGCGGCTTCGGTTGGAACCCGCTCGGGGTCGCGCTGCATCGGGATCTCGCGATGATCCAGGTTGCGGAATTCACCGGCACCCCGGGGCTCTCGTGGCTCGTGACTTTCGCCAATCTCATGGGCGTGATCATCGTGCGTCGCATCGTCGGCGAGCTCGGGCCGAATTTCTCCCGCCGGATCCGCTGGGAATTCAGCTTCACCATGGCGCTCATCGCGTTTGTCTTCGCCTTTGGCATCCGGCGACTGCTGCATCCGGAAGCGGTGGAGCAGAAGATGCTGCACGTGGTGGCGGTGCAGCCGAATATTCCGCAGACGGACAAATTCGATCCCGAGGCCGAGGATCGTGTGCTCGAGCAACTCGAGAAACTCACCAAGCTGGCCATCCTCACGCAGCCGGCACCGCAGCTCGTGTTGTGGCCGGAATCCGCCATGCCGCGCGGCGTATTTGCCAGCGAGCGCAATTTCCATTTCGTGATGGATCTCGCGCAGGAAGGCGATTTCGGGATGCTCATCGGCACGACTGATTTCGATCCTGACAAGCGCGAAGATTACAACACCGCGCTCCTCCTCACCGGTCGCGGTTCCGGCCAGCAGAGCTATCGCAAAATCCATCTCGTGCCCTTCGGCGAATACCTGCCTGCGCGCCCGGTCTTCGGTCATTTTCTTGGCGAACTGGTGCCCGGCGATTTTACGGCCGGCCGCGAATACACGGCGCTCCATCTCACCGAGCCACCCGCCGAACTGGCCGCGCTGATCTGCTTCGAAGACACACTCGGCGATCTCACGCGGCGCTTCGTGCTCAACGGCGCGCAGGTGCTGGTAAATGTGACCAACGACGGCTGGTTCGCCAAATCACCCGCCGCCGAGCAGCACCTCGCGAATGCCGTGCTTCGCGCAGTGGAAAATCGCCGCCCCCTCGTGCGCTGCGGCAATACCGGCGTGACCGCGCAAGTGCTGCCCAGTGGGGACATCGAGCGCTGGCTGCCGCCATTTCAGCAGGGCTTCGTCGCACGCGAAGTGCGCGTGCCGCAGCATCCGCGCATCACGTTTTACACCCGGCACGGCGACTGGGTGAGCATCATCGGGATTGCCGCCACGCTTTCGGCACTGGGGTTGAGTGTGGTCCGCAAGGTGCGCGCCCGTGTTAGCTCGGCGATACCATGATCTGGTCCGATATTCAGGTCACCGTGGCGGCCTTTTCGTAATAAAACATGCCGCCTACTTCCGCTTCTTCGGAGGTGGCTGGAGGGCGAATCCTTGCAAAAAGGAATCGCTACTTTTCACCGCTTGGATTTGCCCCTGGCCGTTGACCACCGTCACTACCCATCCGAGCCGATTGCCGCCGCTCACATAGTGCTCGTGAGAAGCCCGCGTATCGTGTTCTTGGACGTCGCCGGCTTCGGCTAGAACGATTTCAGATTTTCTTGGGTCGATGGACAGTGCCTTTTCTCCTTCCGCGGCCCGGAACCAATTTCCGCTCGTCGCCTAGCGCCCGACCCAGAACCAGCGTACCGTAATATTCGCGGGAACCGTTCCGAGATTGCCTACATTGATCTGCAGCGTTTCGCTATGCGTCGTTGTCGTGCGTGTAGCGTCCGGATTGGGTGCCGCGCCCGCGCCAACGCTCTGGCCGGCGGCGACGTTTCGGACATCGAGTGTGATCGAGCCGCCGATGACGGGTGCAACTGTCGCAGTGGGAACGCTCTTCGAATACTTTCCAGCGGCAAAGGCCGGAACTGTTACGGCAAGCAAAAGGAAAGCGATCTGAACCGCCAAATCTTTGAGATGAAATCGTTTACACATCGCGAGTCCTTATCTTTCGCGTCATCTTCTGTCAGGCAGACCGTGAGACAAGAGCGAACTCGCCAGGCGGTGAAGCGGCGCCGGGAGATTTCCAAGGGTTTGGAGCCCGAGGCGCAGACCCGCTTCTTCCGGCTTTCATCTGACCGCCTTTTCGAGGTAGACTCTCGTTCTCACCTGCATGCGTTCTGCCACGACATTGCGAGCGATCGTTTTGAGCCTGCTGCTCGGGCTGCTGTGCCTCGCGGATGGGCGGCTGCAGGCCGCGGAGCCGGATGACCGGGTGTCGCTGATCAACCGGCGTTTTTCCACGGTCATATTGCCGCGGGTGAGCTTTCGCGATGCGGATTTCGTCGGCGTCCTCGAATACTTGAAGCGCAAGGCTGAGCAAGAATCCAACGGTGCGCTGAAGATGCCGTTCATCCTCGCACTGCCCGCCGATTTTATACCGCGCTATGAGCTGACGCTGGACATGGGCGGGGTGCCCTATGGCGAGGCGTTGCGCTATGTGGCGGAGCTGGCGGGTGTGCGGATGTCGCAGGAAAATGGTGCGATTGTCGTTCGGCCCGATACCTCCACGGCCACTCCGCGGGCCTTGGCGCAGGAAAAGGAGCGTCCCGCCAGCACGCCACTGCCGGCGAAAGACAAGGCGCTCACCGGCCCCTTGGGAAAGCCGGTCGAGGCGGCGGGAGGTGGAGGCAATCTCCACCGCGCCACGGATGGTGCGGTTCAGCCTGAGAAGTCCGGTTACATCCCGCGCCGCGGACTGAACGGATACCCCGAGGCGCAAAAGAGGTTCGACGTGAATTGCCGGAACTCGGGGGCATGCCCCTCTGCGGTCTGCGGCTGCAACATCTGCACTTGCGGGATGAAGTAGCGGACTGGCTGGCCTGGCCCGGCTGCCCCGGTTTGCTCAGAAGGTGTCTGGACAGGGTAAAACAACCCCTAATTCCCAAGGTGGTATGCGGTTGAATCGCGTGTATCTTTGCCGGCCTTTCATGACGTTTCGCCCCACTTCCCTCTTTGTCGCCACTTGTGCCGTCCTGACGGCGGGGGGCTTTTTCCTGCCCGCATACCCGGCTGAGACGGCGCCTGCGCCCGCGGCCGTGCCGGCCGGCGGCCCAGTTACCCTGAAGGATCACATCAAACCGGTGCTGGAGAAGTACTGCTTCGATTGCCACAACGACAAAAAGCAGAAGGGCGACGTGAATCTCCTCCCTCTGTCGGACAACCCGAAGCTCGAGGAAAATCGCAAGGTCTGGGAAAAGGTGGCCGAGGTGATGGAATCCGGCGACATGCCGCCGGAGAAAAAGCCGCAGCCCAGCGAGGGCCAGCGCGACCAGTTGATCAAGTTCATCGACGGCCAGCTCGCCAAGGCGGACTGCACCGGCCCGGTCAACCCCGGCAAGGTGACCATCCGCCGGCTGAACCGCGAAGAATACCGGAACACCATCCGCGACCTCATGGGAGTCAATTTCAACCCGGAGGATTTCCCCAATGACGAGGTCGGCTACGGCTTCGACAACATCGGCGACGTGCTGTCACTCCCGCCGATGCTCATGGAGAAGTACATCGCTGCGGCGGATGAAGTGGTGCACAAGGCGATCGTGGCCGATACCGCGGCCAAACCGGAAGTAAAGCGGCTGCAGGGCAATCAGTTTGAAGGCAAGGACCCGGAGGCGCTGCGGCCACTGGAGAACAAGACACTGGGGCTCTATCGCGAATCCGAGGGCATAGCCAAATACTCCGGGCCGCGAGCCGGTGAGTACATCTTCCGCGTGAAGGCCTACGGCGAGCTGGCCGGGACGGAACTGCCCAAGCTGGCGTTGCGTGTCGATGGCAAGGACGTGACCGTTTTCGAAGTCGGCAACGAGCGGAAGGCCAAGGTCTACGAGGCCAAGACGACGCTGCCTGCCGGAGCGCATCAGGTCTCGGTAGCCTTCCTGAACAATTACAACGACGCCAACAACCCCGATCTCAAGCTGCGTGGCGATCGCAATGTCTTCGTCGAGAGCGTGGACATCCAGGCGCCGCCCGGTGCCGCGCCCGCGCTGCCGGAGAGCCACAAGCGGCTCATCACGCGCATGCCGCAGCCCGGCCAGGAACATGAGGTGGCCATGGAGATCATCGGCCGCTTCCTGCCCGAGGCGTATCGCCGCCCAGTCACGCCCGCGGAAGTGGAGCGTGTGGCGAAATTCGTGGAGCTTTCACAGAAAAATGGCGGCTCCTTCCTCGAGGGCATCCAGACTGCCTTTCAGGCTGCGCTCTGCTCGCCTTATTTCCTCTATCGCTGGGAACTCGATCCGGCCTCGGTCAAGGCGGGCGACACGCGCGACCTCGGCGATTACGAGATCGCCTCGCGCCTTTCCTATTTCCTCTGGAGCAGCAAGCCGGACCCGGAGCTTTTTGCCCTCGCGGCCAAGGGCGAACTGCACAAGCCCGAGGTGCTGCAAAAGCAGGTGGACCGCATGCTGCACGACTGGCATGCCCGCGCGCTGGTGGACAATTTTGGAGACCAGTGGCTGCAGATTCGCAACATCTGGGAAGTGGGTATCGATCCCGAGACTTTTCCCAA
>JBGGMZ010000419.1:0-10913 GCA_041287745.1 Chthoniobacter sp. | reverse complement strand
GACCCGCGTCACGGGTTCGGCCAAGCTCGATGTTCCCGGCCTCCCAGAGCCGGTGGACGCTGCGATCATCTCGCTGCCGGACGATCGTCCGCAGCAGTTGAACCTGCTGTACCTACGCACCGGCCGGCTGCCGGAAATCGGGCGCGCCAACGAGATCGTGGTCGGCGAAGCCTTTGCCAATGCGCATGGCTTCGAGCCGGGGAATGAACTCGTGGCGACCATCTATGGCGCGCGGCAGACCTTGAAGATCGTGGGCATCGCGCTGTCGCCCGAGTACGTCTTCGAGGCGCGACCCGGCGAAACCCTGCCGGATAACAAACGCTTCGGCGTGCTCTGGATGAACGAGCGCGCTCTCTCCGATGCCTTCAAGCTCGATGGCGCCTTCAATAACGTGCTCATCAAAGTCTCGCCCGGTGGCAATCCGCTCAGCGTGATGGCAGACCTCGACCGCATCCTCGCGCCCTACGGCGGCCTCGTCGCCATCGACCGCCACGATCACCCTTCCGCGCAACGGCTGAATGATGAATTGCGCGTGCTGCGCGGTCTCTCCGTGGCTTTTCCCATGGTCTTCCTGAGCATCGCGGCCTTCATGTCCAGCGCGGTGCTCACGCGGCTCATTCGCCTGCAGCGCGAGCAGATCGCGCAGCTCAAGGCCTTCGGCTACTCGTCGTTCCAGGTGGGCATGCACTACCTGAAGTTCTCCATCGTCATCGTGGCCGGCGCCACGCTGGTCGGCGGCACGGCAGGCATGCTCCTCGGCCGCGGGGTGGTGAATGTCTATCACCAGTTCTTCAAGTTTCCCGAGCTGCACTTTCATCCGAATTGGCAGATGTTCGGCATCGCCTTCGCGATCAGCGCAGGCGCGGCCTTTCTCGGCGTGATCGGCGCAGTGCGCCAGGCGGTGAAGCTGCCGCCCGCCGAAGCAATGCGCCCGGAGCCGCCCGCGGATTATCATGAGTCAATGGTCGAGCGCCTCGGCCTGTCGAAATTCATGAGCACGACCTTCCGCATGGCGTGGCGCAATCTCGAGCGCAAGCCTTGGCAGGCCTTCTTCACCGCCTTCGGCCTCGCGCTGGCCACCGGCATCCCGATCGTCCCGGGCGCGATGGGCGACGGCATCCACTATCTCCTCTCCATCCAGTGGGATGTGGCCCAGCGGCAAAATGTCACCGTCAGCCTCATCGAGCCCGGTTCCTCCAGCGCACTCACGGACATCCGCAGCCTGCCCGGCGTGATGATTGCCGAGCCTTTCCGCACCGTGCCCGCGCGGCTGCGCTTCGGCCATCGCTCGCGCCGTCTCGCCGTCACCGGCCTGCCGCGCGATGCCTATCTCAATCGCCTGCTCGATGCCAAGGAACGCGCCGTCGAGCTCCCGCCGAATGGTCTGCTCGTCTCCGCCAAGCTGGCAGAAATCCTCGACGCCAAGGTCGGCGACTCGATCGTCCTCGAGGTTCAGGAAGGCGAGCGTCCGCGGCTCGAGGCCACCATCCAGGGGACCATCACCGATTACGCCGGCGTCTTCGCTTACATGGAGATCAATTCCCTGCGCCGCCTCATGCGTGAGGGCGGCACGGTCAGCGGAGCGTATCTCTCGGTGGATACGAATCACTGGGACGATTTCCTTGCTCGCGTGAAAGAAGCCCCGCGGGTCGCCGGTGTTTTCATCAAGGAAGCCACGCGAGCCAGTTTCAAGAAAAGCACCGGGGAGATGATCGGCATGGTCACGTCCATCTATTTTACCTTCGCCATCATCGTGAGCTTCGGCGTGGTTTATAACAGCGCGCGCATCGCCCTGAGTGAGCGCAGCCGCGACCTGGCCACGCTGCGCGTGATCGGCTTCACCCAGCGCGAGGTCGCTGCCGTGATGCTTAGCGAACTCATTATCCTTACCCTCGCCGCCATCCCGCCCGGCTTGTTGATCGGCTCCCAGCTCGCCGCCGGGATCGTCCACACCGCCAGCACGGAGAGCGTGCGCCTTCCCCTGATCCTGACGTCACACAGCTATGCCATGGCCATCATGGTCGTACTTGGCTCGTCCGCGCTTTCCTTCGCGGTAGTGAGCCGGCGTCTCGCCCAACTCGACCTCCTCGGAGTCCTTAAAGCTAGAGATTGATGAAAACGACCACGCAAACTTCGCCCACCACGACCACGCGCCGCCCAAACAACGGTGCGCGCACCGTCGCCCCGTGGCGCAAATATCTTCCCTATATCATCGGAGCCGGCGCTGTCCTGCTACTGTTCAATGCCCTGCGCCCAGCGCCGCTCGCCGTGGAGATCGGCACGGTTAAGCACGGGCCGCTCACCGTCTCGGTGCTGGAGGAAGGCAAGACGCGCATCCGCCATCGCTTTCTCATCACGCCGCCGGTCGCCGGGTATCTCAATCGCGTGCCATTGCGCCAGGGCGATAAGATCGAAGCTGGCAAGACCGTGCTGGCGACCATCCAGCCGCAGCCGGCCAGTTTCCTCGATCCCCGCGCCCGCGCGGAAGCCGAGGCCCGCGTGAAGGCCGCGGAAGCAACCAAGATGCAGCGCGAGACGCAAATTGATCGCGCCACCGCGGCCCTCGACCTGGCCAACAAGGAACTCGTCCGCGCCCGCGACTTGAAGAAATCCGGCGCCATCGCCGTGAAGGAATGGGACACCACGGAAAACCAGGTGAACATCCTGACTCGCGAGCTGCACACCGCGGAGTTTGGCTTGCAGGTGGCCGATTTCGAGATGGCCCAGGCCAAGGCCGTGCTCACGCAGGTGCAGACACCGGCGACCGAGAACGCCGACCCGCTGAAGATCATTTCTCCCATCACCGGCTACGTCCTGAACGTCTACGAGGAGAGCGCGCGCATGCTCACCGCCGGTACGCAGATCATGGAGATCGGTGACACGAATGACATGGAATCCGAGATCGAGTTGCTCTCCAGCGATGCCGTGGGCGTGCAACCCGGCGCCGATGCCAGCATCGAAGAATGGGGAGGTTCCGCCCCGCTGCGTGGCAAGGTCACGGTGGTCGAGCCCGGCGGCTATACCAAGGTGAGCTCGCTCGGCGTCGAGGAGCAGCGCGTGAAAGTGCGCATCGATTTCGTCGATCCCCTGCCGCCCGGCATGACGCTCGGCGACCGTTTTCGCGTGGAGGCGCGCATCGTCACGTGGAAGGGCGACAATATCCTGCATGTGCCCACCGTGGCGCTGTTCCGCCGCGGCGGAGACTGGATGGCCTTTATCTACGAGGGAGGCAAGGCGCGCCAGGTGAAGGTGGAGATCACCCACAACAACGGCGTGGCCGCCGAGGTGCGCTCGGGGCTCAAAGAAGGCCAGCAGGTGCTGGTGCATCCGCCGGATGCAGTGCTGGAAGGCAGCTCCGTGAAGCCGCGGAACTAGGGCGGTCCAATTTCAGTCCCGGTAACAGTCGTTGTTTCTACGACAGGCGATTTCATTTGCCTGTCGCGAAGCCGCGTGCATTTTTGAACACTCCGCATAACGAAAGTTGTGACGGAGGCCCAAATCATCGATACGTAAAGACCCAACACCATGAATGCTACCATCGAACAGACCCCTGTAGAGCATCCCCGCCAGTTCCCGCCGTTCAGCCTCACCCGGCTGCTGAAAACGGTGTTCGACCCGAAGACCGAAGAGCGCGTCTGCGTTCTGATCGACCTGGAGAATCCCCAGGATATCGAAGGCTTCCGTTTCCTGCAGAACCCGGACCTCTCCATCCAGCGCCATGCCCACGACGTGGTCTACCAAGGCCTGCGCAACGGCACGATGTATGAGCTTGGCCTCAAGGGTGGCGAAATGTTCGCCTACGAGATCACCGGCGGCAGCAATCTCGACCTGCCCACCAACGGCTACGCGACCGATGGCCGCGAGATCGACCTCATCGAAGACGTCTACAAGAAGTACACGCTGATCCTCTGCGTCTCGACCTATTCCGCGACCGCCCCGCTCACCGCCTTTGCCAAGCAATACGGCTTCCGCGGCGCCACCATGCACGGCATGAACCAGATCATCCTCAGCTCCGGTCTGGCCGTCGACTATTTCGAAGTCAGCAAGCAGGCGGAAAAGCTCCGTCTCGGCATGACCAAGGCCGACTGGGTGGAGATCGATTACCTCTTCGACGACAAGAAGTTCACCCTGCACCTCGAACTCGCCCAGCAGGAGGCGCAGAAAAGCCACGGCCTGTGCCGCGGCGGCCCCGACATCGCGAATCTTCCGGCGGGCGAAATCTACTACGTGCCGGCGGACGCGAACGGCCAGTTCCCGCACAAGTACGAGGATGGCACCATCGGCCTCATGACGGTAACCGGCGGGCGCATCAAGCAATCCGCTCTGCTCCGCGGCAGCCAGGCGACCATCGACGCGCACAACGAGAAGCTCACCTCCGATCCCGTCACGGGAGAACTCGGTGAGCTCGGCTTCGGCACGCAGGAGCTCCCGGTCTCCGGGCGCGACATCCAGGACGAAAAGATCCTCGGCACCATGCACGTGGCCACCGGCCGTAGTGACCATCTCGGCGGCAAGCTCACGCCCGATCGTTTCGCCAACAAGAAGAACGCCACGCACGACGACATCCTCTTCTCGCCGACCAAGACGCCGGAAATCAATGTGCCGCAAGTGCGCATGCAGCGCGATGGCCAGACGGTAGTCCTGATCGAGAACTACGCCCCAGCCGCCTACATGCGCGGCCTGCTGGCGGGCGCTTGATCGCTGGTTGATCCCAACCACGCATTCCGAACGCCAACGGCGTTCAATCATTCAGCCCAGGGTTGGCGCGACGCAGGAGCGCCTACCCTGGGTATCTGTAAAAAACGGGCCCAACCCTGAAGGGGTTGAATCCATCCAAACTCAATTCCGTTGATTCAACCCTTTCAGGGTCGGAGCGATACGGAACCTGTTCCCGGGATAGATGCGCCTGCGTCGCATCAACCCCGGGCTGGATGATGAAACGCCGTTGGCGTTTTCGTCCCGCCTATTTCTACCCGTCGATCCCATACTAGCGAATCATCGACCACTCCACGTGAACATCTACGAAACCGACCAGCTCCTCTCGGAGTATCTCCTCTTCCACTACGGCGAGGATCACGAAATCCTGCCGTGGTCCTTCGGCCCGGCAGGGGCGTTGCGCTATCCGGTGCGCTGCGTCACGGAATGCTTTGACCTGCCGCGTCTGTCTCCGACGGCGCGCGGGCTCGACCTGGGGTGCGCGGTGGGACGCTCGACCTTCGAGCTGGCGCGCCATTGCGTGGAAGTCATCGGCATCGACTATTCGCAACGCTTTGCTGCTGCGGGACAGGAGCTTGCGGCAAAACAAGAGCTCCCCTATCGCCGACGTGATGAAGGCAACCTTTTCACACTGCTGATCGCCCGTGCCCCGCAGGGCGTCGACTGCCAGCGCGTGCAGTTCGAGCACGGCGACGCGCTCAACCTGCGCACCGACCTCGGCTCTTTCGATGCCGTGCTCATGGCGAATCTCATCGACCGGCTGAATGACCCGCGCCGTCTCTTCGAGCGGCTGCCCTCACTGGTCAACCCAGGCGGCCAGCTCGTCATCGCCTCACCCTACACGTGGCTGGAGGATTTCACTCCGCGGGACAAATGGCTGGGCGGTTTCGAGGAAGCCGGCGAGAAGCGCACTACGCGCCGTGCATTGCACACCCTGCTCGAGCCGCACTTCGAACTGATCAAATCCAGCGATCAGCCGTTCCTCATCCGCGAGCACGCCCGCAAATTCCAGTGGAGCGTCGCGGAGACGACCACCTGGCTGCGGCGGTAATACCGCGGCAGTTGATAACGAGACAATTTCGATCGCTACGCGATCACGAAAGGATCGTCTCGTTTCGAACCGAGCGTGGTATACCTTCTTCGCGGAACGCGCTGGGCAAATAGAGCCAGCTGAAGCCCTTGCACCCAATCGACGTGCGCACAATCTGACAGAGCTCCCTCCACCGGTGGAGGCGTCGTCCACGCGCGATAACCGAAACCACCAGTGATTTGCACTGGCCATCCCGCTTCCCCGTCATTGTGGCATAACCGGTGCTGACGCCGACCGGTGTGAACATCCCCACTCTCGTTGTCGCTGACCCGCAGAACTGGAATCACGGACGCTCGGCAAATTACGGGGATTCCCGCCCATGAAATCGGCCTCCCGGGAGCTGCTCAGCGTTCGCGAACTGGCTGCCGCGGTCGTTTCCATGCGGAAGATCGGAGTGCGCGACCGCAACTTGATCATCGGGCTGCTGCGCCACGCCGTCGAGGTTCAGCCGGCCTTGCTGGGCTTGTGGTGCGTGTTTGAACCAGACGCGTTTGATGGCGACGACGCCTCCTTCGTCGGTCAACCCGGCCACGATCCGGCGGGCCGCTTCATTCCCAGGTGGGACCGCAATGACGGCACGTTGCGGCTCGGGTGCAGTTGCGGCCATGATTCGGCGGAACTTGGCGGCTGGTATTCGCTAACGCGCGATTCGCGGCAGGAGGTCGTTTTCGGCCCGTACGACGAGAAGGCACTCACCGGCCTTTCGGTCCTGTGCCTCAGCAGGGTCGCCCCCATTCTCGAGCGCGATCGATTCATCGGTGCTGCCGGATTGGATGTCTCGCTCGACTCACTGCTGCCGAAGCCGGGAGAAGAACAGTCTCCTCTCCTCGAGACCGCCGAGACGTTTTTTGAAAGATGGCACGTCGTCGCCAACGAGGACGGGAAGATCGACTTCGCGAGCCCGCGTGCGCGCCGTCTGCTGGGAATGTACGTCGGCCGCTCGCGCAACGGGCATCTGCCACCGGCCCTGGCCAGCCGCTTGCGCACCCTCGACAACGGCACTGTTTACCTGAGTTTCGCCCACGGCGGCGCCGAGTTGGTCATCGCCGCCATCCTCAATCCGCACACCGGCCAGCGGATTCTATCTCTGGAGGAGAAGGTGCACTCCGGCCAGGCACGCCCTTTCGGCGCCATGCTTTCCCAGCGCGAGCAGGAAGTGCTGGGCTGGCTGGAACAGAGCAAGAGCAACGCGGAGATCGCCCTCATCCTCGGTATTTCGGAACACACTGTCCGGCATCATATCGAGCGGATCTTTGTCAAGCTAGGCGTGGAAAATCGGCGGGCGGCAACCACCTGCGCCCAGAGCGCGCGCACGGGCGGCAGGGATTTCATCTCGCGCGTTCCGGACTTCTTGGCGTCACTCGGATAGGACGGTCCGCCCATATACGGCCCAAGGCGCGCGGGCTAGAAAGCGCGCATGGATTATTCCGTGCAATTTCAGGCCGCGCCCGCGGGGGACGCCCCCCTGCCAGTCGATCGTTCCGATCCGGCCGCACGCATAGCACCCGCCCTTCCGCCGCCCAATAGGACTGCACGCAAAGCCCGGGCTCGCCTTCGGCTCTTCGCTCTTCGCCAGGAGATTCCCTCGTGGGTCTACAAGGCGCTCTCTTTTGCCACCTTCCTGTCCGTCATCGGTGCCTGGGCATGGCTGAGCCAGCAGTCTTTTGTCAATAATGTCTTCCTGCCCACTCCCGCACGGGTTTGGGAGGCTCTGCGCGGGTGCTGGGACGACGGTTCGCTGTGGGACGACATCAAGATCAGCGCCCTGCGCGTCACCGCCGGTTTCATTCTCTCCGCGCTCATCGCGATTCCGGTCGGGGTCTGGCTGGGCTCGTTCAAATTCATCGAAGGCATTGTCCAGCCCTTCACCGAGTTCGTTCGTTACATCCCTGTGCCTGCTCTCATTCCCGTGCTGATGCTCTGTTTCGGGATCGGCGAAACGGCCAAGATCATGCTCATTTTTGTGGGCACATTCTTTCAGCTCACGCTGATGGTGGCAGACGAAATCCGGCGCGTTCCCTACGAACTGGCGCAGGTCAGCTTCACCCTGGGTGCGACGCGGCGCGAGGTCGTGTGGCTCGTCCTCTTCAAGGCTGCCCTGCCGGGAATCTTCGACGCCCTGCGGCTCTGCAACGGCTGGGCCTGGACCTATCTCATGGTCGCCGAGCTGATCGCGGCCAACGAGGGGCTGGGATATCGCATCCTGAAATTCTCCCGCTTCCTGCAGACGCCGAAGATGTTCGTCTACCTCCTCGTCCTCGGGAGCATCGGCCTCGGCCTCGACTTTCTCTTCCGCAAGCTCAACGCCCGGCTCTTTCGGTGGGCTGACACGACCAAACGATGAAACTGCAAGTCAACGACCTGACCAAACAATACCGCACCAAGAAAGGCCTGCTGGAGGCCGTGGCGCCCACTTCATTCGGCGTTTCCGATGCCGAGTTTGTCAGCCTCCTCGGCCCGTCGGGATGCGGGAAATCGACGACGCTCTACATGATCGCCGGCCTGGAGGAATGCAGTGGCGGAAGCGTCCTCCTCGACGGCCAGCCAGTAGAGGGACCGGGGCGGGACCGGGGCATGGTGTTTCAGAACTACTCGCTATTCCCGTGGCTCAGCGTGGAGGAGAACGCCCGCTTTGGCTCCACTCTCAATGCCGGCTGGAAGCAGATCACTACCATGGGTGAAGCGATGGCCGATGTCGGCCGCGTCCACTCACTGCTCGACCTCATGGGACTGCGCGATTTTTACAAAGCCTATCCGCGGGAACTCTCCGGGGGCATGAAACAGCGGGTGGCAATCGCGCGCGCCCTCGCCGCACGGCCCAAGGTGCTGCTCATGGACGAGCCTTTCGGAGCGCTCGATGCGCAGACTCGCGAGGGTATGCAGGAACTCCTCCTGCTCCTCAGCCGGCACGAGCGCATCACCACTCTCTTCGTCACCCACGACGTCGAGGAAGCGATCTACCTCTCCACGCGCATCCTCGTTTTCTCCGCCCGGCCCGGACGGATCATTCGCGAGGTGCAGGTGCCTTTCGGACCGGACCGCCATCTCGACCTCAAGCTCAGCGCCGAGTTCATGCGCCTAAAGCGCGAGATCGTCGGAATGCTCCACCAGGAGCAGCACAGCGATTTCGACCGGAAAGAGCTCCTCGAAAAACTCGTCAGCAACACTGCCAACTAACCGCCAACACATCACCACTAATGAAAAAAACACACATCCTCGCCGCAGCTCTCGCGCTGCTCACCGGAACCATCCACGCCGCCGACCTGAAACCATTCAAGGTGGGCTACAACGCATGGATCGGTTCCATCGCCTTCTTCGTGGCCAAGGATAAAGGTTACTTCAAGGACGAGGGACTCGACGTCCAGACAAAGAGCTTCAGTTCCCCAGGCGATACGCTCCTCCCGCTCATGAGTGGCGACCTCGACACCGCGCTCACCACCGCCGACACCGTCCTCACGGTGCTCGACAAGGCGCCGGGCCAGATCAAGGTCGTTTACCTCACCGATACCTCGGCCGGGGCCGACGCGATCATTGCCAAAAAGGACATCGCCAGCATCAAGGCGATGAAGGGCCGGAAAGTCGCCGCCACGCTCGGCCAGTGCAACCAGCTCCTGCTCGAAAAGGCGCTCGAGAAAGCAGGCCTGACCGACAAGGACATCAAGCTCACCAACATGAGCGCGGACGACGCGGGTGCTGCTTTCGCCTCCGGGAAACTCGACGTCGCAGTGACTTGGGAACCATGGATCACCAAAGCGTCCGGCGAGAAGACCGGCCATGTGATCTTCTCTTCCCAGGAAACGCCCAACCTGATCCTCGACGTCCTGGCGATCAGCAACAACACCGCCACCAAGAAGTCAGCTGAGACCCGGGCGTTTCTCCGCGGCCTGAATCGGGGCTATGATTTCGTCAAGCAGCACACCGACGAAGCCTGCGCCATCGCGGCCAAGGTGCTCGAGCAAAAGCCTGAGGAGGTGGCCGCCATGCTGCCCAAGGTAGCCCTCTACAGCGCCGAGCAAAATCTGGCGGTGATGGGAGAGCCCGGCAAGCCCAGCCCCGCTGCGGAGGCCAGCAAGCAAGTGGCGGAATTCTTCAAGAAGAAGAAGGTCAACGACACCCTGGTGGACGTCAGCCATCTCTACGACTCCTCGTTCTTGAAGTAACTCCCACGTTCCCTGTGAGGCCGGGTGCTCTGCGCCCGGCCTCCCCGGGAGCACCCATCCTCGCCTCATTCGACCAGTAGATTCATGGCCCACTTTGCTCTCATCATGATCGACTTCCAGCGCGACTTCTGCGCCGCTGGAGGATATTCCGACCGCTTCGCGGGACTCGACTGGGTTACGCCCATCATCGAGCCCGCCCGGCGTCTGCTCGACGCCGCCCGCCGCGCCGGGCATCTCGTCATCCACACCCGGGAAGGTTACGCGCCGGACCTTTCGGATTGCTCGCCTGCCAAGCTCGAGCGCAGTCGCAACGCCGGCAGCGAAATCGGCTCTCAAGGCCCGATGGGGCGCCTCCTCATCCGGGGCGAGTATGGCCACGACATCATTGACGAATTGAAACCCATCGAGGGTGAAATCGTCATCGACAAGGCCAGCTACGGCGCCTTCTGCGGCACGAACCTGCAAAGCATCCTGCACGCGCGCGGCATCGACACCCTCGTCTTTGCCGGAGTCACGGCGGACGTATGCGTTCACACCACCCTGCGCGAGGCCTACGACCGCTGGTTTCAATGTTACTACGTCGCCGACGCCATCTCCTGCTTCGACCCCGAAATCCGGCTCGCCTGCGAGAAGATGATCAGTGAAGAGGGCGGCATCTGGGGCCAGCTCACCACCACCGGGGAAATGATTTCGCTGTGGGGCCAGTCGGAAGCGTGCGAGCCGGCCTCGGTCTGCGCCCGGTCTTGAAGCTGGAGCGGCTTAAGCAAAATGATATTGCAACGAAGGCACTGTAGCCACGGCGCTCTGTTGCTGTCGGACTTGCAATTACATTGACTTAATACAATAAGTCTATTGTAGTGGCGGCATGGCCTCCCGACTGGTAAACGTAGATCGAGACACGGCGCTGCTCTTGCCGCCGGATTTGCGGGATTGGGTAGCCAAGGATG
>JBGGMZ010000418.1:0-47377 GCA_041287745.1 Chthoniobacter sp. | reverse complement strand
CATTGGTGCGCCCCCGCTGGACTCTTCGTGAGTTCCCAATCGTAGCCAAAGAGGCTCTCGAAGAATCCATTGCCCCACTTCGTGGGCGTGGTCGTCCAGGTCACTTCCAGGCCGCTGGTGATTGTGTCGCCGCCTTTGCCCGTACCGAAGCTGTTCTTCCAGCCGAAACCTTGCTCCTCAACGCCGGCTGCTTCCGGCTCGTGGGCGACATTGGAAGCCGGACCAGCACCGTGAGTCTTGCCAAAGGTATGGCCACCGGCGATGAGCGCAACGGTCTCCTCATCGTTCATGGCCATGCGGCCAAAGGTGTCGCGAATGTCCTTGGCCGCCTTGATCGGGTCGGGATTGCCGTCAGGCCCTTCGGGGTTGACATAGATGAGGCCCATCTGCACGGCCGCGAGGGGATTTTCCAGGTTGCGGCTGTGGATGTCGCCGTCCGCCGGTTCGTCGGCGGAGAGCACCGCGGTGTCCTTCTCGACGCCCGGGGAACCGTGTGCGTAACGGACGTCGCCGCCCAACCAAGTGGTCTCGCGGCCCCAGTACACATCGTGATCGGGCTCCCACGTGTCCTCTCGTCCGCCGGCAAAGCCGAAGGTCTTGAAGCCCATCGTTTCGAGCGCCACGTTGCCCGTCAGGATCATGAGATCCGCCCAGGAAATCTTGCGGCCGTACTTCTGCTTGATCGGCCAAAGGAGACGACGCGCCTTGTCGAGGCTCACGTTGTCCGGCCAGCTATTGAGCGGTGCGAAGCGCTGCTGGCCTCGACCGCCGCCACCGCGGCCATCACCGGTGCGATAGGTGCCGGCGCTGTGCCAGGCCATACGGATGAAAAGCGGGCCATAGTGACCGAAATCCGCCGGCCACCAGCTCTGCGAGTCGGTCATGAGCGCAGCGAGATCCTTCTTCACCGCAGCGAGATCGAGCGTCTTGAACTCCTCGGCGTAATCGAATCCCTGGCCCATCGGGTCAGACTTGGAGGAATGCTGGTTCAGCAGTTCCACTTTCAACTCGTTCGGCCACCAGTCGCGATTGGTGGTGCCGCCGCCGGCAGTAGCATGATTGAAGGGGCATTTGGCTTCGGTTGACATAGATTTTGTCCTTTGGTGGTAGGTCTGAATTCACTGATCCGTCGTCCTGCTGACCACACGGCGAAAGCGGGGCCTCCCTCGTGGGACACGAGGGACCTGGTGGTCAAAGGACTCTGGGGTTCGCCAGATCAGACCATATCGCATACGATCGTTGAAATACTATTTTCCTCTCGTAATGATAGGCACTGCCTATGGAGATGAATCAACTTCGCTACGCCGTCGCCGTCGCCCGGACGGGGAATTTCTCCCGCGCCGCAGAGCAGTGCCGCGTCTCGCAGCCTTCGTTGAGCCAGCAGATTCAAAAACTGGAGGAGGAACTCGGGGAGCGACTCTTCGACCGGATGAAGCGCCAGACGAAGCTCACCACACACGGGGAAGCCTTCGTGCGGCGTGCCGTCCGCATCCTTGAGGAAGCGGAGATGGCGCTGCGCGAGGCCTCGGATGCCAAAAGCCTGATAGCAGGGACACTCACGATCGGAGTTTTGCCGACCATCGCGCCCTACCTCCTGCCGGCCACGATCGGCCGGTTCACACAGAAGTATCCCGGCGTACAGATCGTGGTGCAGGAGGATACCACGGCGCAGTTGCTTAAGTATCTCGCTACGTACGAGATCGATTTCGCACTGGCCAGCGACCCGATCCAGGACAGCCGCTTTGAGATCAAAGAATTGTTTGCCGAAGAGTTGTTGCTCGCGCTGCCGCCCGGCCACCACCTCACTCGGATGCGCACCGTGCCCGCCGCCGCCCTCGCTCGGGAACGATTGATCGTCATGAAAGAGGGTCACTGTCTCGGCGATCAGGTGCTCGGCTTTTGCGAGCATCGCGATATGAAGCCCACCGTCAGCTTCCGCAGCGCTCAATTGGAAACGATTCAAGCCCTCGTCTCCGCCGGTCTGGGCCTCTCGCTCATCCCTGCGATGGCCGCCCGTGTCGCGCGAACGAATGCGCTCGAGTATCGCTCCATCAAGGCCCCGCAGCCGCATCGAAAAATCCTCGCGGCATGGCCGAAGCAACGTCCTCTCGGGCGCGCGGCCGGCGCGTTTTTGGAACTGATGTCGGCGCGATCCAAAAAGTGACGGTTACGGCCTTTCGAAAGAAGGCCATGTCGGGCGGCTGATTTTCATCTCGCGTTTCACACAACGACCGTGCCCTTGCCGGGTTAATTGTTACAATCGGGTGACAATTAGATGAACTTCCCTCCTTCCAAAACGACTGGTGTAGACGCTTCCCACAGCCGATGAAGCCGCGTGCCTCCACCTTCTGGCCAGCGCTCTGGCTTGGTGTCGTACTGTTCGGCACCAAAGTACCGCGGGTATGGGTCCCATCCTATATTGATCGCTGGGAATTGAGCCGCTACTTTTCCGAGCTGACGATGATCACGGCAGCGGACCTCGCGTACGCTCTTGGTTTTGGGTTGCTCGGGCAGGCGCTGCTGCTCGGGGCGGCGAAGCGGCCGGAGCTGCAGCGAACGCTCTGGCGCGGCTGGGTGGGACTCGGCGCACTGAGTGTTTTTTTCGGGGTCCTGAGCATGCGGCTCTACGACATCCTCCACATGCCCCTGACCTATACGCTTCTGAGACTCGGGGGGAATCTAGGGAACATGCGCTCGTCGGTGGGAGAATATCTCACTCCCGGCTTTCTGCTGATGTTAATCCTCTTGCCGCTCGCCTATGTGGCTGCCGTCGTGGGGAGCGAGCGCTACCTGCGCTTTCATCGGCGATGGCCCGTGCGGGCAGGCCAGGTCGTCGGCATGGCGGGAATTGCCGCCTACGGTGTAGTCGCCCACGACTTGGTGGAAAGCGACTGGGGCCGGCTCACCGACATGTCGAAGCTTTGGAGCAATCCGCATTACGTCCTCGTCAGCTCGACCTTCCAGGCCCTGCTCGGGCATTCGCTGCCTGCTTTCGGCACCAAATTTTCGCCCGAATACCTCGCCGAATTCGCACCGTCAACGAGTGCCACACCCAACACCCCCGCGATTCCGCGAGGGCCTCGTAATGTCATCGTGGTAGTGGGCGAGTCCGTGGGAGCAAAATACCTGAGCCTCTACGGCAGCAAGCTGAAGACCTGGCCGCGCATGGAGGCGGAAGCGGCGCACAGTCTCACTTTCCGCAATTTTTACGCGCACATCGCAAACACCTCCGACGCGCTCTTTACGATGACGCTCTCGCACTACCCACCGTTGACCTGGACCGAGGCGACCGCAGAGATAACGCGTATGCCGGGGACGACCGTGGCGCAAGTGCTACAGGGGTGCAATTACCGGACGGCATTCATCTCCGGCGGTGACAACTCTTTCGCCGACCAGGATGATTTCATCAAGGATCGCGGCTATGACACGACGTGGGATTGCCATGACGCGAATGCGCCGATGGCCTTTTCCTGGGGAGTGCAGGACAAGGCGATGGTCGACATGGTGCTGCGCTACATCGATCAAGGCCGGGACAGCGCAAAGCCTTTCTACATCTTTGCCTGGAGCCAGGGGACGCATCACCCCTACTACCTGCCACCGAATATCCCGAAGACGGATTTTCTCAAGGGCGACCGCTCGTATGGCGACATCCCGGAGGACTTGAACAAGTATCTGAATTCCCTCACCGAATTCGACCGCCAGCTCGGCCGGCTCTTCGACGCACTGCGTGAGCGCGGGCTCGATCGGGACACCATGGTCATCGTGACGGGAGACCATGGACAGGCCTTCGGCGCGCCGCACAAGGGCTACTATCACAGCGGCAATGTTTACGATGAAGACGTCCACGTGCCGATGGTCGTGTGGAGCCCGGCACTGTTCCCGCAGGGCGCGGTGTCGGATGCCGTCGGTTCACAGGTCGATCTCTCGCCGCTGGTTCTGGATCTGCTAGGCATTCCCTCTCCGGCCGGATGGCAAGGCCGCAGTCCGCTGGACAGCACGCGCGAGCATCGCGCGTATTTCTTCGGCATGCGCAACGATTACCTCTATGGAGTCCGGGAAGGCGCATTCAAATACATCTTCAACGCCTCACAGGGGCGGGGAGAGCTTTTCAATGTCATCGACGATCCCGACGAGCACACCGATATCTCCGCATCGCGGCCGGATCTTTCCAAAGCATTGCGCGAGCGCGTGGCGGCGTGGGTGGAGTACGATCAGCGGCACCCAATGAAAGAATAGAGCAGGGTCGCACGAGCAACTTTCGCGTCTGCACCTTCGAAAGTTTGCCATCTGCTGACGGGTAGTTAGCGACACGACTGGAATAAACCTCGGCCGCCCGAGACCCTGAGGACACATGACGGGACCCCTACCCGCAAATCAGCTTCTCTCTCCGCCTGTCAGGGAGTAAAATCGCGAACCAAATGAAGTATACGACTTGCGCAAGTCGGTTCGCCGGCTTGCTGGGTGCAGTCCTTATTCAGGGAATCAATGTCGAGGCGCAATCGCCCTCGCCTAACATCGTCAAGCCGCCTGGCGGCCTCGCCACGCCCTCATCTACGGTGGGCAGTGGGCCACTCTTCGGCGTCTACCGCGGTCCGCTCGCCGCACCGGCGGTGGAGGCCTACGAAAAGTGGATCGGCACACAGGTTTCGCTGGGAGTGGAATTTGCCGCCACCGACTCGTGGGACAAGATCGAGGGGCCGAACTGGCTGCTCAGCCCTTGGGCCAAGTGGGTGAAAGCGCAGCCCGGCCGCCGGCTGATGCTGAGCGTGCCACTGCTCCCCGGCCCTTGGAATGGCAACGGGCCAACGCAGGGCAAAGGGGCGAATGAACCAGTCTCGCTGGAGAAAGGCGCACAGGGTGCTTTCAACGTGCACTTCGCCGAGCTCGCGAAGAATCTTGTGGCCCAAGGCCTCGGCGATTCGTGGCTGCGCCTCGGCTGGGAGTTCAACGGTGGCTGGTACACCTGGCGTGCCGGGGGCAAGGACCAGGCCTACGCGGAATACTGGCGGCAGATCGTGAAGACCATGCGCGCTGTGCCAGGGGCACAGGACCTAAAGTTTGTGTGGAATCCCGCGCTCGGTTACCTCGGACTGCCCTCGGAGAAGGCCTGGCCGGGTGATGAGTTCGTCGACTTCGTGGGTATCGATATCTACGACGATTCGTGGGTTCACGACACCTATCCATGGCCCGAGGGCACTACGCCCGACGCCATCACAGCGCGCCGGAAAAAGACCTGGCAGGAAGCGCTCCTCAACGGGAATCACGGCCTCACCTTCTGGAAGAAGTTTGCCGCTGAACATCACAAACCACTCGGCTTTCCTGAGTGGGGCGTGGACAACCGCAAGGACAAGCACGGCGGCATGGACGACAGCCACTACGTGGAGCAGATGCACGCCTTCATCTCCGATCCGAAGAACAACGTGGCCTTCCACTGCTACTTCGACTTTCAGGCGCCGGATGGGCATCACCAGCTCTCACCCGGTGCCAATGGTGTGCCGACAGAGTTCCCCGAAGCCTCGGCAAAGTTTGCCGAGCTCTTCGGAAAGCCGGCGAAGTAGGCGCTCCCATACTTCCCATCTCTTCCCATACCTCCCATGGGAAGAATAAGGAAGACTGGGAATAATGGGATTGCCCGCCGCGCGGAAGCGCGAAACCCTAGCTCTGCGCGGGGATCATCCCGCTTTGGCGGGCGTAGTTGAAGATGCCGCCGGCATCGATCACCGGGCGCACTTCACCGAGCGGCTTCAGGCTGTAGGTCTTTCCGTTCACCGTGAGCGTATCGGCATCGAAATCGAGCGTCGCTTCGTCGCCGGTTTTGACGATATCGCAGAGGCGCTCATTCGAATCGTACGGATAGAGCTCGCCCGTCGCGACGCAGTTGCGGAAGAAAATGCGCGCGAAGGACTCGGCGATCACCGCCTCGACTCCTGCAGCACCGAGCGCAATGGGTGCGTGCTCACGCGAGCTGCCGCAGCCGTAATTGCGTCCCGCGATCACGATCTTGTAGGGCGTCTTGATTCCGCCCTCAGGCACGAACTTCGTGGGATACTGATCGTCCGGCAGACCGATCATCGCATAGCTGCCCAGCTTCTCATACTCCTCGGCGATGGTCGGCACGAGAGTGAGATACTGCGCGGGAATGATCTGGTCGGTGTCGATATTGTCCTTAACGACGTAGACAGGGCTGGTGATGGTATTGGACATAACGGGAATGGTGAGGCGGATTTAAAAGCGGAAGCCCGGCGGGCGTTTCGGCGGTTCGGAATTTTGGGGCAGCGGTGTGTCGCTTTGGTCGAAGAGCGGCGAACTGGCGTTGGAAGGCACATTGCTGTGCTTCTCCGTCGAGCTCGGCTTATCGAACATCGGGCGCTTCAACTGCGAGGTGTAATTGGTAGAGACGTTGCGCGAGGTGCTGTAGGAGACCGGCGCGGGCTTGATGTCGTCGGTGGAGACGAAGCCCCCCGTGCCGTCCTCGGTCATCACGTGGCTGTAACCAAAGGTATGCTCCAGCATCGTGAGTCGCGCTCCTTCAGGGAGCACAAAATCCGGCCCGAACGATTGCGCTGGGCCGAATTTGTAAAAGGCCGTCTTGTTTGCCGAGACGACAAACTTCGACCCCGAGGGGACGGTATTCTGCGACTCGCAAGCGCTGAAGGCGGCCAGGGAAATCATCAGGAAAAGGCTTCGGATGAGACGAAAAAACGACGGTCGGAACATCGGGGAATGTCGGAAACTTGGGGGCTGTCTTCGACTTCGGGCCGGGGCCACACTCATTCGCTCTTAGCCAACGAATTCGCGGGGATCGGTGATCTTTCCGGTGAGCGCGCTCGCCGCCACGGTGTAGGGCGACGCGAGGAAGACCTGCGATTCTTTGTGGCCCATGCGGCCAGGGAAATTGCGGTTCGTGGCGCTGATGCACTTCATGGGCGTATTCATGCGGCCAAAGGTATCGACCGGACCGCCGAGACACGCGGCGCAAGAGGCATTCTCCGTCATGCGCACACCGGCGCTCTCGAGAATATTCCAAACGCTCTGGCCATCCCACTGCGTGTCCTTCAGCTCCTGCACCACTTTGGTCGTGGCGGGCACGCCGAAGGTATCGATCTTCACCGACTTGCCCTTCACTACCCGGGCGAAAGCGAGGAAGTCGCTGGTCTTGCCGCCGGTGCATGAGCCGATGTAGGCGCGGTCCAACGAGACGTTGGACAGTTCCTTCGCCGTCTTGCGCTGGCCTGGGTCCGGATGGCAGGCCACCGTAGGCTCGAGCTTCGCGAGATCGAACACCTTGTCGTAGACGAACTTCTGGTCGCCATCCACTTCCACGGGCTCGTAGGTGTTCTTCGTGCCGTTCTCGGTCACGCGCTCCTTCACGTAGGCGTCGGTCTTCTCGTCGAAGGGGAAGATGCCGTTCTTGCCGCCGGCTTCGATCGCCATATTGGCGATGGTCATGCGGTCGTCCATGGTCATCGAGTTCACGCCGGGGCCTTCCCATTGCATCGCACGATAGGTGGCACCGTCGAAGCCGATATCGCCGATGACGTGCAGGATCACGTCCTTGGCCATCAAGCCCGGGGGCAGCTCGCCCTCGAGGAAAAAGCGCATCGACTCCGGCACCTTCACGAGCAGTTTGCCCGTGCCGAGGATGAAGCCCGCGTCGGTGTTGCCGATGCCGGTGGCGAACTGATTGAAGGCGCCCGCCATGCAGGTGTGAGAATCGGTGCCGAAAAGAATTTCGCCCGGGCGGGTGTGACCCTTCCACGGCAGCGTGGTATGGCACACGCCGGTGTAGCTCTTGCCATACTGCTTCTTGAGCTGGCCCTGGCCGGCGTCAAACTTCCAGTGGCCGTTCGGATCATCGATCACGTCGTAGAAATAGGGAAGCCCCTGCTCCCTGGCAAAATCGCGGAGGATATCCACGTTGCGGTTCGACATGGAGTCGGCGGTGAAAATGTAGTGATCTGGGATGATCACGAGCTTCTTCGGATCCCAAACCTTGGCCGCCTTGCCGAACTCCCGCTTGAAGACGCCGATCGTGCCCGGGCCGCAGACGTCGTGGGTCATGAGGACGTCGACATTCACCCACACGTTATCGCCAGCTTGGACATGCGCTTTGCCACTGGCGCGCGCGAGCACTTTTTCGGTCAGAGTCATAAGGGGGACTACTATCACACCCGTTCGCGTTCGGGCGCAAATGGAATTCTGTGTCTGGGTTAAGTAACTAACGGCGAAACGGATGGACCGCCTGAAAGCTTAGCCGCGCCTTCCCATCCGAGGGCATTCTCCTTCAGATTCCGCCTCGCGGGCTGTCGCCTTCCACGATGACCAGCTTCTGGATATAGAAAGGCGCCTCGGTGGGCGGTTTGGCAAAGGAGCGCATGATGCTGACGAATGCCAGGCTCGCCTCCGCAGGCACGGCACAGCCCGCCATGACGATCCATTTCCAATTGTCCCGGGCAAACTGGATCGAGCCGGTGACCTGATCACTGGAGCTGGTGGTAAATTTGATCTGAATGTCCTGCTCCGCCTCTTTCGGCACGTAGCACAACACGGCGAAGCTGACGGTCTTGCCCTTCACCCTGGCCAGGGTCTCGCCTGTGATGCTCACCTGCAGCCCGTCATTTTGCGTGGCTCCGGTGAGGGCCAGCGAATAAGGCGCGCCACGGAAAGTGCGCTCGTGATCCTTACGCACGGATGCGCCGTGGATGAGCCGCCAATTCTTCGGCACATCCCCGCTCCAGTCGGCGAGATCGCCATTCGCGACCAGGGACTCCGCGGGTAAGTTGGCCCAGTTGTCGGTAGGCACTTCCGCCTGCAGAGCAGTCGCTTCCCACGCAGCGACCAATTGCTGGTGGATCAGCTCATAGCCTTTGTCGCTTGGATGGACGTTGTCCTTGTAGAGGTCGGCAGCTTTCTGCTGCGCGAGGAAAGGCGTGTAGCCATCGACGAGCGTCAGCGCAGGCATCGCTTTCGCCGCCACCAGCCACCAACCGCGAACCCTCTCGTAACCATCGTTGTCCCGCCATGGATTCTGCACGATGGCTGCCTGCGGCGTGTGCGGAAACTCCATCCCTACCCGCCCGAGCGGCGCGAGGATCGTTCCGCGTCCATAAGGCGACTGCGCCACCGCGATGGCCGCCTGATGATTGTGCCCGTGATTCCAGAGGATGAGATCGGGCGCCTCTTTGTTGAGCGGCGCGATCATATTGGCCCACCGGGAGCCATCGACGAATCCCTGCCCAAACGCCCCGGGCAAAACAGCATCGAGAATCGTGAGCGTTGCCTGCGTCTTCCCCTCCGCAATCACGATCGGCTGGCCGTAGTTCTTCGGACCGGTCGGCGCACTCGTCACCCACTCCGCCCAATAAAGCTCCGTGACCCGGTGCGATGGAAATTGCTCAGCCAGCCAACGAATGAATCGCCGCGTGCCGGAAGTTTCCTTGTATCCCGTGCTGTCGGAGATGATGAGCAGCGTGGCAGATTTTCCTTCGGAGAGCTTCTTCTTGAGCGGCGAAAAAGCGTTCGCCGTAGGCAAAGTCGCAATGCTCCCACCTGGTGACGATTCCGCCAAACCCCGGGATAAGGCGCACGCAGCCGAAAGACTGGTGGCAAGAAAAGCACGCCGCGAAATAGGAGGAACAAGGGAGGAGACCATGAAGGGCAGGAGGATGAAATCGAGCCAGTTTCGATCAAGTAAACATTTTCTGGCCGCGACATCTCAAAACGGCGCTTCCCCACCTCCGGCAGAGCCGAAAAAGGGTAATCATGGGGACCCGTGCGAGGCGTCCTACTCCCGCAAGCGGTTCAATGTGTAGTAGCCGGTAGGATTGGTCATGGCTTCACCATTCGCACTGGGAATGTTGGCCAGCGTGAGTTGGTAGACCTGCTCTTTGATCAATGGCATTTCCAATTCGGCCGTCAGGCCGTCGCTTGAAACCTTCACTGCGGTCGGCTTCAACTCCGTGAGACCCACTTTCGGCGAGCCATATTCCGCCTGGTAAATGTAGCCCCAGTGCTTGATCGCGTAATTCTCGATCTTCCCGGCAGCTTCCCGGTCAACCGGCTTGGTAAACTGGATGCGAAAACCGGTCTTCGTCAGGCTGACCGAAAGCATTTCCATCGGGACGGTTTTGCCGTCCCAGACGATCCGCTGCAGGCCGAAGATCTTGTCTCCCACCGAGCGCCAGCCGCGTCCTGTCTGGCCGACCCACAGGCTGCCATCGGGCGCAAATCGATTGCGGACGACACCGCACTGGAGTGGATCGACAAAGTCGAAGACCACCCCTTGATACTCGCCGCCAACGCGCTCAAGCCATGCCCGCATGACATTGGACTTGGTCTGGTCGCCGATGAAAACCTGGTGGCCGAAGGGTCCGAATTTTCCACCCGTCTCGTCAAATACCGGTTCGCCCGGCGAACTCGATAGCTCCTGGTGCGGCAGGTAGACCGCGGGGCGCGAGCGCAGATGATCGTACTCCTCCTCGGTGATGCGATCGAGATTCCGCCCTGCGTAGGCCGGATCATCCGCGAGCGATGCCGGGTGGCCGTAGAATCGACCCTTGATCACTTGGTGCAGGCTGGAGGTGCAATTCCAGTCGCCTTGGTTGTCGGTGTAAAAAATCTCGTTCCGCTGATTGATCGTGATGCCTGCCGGCGAGCGCAGCCCGGAAGCATACGGCACAAACTTCCCTTCCGGAGTGACCTGGAAGCACCAGCCGCGATAACGCGTCGCCCGACCCATCTTGCTATCATGCACCCGACCGATGTCCCACCGGTCGCTCTTTGCCCAGCCCACCCAACTCAACGTGGTATTCAGCGTGCCGTAGAAATTCCCCTGCGCGTCGCGCACCGGGCCGAAGGCAAACTCGTGATAATTGTCGGTCAACCCCCAGTCCGCATTTACGGTCTGATAGATGTCGGCTTTGCCGTCGCCATCCTCATCAATGAGCTTCGTGAGTTCCGGCCGTTGCATGACCCAGACGTCGCTCGTTTTGGGATCGACATAGAGTCCCAACGCCTCGTGCAGTCCGCTGGCGAAAAGGGACCAATGTCCATCGCGATAGCGCCACACTTCTCCCTCGCGGGTGGAAATGAGCAGATCGCCTTTCGGCGTGAAAGCGAGGCCGCCCACGTTGAGCGTAATCTCCGGCGGGATCGAAATGGTCTCGACTGAATAGCCGGCAGGCAACTTCGGCTCGGCACTGCTTTTTGCCAGGAGCAGCACACCGAGCATGGCGCTGAGGATGAGCTTTTTCATGGGGCTACGTTGGGGGTCTTGGATTTCGCCGCGTCTTTTTCCTCGCGAACGATGGTGACTGTGAATTTTTTGGCCTCGCCAGCCTGCAACTCGAGGCGGCCATCGTGCCATGTGCCTGCGGAAGAGGAGAGCAACAGCCGATGCGGCGAAACATAAAAGTAGACCGGTCCGCGGGGAGCGCGCTCGAACTCGAATTCCGATTGCAGTCCCACGCCCTCTGGCGCGGAGCGGATCGTTTGCGTCACACGCTGGCCATCGATGGTGAAGTAAAATTGCGGCACCTCTTTTCCGCGCACGCGATAGCCGGCAAATTTCACTTCCTGCTTCGCATCCCGCGCACCGACGCTGATGGGAAAGCCAGAGTCACCGAGCTCGAACTTCTCACCGAGAATCTTGCACCAGCCGCCGCCGCGGTCACTCGCGTTGCGCCCGACGTTCGGGCCGACGTCGAGGAACATCCCCCGCCAACCGAAACGCACGTAGCATTGCTCCGCGTCGAAAAGATAATTGATGCCGCCGGGCAGCCCGACTGAGATCGAGCGGGCCGGCCCGCCATCCACGAAAGCACGAATGACCTTCGGTTCGTCCATGACATGCACGTGGAATTTCGCGTCCGTGACTTCCTTGCCGCCGTTTCCTTCCTTCGCCGCCACGATCGCCGGCGCGTCCGCTTTGCTCACCCGCATCTTCCCTTTCATGGTAAAGGCGTGCCCCGGCAGCGTGCAGACGAATGGATAGTCGCCCTCTTGCTGCGGGGCGACGAATTCCACGGTGTCCGATTGCTGCGGATCGACGACCCGCGTGTGGAAAAGCACGTCCGGACCATCCGGCACAAATTGCTTCTTAATCGCGTTTTCCCCCAGCGCCCAAGCCTTTTGCGCCACCGCCAGGGGCTTGTCGTCACCAGGAGTGAGGATGAGCAGATTGTGCTGCATCTCGTCGGTATTGCGGAGGGTAAGGCGGACCGTAGCACCAGGCTTCACCTGAAACTGCTCGACGTCGAACTTCAGCTGTCCGTGCAGGGTGCCGATCTTCACTTCCTGCACGTCGGCGGCATAGACGCTCCCTCCCAAGCTCATTCCCATGGCAACAGCGAGAACGGCGAACAGGACGTAACAGGTCCTCGCCGACCACTGCCGGGAAGGTGCGGTCGAAATGCAATGGGGAGAGGCGCTGCTGTGAGTGGTCATGACGTAGCGAATGGAGAGGATGCTCGCTGGATAACCCAGTGCCACCTCAGAATCTCATCAATTTTTCCGGAAAGTTTTCCGGCAGACCGGCGGCCGAGAAGTCGCATCCCCGGCTGGGCGCTCAGTTTCTCCCGGGCGATAGGCGTGATGCCTCCGCAATTGAATTGCCCTTCTGTATGCCGCTGTTTACACATCGAGCCGTACCCAGCTCCCCTATGAAGCACTTCTCTCTGGTCCTGGCGGCACTCGGCATCATGGCTTTTGCCCCTCGCATCTCGGCGCAGACTCCTGCTCCCCCCGCTACACCCAAGCCGCTCGGCGAGACCGAAGTCAAACGCTCCGGAAAGTATTACGTGCAGTTTTTCCTTGAGGAGAATTTCAAGGGTCGCGCTTACCGCGTGCCGGTGCCCGCAGAGTTGATCAATGACGCCGAACTGAAAAAGCTGGGGATCCCGAACGATAGCATCCAGTCGATGAAGATTCCCGAAGGCGTGACCGTCACTCTCTACGATGCGGCAGGCTACGGCGGAAAAAACAAGACCTACACCGGCAACGTCCCCAAGCTCGACGAAATGCGGTCCATGACCAGTTCGCTAAAGGCTCAGTTGCCGGCCAAGCAGTAATCTCCCGAGAAGTATAATCCCGTTCCATTCGCCTCCTATGAAATCCCTCCTCCGGCTTGCTGTCTGCAGCCTCTCTCTCATTTCCTCTCTCACGGTCTTCGCCGAGGACGCTACCCCAGCCGGTGGCAATATCACCGACCTCAAACAAATCCTCGCCGAAACTCCCCACAATGTGATCAACGCGCTCCGCAACGGCGCGACTCGCGACAACGCCGCTACTCAAGCTTCCGATCTTCTACGGACCAAGGTCCAGGGACGCCAGGCGGCACTCACCTTCAAGATCGACCTGATCGAAAAAGAGACCCGCGGCCAGAACGATACTGGCTACCGGGCGCGAGCCGAGGAAAAGCATGTCTCGGAAGTCGGCACGAACTTGATCACCTATCTTTGGGTACATTTCGACGTGAGCGAAAATACCAAGGCCAGTGCGCTCAAGAAAGGCGGCGAGATTACCGCGACAGGCAAAATCACCCAAGCTTCCATCAGCAGCAAACCAACACCGGCACTGCATGTGGATCTTTCGGATGCGAAATTGAAATAGTGTCCCGCCACGCAAGTTCGTGGCTGAAACCCGTTGTGGTTCTGGCGGAGAATCCAACCGCATTGGGCTGGGTTGAGCGGCCAAAATGGGGGCCATCTGCAGGCCTCATCAAATAATGTCGGCAGGCGGCGATCGGCCTCCCTAAGATGAACCGACCGACCCATGCGCCTCGTTTCCTTCGCTCTGCTGCTCACCAGTCTCGCCTCCGCACATGCCCTTACGCTGGAGCTGAAGCCCGGCACGGCCATCCCGGATCTTACCACCGCACGTGACGCGGCCCGCCATGCGCACACGGCGAATGCGAACGAACCGATCACCGTGCTCGTGGCCGATGGCACTTATGCATTCACCGAGGCGGTCGCCTTCGAACCGCAGGACAGCTGCGTGACTTATGTGGCAGCGCCGGGCGCGAAGCCGGTCTTCACCGGCGGCAAGAAGATCACCGGCTGGAAAGTGGAAGCGGACGGCCTCTGGACCGCGCATGTCGAGCCAGGCATCCGCTTTGAAACCCTCTGGATCAATGGCCAGCGCGCCACTCGCGCCCGCCTGCCGAAGGACGATTACTTCCAGGCCACCGGCCAGCCGCTGGAAGCCCTGCCGGGCATTCCCCTCGCCGGGCCACCGCAGCAGACCATGCTGCAGGTCGCGCCGAAGGATGCAGAAATCCTGCGCGGCTTGAGCGCGGAAGAATTGCACGATGTCAACGTCGTCGTCCTCCACTCGTGGAACGAAACGCGGCATCGTATCGCGGGTGTGAACATCGAGAATGGCACGCTGCAATTCACCGGCGGCGTGCGGAACTTCTTTTCTCTCGAGCCCTTTCACCGTCTCTATTTCGAAAACCTGCGCAGCGCAGTGACTGAGCCCGGCGACTGGTTCCTCGCGCGCAATGGCACTCTTTATTACAAGCCTCGGCCGGGCGAAAAGCTGGAGTCGGTGGAGGCCTGGATGCCGCTCGCCTCGCAATGGCTGCTCTTCAAGGGCGATCCGGCGAAGGACGAAGGCCTCATTCACGACCTGCATTTCCGCGGCCTGAAATTCGAGCACCAAGCCTACGCGCTGCCGGAAAAAGGTGTGGGATTCCACCAAGCTGAGGAACCGCTGGGGGGTGCGATCGAGGCGGATGGCCTGCACAATGTCAGCTTCGAGAAGTGCGAGTTTGCCCACACGATGACGAATGTCATCTGGCTGCATCGCGGCTGCCGCGACGTGACGCTGCGTGATTGCTGGTTGCACGATCTCGGCGCCGGTGGCGTAAAGATCGGCGACCCTAAGGTGGGCAGCGATCGTGACCAGACGAGCTTTGTGACAGTGGACAACTGCATCATCCACACCGGCGGCCGCTATTTCCTCAGCGCCATCGGCGTTCTCATTTTCCACGCCAGCGATTGCACGATCCGCCACTGCGACATCGCGGATTTCTTTTACTCCGCGATCAGCATCGGCTGGACGTGGGGCTACAAGCCAACGCCCTGCGCGCGCAATCTCGTGGAGGATTGCCACCTGCATCATCTCGGCTGGGCGGTGCTCAGCGACATGGGCGCGGTCTACACGCTCGGTCCGCAACCCGGCACGGCCATTCGCGGCTGCCACATCCACGACATAGGCTGCGGCAGCTATGGCGCCTGGGGAATGTACAACGATGAAGGCTCGACCGGCATCGTGTGGGAAAACAATCTCGTCCATCACACGCAGGACGCCGGCTATCACCAGCACTACGGGCGGGGAAATATCATCCGCAACAACATCATCGCCTACTGCGCCGAGGAGCACGTCCGCCGCAGCCGCCCCGAGGATTTCCTCGCCTTCGCCTTCGAGCGCAACATCGTGCTCATGGGCGATGGACGCCTCTTCGCCCATGTGGACAAGAATTGGGATGACGGCCGCGTCTTCCTCGCGAACAACATTTACTGGAAACCCGATGGCCCCATTCCCGACTTCGCGGGTAAATCTTGGGCCGACTGGCAATTCATGGGACGGGACACCGGTTCGCTGGTCGCCGATCCGCTCTTTGTCGCACCGGAAAAAGGCGACTGGACGCTGCGCCCGGAATCGCCAGCGCTGAAAATCGGCTTCGTCCCATTCGACTGGAAAAAGGCCGGCGTCACGGGCGATGCGAAATGGCGCGAGCTCGGCGCAGAGGAATTTCCGCCGATGAAATTTGGCCTCAAGCCGAAAGCACCACCGCTGGAATTGCACGATGGGTTCGAGACGACGGCCGTCGGCGGACCACCCGCGCGTGCTCGTGTCTCGGCAAAGAAGCCGGGCCTGATCAAAGTTGTGGCCGAGCAGCCGAGCAAGGGTCAGCGCTGCCTGCAACTCACCGATGGCCCGGATGTGGAACCAGCCTTCGAACCGCACTTCTATTACAGTCCCGGCCACGAACGTGGCACGACCCGCACGGCCTTCGACGTGCGCATGGAGCCGGACTACCAGCTCACGTTCGAATGGCGCGACGACGCCACGCCTTATCACACCGGCCCGCGGCTCGACTTCGTCAAAGGCGTAATCCGCGGCAATGGAAAGACGCTCACCGAACTGCCTGCCAACGCCTGGGTGCACGTGGAAATTACCGCCAAGCTCGGCGCCGACAGTGACGCCACTTGGAACTGCACGCTCACCGTTCCCGGCAAGGCGCCGCAACATTTCGACGGTCTGAAATTTGAAAAGGCCGACATGAAAGTGCTGAAGTGGGTCGGCTTCTCCTCGCCCGGTCGTACCGCCGCGAAATGCTGGCTCGACGAAATCGAGATCGAAAACGAACCGGCAAAATGAAACGGGGAGCACATATCCAATGCGGCAAAACTGAATCCAAGCGCTCGCCGTTTGCCATGGATTTGAAAAACGCAGAGACACAGAGACACAGAGACGCAGAGGTCGCGGAGAAGAATGCTGTTCCTTCTTCCTCTGCGCTCTCTGCGTCTCTGCGCCTCTGCGTTTTCCTTTTTCCATCACCGGAAGCAGACTCTGCTCCAGGTGGATGCTGCTCTTCCCACGCCGTGGCTAACGTCGTCGCCATCATCACCGGCGAACGCGGCCAGCGCGAGATCGTCCGCCCGCTCGCGGCCGTAAGCATCAATTGCGCCGTCCTCGACTGGGAGGATCTGCAAAAGCACAGGAACGCGCACACCCGCTTCCTACCAGAGATTTGGAAGATCGTGCGCGACAACCCTGACGCCGTGGTCTTCACGGACATGAGCTCGGTATTCCTTGGGCTCATCCTCCTCGTGGCCAAAATGCTCGGCCATCCCGTCTACCTTCGCCTGCGGGGCGATCCCTTTGCGGAAACGCACGACCAGCTCCGTTTCCACTGGCAGCAACGTGAGTGGCCGCAACTCCTCCGCGCCGGAGTCTCGTGGCTGCTCGACCGCCCGCTTTTTGCCGCGGTGAATCGTTTCGTGCCCGTCTCCGATTGGATCGTGCAGCGCCTCGGCATCCAGCAGCGCGCCTCCATCGTCCGCATCCCCGTGGATCTCGAGAGCTTTCCTCCGCGCGAGCATCAGGAATCGCGGACCCTGCGCCTGCTCTCCGTGACGAATTTCAACTACCCACAAAAGGTCGCCGCCCTCGGCCGATTCCTCGACACCTGCGGCGCCTTCCTCACGGCGAATGGCATCACCATGACCATCGCCGGCGCTGGCATCGCGTGGGAAACCTTCTGTGCGCGCCACGCAAAGCACGCGCAATTCCCCGGCTTCGTCAGCGACGTTTCGCGGCTCTACCGCGAGCACGATGCCTTTGTGCATTTCTCCGATCTCGACGCGTTTCCCTACGTCGTGCTCGAGGCTCAGGCTGCCGGCCTACCTGTGATCGTCAACCCCGCCTGCGGCATGCTCGAGCAGGTGCAGGATGGCGTGAACGGCTTCCTCCTGAAGCCCGAAGACGGCGACGCCATCCAATCGCTTCTCCTGCGCCTGCGCGATTCCGCCGAGCTCCGCGCGCAACTCGGCGCCCAAGCCCGCCAAAGCGTTCGCGAACGCTACGCGCTCACCACCATCGGCGCGGAACTCCGAGCGATACTTCCCTCTTCCTCCTCAGCGTCATCCTGAGCGGAGCGTAACGAAGCCGAAGGATGACATGCAGGGGGCGTGATCCCATCACCGCCCAGTAATCGCCCGCACCACCTTCCGCGCTCCTTCGCCCAACAAAAACAACGCCGCAATCCGCGTCCAGGGCAACACGCTCATCAGCTCCGGACAAAGCCGATACGCGCGGCGAAACAACCCCACTGCTTTCCCACGCGCCACCGGCAACGCGCGATACGCCAGCTCCGCATATTGGATCGCCACCACCCGTCGAAACTCCTGCGGCAATTCCCACGAATCGAAATTGCCCGGACGAAAGCGCAGCGCCAGCAACTGCTTGTAGACCTCGAGAAACGTGTCCACTGACGCCGCATTGAAATCACGGCGATAACTCGACAGGACGCGCGCCGCCTTCGCTAAAACCCAATTGTATTTCGCGCCGGTCTCGCCACCGAGCAATGCCTGCAGATTCTCCGTCCGAATGGTGCACGTCGCATCCTCGAAGACAGACGTATCCGCCGTGGACATCGATTGCGTGACCGACGACGAATGCTCGCGATAGAGCAGCAGCGGCTCCGCCAGATTCGCCGTTTCCCGCGCGCGGGCGATACGCGACCACAGCGCGTAGTCCTCCGAATGGTACGACGGGGCGTAACCGCCGAACTCTTGCCGCACCACCGCGCGGCGGAACATCACCGAGCTATGGATGAACGCGTTATCGAAGCAAAGATACCAGCGGATCTCCTCCGCGGTGTGAGGACGCAGCAGCCGATACATCTTTCGCCCCCGTCCATCCGTCTGCGTCGCCTCCGTACCCACCAGCACGCACTGCGGATGTGCGCGCAGATACTCCACCTGTTTCCGCAACCGCTCCGGCAGGCTGATGTCATCGTGATCCTGCCGCGCAATAAACTCCCCGCGAGCCAGCTCCAGCCCTCGATTCAGCGCGGGGACGAGTCCGATGTTCTGCGGATTCGTGACGACCCGCAGCCGCGGATCTTTCACCGCACGCAGGATCTCAGGCGTGGCGTCCGTCGAGCCGTCGTCGATGACCAGCAGCTCAAAATCGGTGAATGTCTGCGCGAAAATGCTCTCCAAGGCCGCAGGCAAATGGGCACTGCCGTTGCGCACCGGCAAGAGCACGGTCACCGCAGGATTTGCAGACGATGTCTCCATCACACTGCCACGAGCTTTTGGAATACCCGCCGATGTTGCGCCAGCCAGCCTTCCTTCGAGAACCGGGCCACGGCGCGAGCCCGAGCCGATTCACGATACTGCGCCCACTGACTCATGATCCCTTCCACGGCGTCAGCCATGGCGGTGGGCGCCGGCCAGTAATTTTTCTCCCAGCTCTCCGGCACATCGAGGAGCACGCCACCATCCTCGCCCACGAGCTCGGGCATACCGCCGCTCGCCGAGCCGATGACCGCCACGCCACAGGCCATCGCCTCGATCGGTACCGTGGGGCACGGGTCCTTGTATTTCGAATGCAGGAGAATGTGCGCGGCCCGATAAATCGCCGGCGCCTCTTCCTGCCGATAGCCCGGCGTGCGCTGCACCAGCTCCGCGATATCGAGATCACGCAAGGCTTTCGCCACTTCCTCCTCCGCACCCGGCCACATAAACCGACCGGCGAGATTCAACTGCACGGGAAACTTTCGCCGCTTTAACTCCGCCACGGTCGCGAGCACAGACAGCACGCGATAGTTCTCGTGATGCGAACCGGCAGCCAGCAGCCGGCACACGCTCGTGTCCGGCGGCTCTGCGGGCTGGAACTGCACCATGTCCACGCAGTTGAACGCGATCTCCGAGGGCGTGCTCACTTCGCCGAGGAATCGCTGCGCGCAGGCCTCGCAAAACGCGCTCTGGTTGAAAATGTAGTCGGCCCGCTCACGCAAGACGCGCATCGGCGCATTCAGCTCATCGACCCGCGTACCATACCACGCCGGATAGGCGACCCCGTTTTGATTCCAGACGAATTTCACGCCACGGCTTTTCGCCCAGTCGACCAGATCGAGCGCGAATTTCGGCGGCGCGCTGCTCACGAGATAGAGCAGATTGAAGTCAGCCGTCGCCGGCGCGAACTCCTCCGCGAGGTGCAGCAGCTTCACCCGCCCGCCATGGACCAACCCCGCACTATCGGGAGTGAGTGCATCGCCATAATTCAACGCCGGCACTCCACGATGGGGCGTGAGCACAAGCGCCTTCAACTGCCGCCGGTATCGGAGCCGCTCCGGCAACTCCAGCAAACGCCAAACGTGCGAACGCATACCGGGAGGGAAGATCGTGTCGAGCACCGTGGACATGTTCAGCGCTTCTCCATGAACTCATCGTAGGCGGCCGTAAGGTGGCCGATGTCGAGCGCTTGCACTTCGCGCTCTGCCAGGTCCCACGCTAGCACACCGGCGGTCGGCCCAGCCGCGATGAGGAATAGCACGTCCGGCCGGGTGCAATGATCCGCTGCCTGCGCGAGGACCGCTCTGTAGTCACGAAAGGCATTTTGCGCCGGACACAGGACGAAGTGCACCCCGCGCGCATTGCGGAAAAGGACATGCTCCGCAGTGGCGGCGGAATGATGCACGACCACCACCTCGCGCCCTTCCCAGATCGACTGCCACTGCTGGAAATACTCCGCTGACTCCAACCCCACGATGCTGGCCGGGCGCGAGACAAATGCGGAATAGTATTCCCTTCCGCGCCGCACCAAGTGCGAAAACATCCGCCGATAACGCTGCCAGCTTCCCTTGCGCCCCTGAGTCTTGATTTGCAATGCGTCGAAATTCGGAATGCCGATCAGAAAGTTCGGCTTTGGCGAGCGCAAGATGACTCGCAACCGTCGAGCGAGCTCAAGATCTTGCTCCTGAAAATAGATCCCGCCACCGATCATGATCTCCAGCTCGCCATCGCCATAGCGCGCGATGGAAGCGCGGCGCCCGCGGATGGCGTCGAGCGTTTCCACCTCACCGACGACCCTTAGCGGCGCACCGGGAATTCGCAACGCCGCGAGCGCACGCGTGCTGTAGTTTTGGAGCATCTCCCGAAAGGCCATCGCTCAGGCGCGATTCGCCGTATCCGGTTTCCGCGCGATGCCGAAGATCATATGCCCGAGCATCCAGCCAGGTGCCACAGCGCCCACGATCTTTGCCAGGCCATTACGCGCGCTTCCGTCGGGCATCCATTCGCTCAGCCAACGGCGCGCACCTTCGTGCGAATCGAGAAAGAGAATGCGCTCCACTTCGAAACCCGCCGCCGCCAGCTCGGCGTGCATTTCCGCCTTGGTAAAGCGGTATTGGTAAAACCGGCGGTTCGCCGCGCAATTCTCCTGCGGTGGCGTGCGAAAACCCCGCAGCATGTGCCGGAGATTGTGCGCCGGTGTGGACGCGAGAAAATAGCCGCCCGGCTTGAGCACGCGCCACGCTTCGCTGAAGGCCAGTTGCAACCCGGCCTCGAAATGCTCCGCACCACCCCAGTTGAAAATCACGTCGAAGCTCTCCGCCGGAAGGCCTGTCTCAAGAAAACTGCCGCGACGGAATCGCGTCTCACCAAAACGTTGCGCCAGCAATTCGATGCGCTTCGCCGCGATATCGATGCCCACGACATCGACTCCCTCTTCCACGAGCTGCACTGTCCATTCGCCCATGCCGCAGCCGCAATCGAGCACGCGCCCACCCGGCCTCTTGGCGATCGCCTCCTTCAGCAGCGGATAGTAGGGATGCTGCACCATCTTCGCCCTGCGTGCGGCGAGATCATCCACTGCTTTCGCCCAGCGCTCATCCCAGAATTCGCCAACGAACTCCTCTTCGGAGCCGGATTCATTTTTCGGGATGCAGTAGTCTTTGAGCATGGTTGTAAGTCGCAGCGGGAGGCGCGGATACTTCTTGCTAGCAGAACTGATTCGCCATTCGAGACTTTCCAGTCACACCCTCGCACTGCCGTGCCACACGATCTGCGAAAAGCTCGATGTTTCCTGAGTTTTCAACCGTCTCACGACCGGCCTTCCCCAGTCGGGTGATGAGTGCAGTATCACCGATCACCTCCCGCACGCGTTCGGCCAGCCGTTCAGGGTCATGAGGGGGAACGAACAAGACATTTTGACCTTCGTTCATCTGCTCGTGCGACCATAGGCCTTCCGTCTCCGTGAGCACGACTGGCGCGCCACAAGCCATCGCCTGCAGGGTGACACTCTGGCCGGACGGCTGGTTGCTGGCATGCAGTGGCACAACGACGGCACGCGCCCGCTGGTAGAGTTCCCGCAGGCGTTCGTCGGAAAGCTCGGCTCCATGCCACGAACCGCGATGATGAACGACATTCGGAGGCAACGTCTCCGGCAACGGAAGCTTCGTGATGATATGCACCGGCGCATCGATCTTCGGTGCCGCATCTACAAGCGTCTTGAAGTCGCGCCGTCCGTCATTGCCGATGGAGAGCATGATGTCGCGTTTCACGGCCGGATCGGGCCGCCAGAACTGCGCATCCACGCCGAAGAGATTCACCGAGATCGCGTTGGCTGGCAGTTGGAAAAAGGAGCGCATCGGCTGCAACTCCGCCTCACCGAAAAGCAGCGTATGCATGCGGCGCAAAAGCGACGCGGAGATCTCCCGGCGCAGATAGCCGTGCTTGAAATGCAATACGCCGCACTGGATGCCGATAATCGGCTTGCGAATGACGTCGAGGCACGACAAAGCCGCGAGCGCGTAGGCGATGTTTCCGCCGGTCGCCACCAGGCAATCCGCTGCGTTCAGTTTCTCCGCAAGGCCATGCACTTGAGTGACCACGCTTGGATCCATCTTCACCGGCCGCGTGGCTCGCGGCCATAGGCGGCCCATCACGCGATCTCCGAGCGTGGCCGGTCGATCGGGGTCGATCTCAAAGTGCTGCACCTCGAAACCACGACGCGCCATCTCGATGGCGCCATAAAAGAATTCCGTTGGTGCTGCGCCGCGCTCCACCTCGGGCAGACGGGCCAACCGGCCTTTCATGTAAAGGAAGGCCACTTTCATCGCCCGCAAACCTCCGCCAGGAATTCCGCATGCTGTGCGGCTACCACCGGCGTGCTGTAGTGTTTCTCCACCACGGCGCGCGCCGCTTCTTCCTCGGTTTCGAAATCGAACGCGCCGCTGAGCATCGATTCGAGCACTGCCTCCCAATCGCCATCGGTCTCGCAAAGCCGCAGCCCACTGCCTCCCGAGCGCCCCGCCACATCGCGGTAACTCGGCAACGGGCTACCCAGCGCGACGCGCCCACACGACATCGGCAGGGCGATTTTCCATTCCGTGTGGCCCCAGTTGTAGGTGTTGTCCAGGAAGCGCGGGGAAATGAAGACGCCTCCGCGGGCGTAAATCGGCAGCAGCGCAGCCACAGATTCAAACGGGATGACCATATGCTCGATCGACTCGAGCAGCGCCTCGAAGCGACTTTTCCAAGGCTCAAACCAGCGATCGAGCGCCGAAAGGCTGTTGGTCACCAGCACCAACCGCACACGCGACGCAAATTTTCGCAGGACGTCTTCAATGCGCAGCAATTCGAAAAGCTTCACCGACTCGCCGCTCCACAACAGATCCAGCTTTCCCCCCATTTTCCACGGCCGCCGCGCCGGCACGTGGCGCATGTTCACGTTGTCGGGAATCCAGCGGACATTGCCGTGATGCTGGCTGCAGATCTTCGCCAGATGGCTCGAGTCTGCGATGAGTGCGTCCGAGAGCGAAGCCATGCGCCGCGCATTCACTGTCTGCTGCTCGGTGGGCGCCATGCCGCGGTAGTAAAAGGTCCCCTCCGCCGCCGTGAAGTAATCCACATTCACGTCGAAGAGCACGCGCGTCCCCTTGCTTCGGAGAGACCCCGCGAGCTGCTGGCACTCGGCACTCATCGATTTCAAAAAGACCACCGCATCATACCGCTGCCATGGGCGATAAAGGCTGTAGCGCGTTTGGCAACGCAGTGCCTCAGCCACCCAACCGAATCGCATCTGCCCCACCGCGGAATCGCTCGGGCACCCGCGCGCCCACTGCCACACGCGCGGCCAGCGCGGGAGAAGTCCATCGATGACAAAACCGACCTCCAGCGCTCGCTTGCTCACGCTCGCGTACCTTTCGGAAAAAACGCCCGCGCATCGATCGTCACCACCGGACCGCGCGCATATTTCTCCATCTTCCACTCCGAGACATTGGGTTTCCCCAGCAGACGATTCACCATTTTACGGATGAGCGTCGTCACGCCATTGCGCCGGTTTTCGGAAACATTCGGTCGCGCCATACCGGAACCCTGATCAAGCGAGCTGCGCGGCACGAAGCAGGTGTGCAGGCAGCGATAGTGCGACTCGTCCCACTTCATCTTCTCGTGCAGGTCCAGGCGACGCGAGGCGTCGTAACCGGGCTTAAATTTGATCGTCCCGTTCGCAAACACGTGCGTCACCGCGCCATCCCAGCTTTCGATGAGATTAAAGTTATAAAGCTTGGTCATACTCCGGCAGGGAGGTGCCAGGTAGCCCGCTGCCGTTCCCGCCGCCTCATCGACTGCCGTGCAATTGAGCACGTTGCCGAAGAGCGCCCACCATTCATCGTATTTTCCGGCAAGCAGCTCGGCGCGCAATTTTGCCAGCCCAGCGGGGTCGTAGATTTCATCCCCATCGACGGCAAATGCCCACGTGCGCGTGCCCGCGAAGCCGCTGACAAGGAAATGAGACTCGCGCGTGTCGGTGACGCGGCGCAGCTCGATCTTGTCCGGAAATTCCGCGGCCAGCTTCGATACGATCTCGTAAGTCCGATCGGTCGAGTGATTGTCCGCGATGATGAGCCGGTCACAGAAGTCCAGTGCATTGCGCACTGCGCGCTCGACGAACACATCCTCGTTTTTCACGAGGGTAATACCGATAATCTTTGCCGCCTCAGCGCCCATTTCGTTCCGCTAGCAAACGTTGCAAAATCTCGGCGTAACTCAACACCATACGATCGCCCGAAGGCATGCGGGTGAGCACCTGCTCATGCAGCTCGGAATAGCGGTCGCGCGCTGCGTTCAAAGCTTCCGCCACATTGTCGCGGAAGCCCACGCCGTAGCGCAACCCCGCCTCAACGACACCGCCGCCATCTTCGTGGTAGGCGAGCGGCAGGCCACATTGCGCACCCTCGACGTGATGCATGCCGCACGGCTCCCAGCGCGTGGCGGTGATGTACAGGTGACACTCCCGCAATTTCTCAGCGAGCGCTTGCCCGGCCAGCGGCGGAAATGTACGAGCAGCCTTCCACTGGATCTGTTTCGGCCAACGCCCGATGATCCAGAGCTCGAACCCAGGCAGCTTCCCCTCGGCGATGAGATTGTCGACTTGCTCGTAGACATCGAATCCCTTGAGCGGATTGTCCGACCAGTGATGGGTGACGATGCGCATCGGTTCGCCCGGTTGCCACTTTCGCTGGCCGATCGGGTGGAAGACGCCCGCATCGGCGCCGTTATAGATGACGGCGTTCGGACGCTTCACATCGAACCACCGCGCGGCGTGATAATCGCGCAGCCATTCCGCAATGAAGATGGTGTAGTCCACGTGTTCACTGGCTTTCGCCAGCAGCGGGTCCATGAAGCTGGTGCCCTTGCGCTGGTCGCACTCGTTCACGCGATGGATCACCTGCACGTGCGGATACTTTTGTTTGTGTGCGATGATCTCCGGCATGCCGAAGGCCTTGAGCTGCAGATCATCGCGCGGGTCGATGAGGAAGATCGCGTCGACCCCCGGGCTGAGCTGATAGGTGACGCGCCAACCGCGCGCGCGGAGAAAGGCCCGCAACTGCGCGACGAAGGTACTGCTCCCCCCCCACGGCCCCGAGGTGGAACGCATGTTGATGGCCAGCGTTGCCACAGGCTTGGTCGGGATGAGTTTTTTGAGAACGCTAAAGTCCATGGAATTCAATGCAGCGTAGAGGCGACGCGCCAGCCGCTCTCGTCTTTCCGGCGCAGGCAAAGCTTGCACGGGTTCAAAAGTCCGAATTGGGCGGCGACCGGACGCAACACATCCGGGCAGAGACGCGCTGCTGCGGAACGCAGCGAGCTCCTGACGTAGCCCGGAGTCACGCCGCCACCTCTGCGCAGGATGTCCATCGCTTCACGCTGATATTCGTTTTTGAGCTGATTCGTCTTTTGATCGCCGTGCTGGCGAAAACCACCGAGCGGGGTATCGACTGCATACAGTTCAGCGTGCTGGAAAAAGCGCTGCCACAATTCGTAGTCGGCCGCGATCTTCCACTGCGTATCGATCCGACCGCCGGCCCGCTCCCAGAGCGAGCGCCGCCAGAACGTGGACTCCTGTTGCAGCCACCCCGGCGCATACCATTTTCCAGTCGGCAGATTTTCGCCGGCCAGGTAGGCCGCGCGGCTGAAGCCATGGCGCTGTGAGCAACGCACCGCCCGACCCTTGCTATCCCAGCGGAGCGGGAAGAGCGTGGTGAGCCACTCGATATCCGGGAAGGTTTCGAAGATCTCCGCCACGATGGAAAGCGTCCATGGCGTGTGCTTGTCGTCCGAGTTCAGCCAGCCCATCACCTCGCCAGTCGAGCGCGCGAAGCCTTTGTTGATCGCGTCGTACTGCCCGGCATCCCGCTCGCTGCACCAGTAGACGAGTCGATCGCCATATCGCTGGAGAATCTCGCGGCTCTCATCCGTCGAGCCCCCGTCGATCACGATGTACTCAAGCTGCGAGCTGTTCTGTCCGAGGACAGACTGCAACGTCTCTTCCAGGAAGCGCCCCTGATTGAAAGAGGGTGTGACTATGGAAACTCGAAGAGGCATCGGGGGCTAGAATGCGAAATAGATGAAGGGCTCTCCCGATACCGAGATTTTGTAGAGCACGTAATGAAAAAAGGCGCCGATGACGAGGCCAATGACGAGACTGAAAAGAATCCGAAGCGCCGTTTTCATCGAGCGAGAGCGACTTGGTTTGGCTCGGTCATCGAGCGGATCGACTCCGCGACCAAATGAGCGAGGCGGCGTCCGCCCGCCGGTGAGAGGTGAACGGTGTCGCCGAAATCCTCCGGCACGAAACCGCGGTCGAAGGTGGAAAGCACGTGGTAGCCAGCCTTCTCCAGCAAGAGGCTGCCATTGGAAAAGCCGAGTTCCACTCGGGTGCGTTCAGCATCGGTGAGGTGCGCCAGGAACCAGGGATTGTAAGGTGTGAAGACCACCAGCGAGCGATGTGGCAGCGGCTCGGGCAGCAGGTCGGCAATTTGCGCTTCATCCTGGCGCAAGCTCTCTTCTGTCTGCACCCAGGCACCCACGCCGTTTTGCTGATAACGCTCGGTGGAGAGCGCGTGGCGGTGGCGCAATGCCTCGAGGTGACCGGGGAGCATCTGCTGAAATTCACTCTCTTCCGCCACCACCGGGGGACGCTTGTCGTACCAATCCGACAGACGCCGGCGCGGACGGAATGAGCGCTCTTTCAGCCAAGAGGTCCAGACCGTGGAGACGTAGCGATATGAGACATCCGTCCAGAGATCATTGTAGTAGAGCACGCTGTTCATCCGCCGCCCCAGCTTGAGCTCCTGACTGCCGGGTGTCGCCTTCTCGTTCGCGAGACGCTTTTCCCGGCGCGCATCGCTGGGCAGCAGACCTTTGTAATAGGCGTCCCAGAACAGATACGAATACGCGCTGCGATTTCCCGCGGGATAGTAGCCGGGCTCCGTGTTGGTCACGAAGAGAGCTTGTGGATATTCACGTGCGAGGCACTCGAATATCACGCCGCCATTGTCGACGAGGCCTGCGCCCGGCGCAGAGAAGTTGACCACCTGATAACCATCGCCCAATTCCTCCTGCAGCGCCCGCGACCAGAGCTCGCCGTGCTTTTGTCCGGAGCCGTTGAAGACGGAATTGCCTCCAAGAATGACTAATGTCTTGCCTGCCGATGGCGGGCACTGCGCACGTGCCACCGCGACGAGTTGCGAAGCCGTCGGGTAATAGGACGTCTCCTGCTCCAGGAACGGGTGCAGGCGCAGGAAATTCTTGTAGATGTTTTTCTGCGACGAGGCTCGCCCGAGGAGGCAGCAGGCGACGAACCCCGCAATGACTCCCACGCAGACAGGGATGGATGAAAGGAGCTTCACCGGGAGAGAAGTGACACTGCCATCTTATACGCCTGCGGCAACGGGTAGAAAAAAAGCAGCCACCCCAGCCAGACGTAGCCCGTAGTGAGCGCCCAGGAGAGCGGCTGAAAGCGATCGAAGAACGCACCGATCTGTGCGCCGGCGCCTCCGAGGAGCAGGCGATAGTTCCCACAGATGGCAAGCCCGGCACCGTGGAAGACGCCCCATACGATGAAGTTCCACGCTGCTCCGTGCCAGAGCCCGCAGAGAGCGAAGACGATGAAGCCATTGGCGATCTTGCGCCCCACACCATGCCGGCTGCCGCCCAATGGGATGTAGATGTAATCGCGGATCCAAGTGCTTAGCGAGATGTGCCAGCGCTGCCAGAACTCCTGCAGACTGCTCGCAAGGTAGGGCCAACGGAAATTTTCCGGCAGCGTGATGCCAAACATACGTGCGAGGCCGATGGCGATGTCGCTGTAGCCGCTGAAGTCGAGCAGGATGCGGAAGGCAATCGCCGCGAAGAGCAGCCAGCGAGTGCCGAGCGAATGCTGGGTAAAGTGCGGTGCGTAGTAGTTGATGACCGCCGCGAGATTGTCGGAGATGAGGACCTTTTTGGCGAAGCCGATGGCGACCCGACTGAGGCCGATGGCTACGTCGGCAGTGGCGACAGCCGCGACACCGCGATGCAGGGCCGGCAGAAAATCGCCGCACCGCTTGATAGGCCCCGCGACCAGCGACGGGAAAAAGATCGTGAAGAGCGCGAAATCGACCGGGCTGGTGATGCGCATCCGCCCCTTCCGCACGTCGTAGAGATAGTGAACAAACTCGAAGGTGAAGAAGCTGATCGCCAGCGGCGGTGTGGTGGGCAGCACCTGCCTGATCCAGAGAGCACATCTCGCGGCAAGTTGCGGATCGAAGAGGCCGACCGCCGATCCCACAAAGAACGGGGAGTATTTGTAAATGCCGAGCGATGCAACGCAGAGGGTGATCGTGGCGATGCACCAACTCGACCGCCCCGAGCGCCCTGCGAGATAAGTCGCAACGGCCAGCACCACGATGGGGATGACACCCGCGGCGCCCGCGAAATGTCCGTGAAAAATCGCGCAGCCGACCAGCAGCAACCCCAGCCGCGCCCGACCCCACGGCAGCAGCCAGTAGAGCGGGAAGAGGATCGCGGCAAAGGCAAAGAACCAATACGACGTGAAAATCATCGGCGCGAATCACCCGCGCCCGCGGAGATGAATCTCTGCACGATTTTGTCCGCGAGTCCCGGGTGGCGGTCATACTGGTGGAGCACGTTGAAGAGTTGCCCCTTTGCATCCACGAGCTGTCCCTCGGCATCCATGGCAAATTCTCCCTCGCGTTCCAGGTAGCCCATCGTGAGCACCTCGGCTTCGCCATTGCGGAGCAGCGTGGTCGTGGGCTTCAGCGCCCCGTGCACGAGGAAATTGTGTATGCCCTGATCGCCGCCATTCAGCCGGGTGCTGCGCACGGTAAAAGCGACCTCGATAAAGGCGCGCAGGTAATTCCGCATGCTTTCTGCGTCGCCGATGGTCGTGCCGGAGCAACTGATCGGCAGCGGCCCGAGACTCTCCAGCGTCTCCTTGCCAAAAAGCTCGGTAATCCACTGGATATTCGCCTGCGAATTACCGATGCGCATCGATTCATCTTCCAGGAAGGCGCGCAAGCCGGGACCGGCAGTGCGGGCGAAGGGGTCAGCCTGAAAGATGACATCGCGCACATCGGTCAGCATGACCTGCCCGTAGCGACCGCGGGCACCCGTGAGAAAATCATAGTAGAGGATCATGCGCACCCACGGGACGTTCACGATCGGCCGCAGGATCGCCTTCTTCAGCGCGAAGGGCACCGGCAGATGGCCGAGCCAGCGCAGGTAGGGCCACACGACGTAGGCGGAGTTCCGCACTTCCGGTCCGCGATAATGAAACTCACGCAACTCGATGCCATGCGCCCGCAATTGCCGCTTCGTCTCCTCGTCCACGCGATTGACGAAGAGGACGACATCGCCCGAGTAACCGCTCTGCCGCAGCGAAACGACGAAGGGCGCCAGTTGCTCGAAAGTGTAGTTGTAAGCCTGTCCGAGAATCAGGTTCGTCATAGCTGAAAGAGGGCGAGCAATTGTTCAAGGCGGGCCACTGAGACGCGAATGTCATCGCCGACTCGCGCCATGTTTTGCACCACGCCGGTAAAGCCGCCCTCGCCGAGGAGATATCCGTAATCGAGGCCGACTTGCTGGGCCACGCCCCAGTAGCAGGGATTCACGTACTCGGGCTCAAAGATTTCAATGACCTTGGTCTGCGGCGCGCAAAAGACGAGGTTCGCCATGCTCGCGCCGTGCGCGGCGACGATCGCCTCAGCATTGGCAAAGAGCGCCACCTGCTCCGCGAGAGTGCAGGTTTCGAGATACACCTTGCGAAAGCCACGCCGCGCAAGCACCGCTTCGACTTCGCTTTCATTCGTAATACGCCGCTTGGCTCCCGGTGCCCGGCTGACGAAGAGCCGCTCCCGCTTCGCCTGAGCCGGAGCGAGTGGCAGCAAAGAGCGGCGCAGAAAATCGCAAACCCAGCGCGAAGGATTCGTCTGGCACGGCATGGAGGGCGCGAACAATTCCTCACAACGCAGGGCCTGCCCATCCCGCGTCACGTGCAGTTTGCCTTCCGGAATACCGAATGCGGCGAGGCTCGGCTGCACGAATTGATTCGCGGTGTCATTCACGATGAACCAATCGATGGTCCCCAGATCGATGCCCGCCTGGCGCAGCAGTTCCAGCCGCGGCAGGCCCTCGAACATCCAGTGATAGTAATTTCCTGTGGAAAAGACCGCGAGCGCGGCACTGCGTCCGGGCAACGATGTCACGGCCGGAGGCCGCACCATGCCAAGCAGCGGGTGTGCAGCCGGGGTGTAATTTGCCCGATAAACCTTCGGCACATCGCCCAGAATTCGCCCGCTGGAGTCAACGATGTAACCGTTGCGGCCAATAACGCGCGCATCGCGCATATCCGCCACGAAGGTGCGCAGGTCGGCGTAGATGAGGCTGCCGGGAAAGCCAGGATGCGGCTGTTCGGGCAGATGGCGCACGGCCGCGGTGACAGTCTCGGTGTGCGGCTTTTCCTGGACGATGATCAGTTTCTCCACCGCGCCTTTCTTCCCTGTCCAGTCATCGATCGTCGCGTACACGCCTACGGGCAATCCCAGCGCGCGCAAGGCGCCGGGCCAACTGCCGCGTGCCCGGCGGATGACCGGCCGGGCGACAGATTCCAAGCGACTGGTGATGGACGACATGGCAGCCATCTCAAGTGGAAGCGAGCATGCCCATGCAACGCTCGAAAGTCTCGCGCGAAACGCCCTGCGGCAGCGACCACAGGCCCGGTGTGAGCATCCTGCCCACCGTGGCGGCATAAGGAATACGGCTGCTTTTCAGACGGTTGATCAATTGATTGCGCTTCTCGAAGTCATCGCTCTTTGCCGCAGCGAATTCGTAAGCTCGGATCTGCTCCGGCGATCCGTGCCGGTGCACCACGCGCAAAATCTCGTCGTTGCGCTTTTGGCCACCCGAGCCGGATTTGTGCGCGGCGTGCCTGCGGTATGCCGAGAGCAGGCCATCGTGCACCATGAAGTCGCAATGGGCCGTCGCGCGGATGAACCAATCCCAGTCGAAGCCGAAGTGCAGCTCGGCATCGAGCAGGCCATTCTGCGTCCACAGCGCCTTCGTCCAAAACGAACTGGGCTGATAAATGTAATCAGTCTCGCGCAGCAACTGCGGATCATGTGGGCGGGCGCGCAGAATCCGTGCGGAAGCATCGGACTCTCTAAAGCACAGACAGCTCCCATAGACCAGCGCCGGGCGGTCGAGTGAACCGGTGAACTTCCGGGCGATGGTGCGCAGCGTGCCGGGCAAAAAGTAGTCGTCGCTGTTTAGCCAGCAGAGGATATCGCCGGTTGCCTGGGCGAAGCCGCGATTGATGGCATCGGCCTGCCCAGCATCGCGCTGCGACTGCCAGTAGGTCAGCTGGCTTTCATAGCGCTCGATGATGGCCACGCTGCCATCGTCGCTGCCGCCATCCATGATGATGTACTCGAGATTCGGATAGCACTGCCCGAGCACGCTGAGGATCGTGATCTCGAGATACTGCGCCTGCCGATAGGAGGGCGTCACGACGGTGATCTTCGGCCACACCGTCGGATCCAATCCACTCATGACAGGCACTCCTTCACTATGCCGAGAAAGTCGCGGCCATAGCGGAGCATGGCCTGCTCTGCCGTCGCACGGGCGACGGATTCGGTCTCAGGATTCGGGCCGGGCGCACCGCCGGAGAGCACACCGGTGATGGCATCGACGAGATCCTCCGGCGAATCCTTTGTGAAGAAGACGCAGCCAGGTGGATTCTGTTCGCGGTGCACGGCAATGTCGGAGGCGATCACCGTCTTGCCCAGCGCCCGGGCATCTTCCAGGACAGTGCTCCAGCCCTCGAATAGCGAGGGTTGCACCACCGCGGCGCAGCGGCGCATGAGCTGAATCTGCTCCGCGCGCTCGATGAGACCGAGCACGTGCACCTGTGAGGCGATACCGGATTCGTGAATCTGGCGCAGCAGTGAGTTGAAGTAATCCTTCTTGCGGAAGTCGCTCGTCTGACCGGTGCAAACGAGCGCCGGCTGCAAGCCACGTTCCCTCAGGAGCGCCAGCGCGGCGAAGAGGGTCCCGTGGTTTTTGTGCTGCCAGAATTGGTTGCTCACGAGGAGAAACTCGTTCGGCAAATGGAATCGACCCTGCACCGCCGCTGGATCGGCTTCGAACCACGAGGGCGTAGGATTGGTGTGAAAGTGCAGCACCCTCGCCTGCGCGCGGGCCTTTGGATAGAAGCGCCGGAAATCCTCCGCGGCGCTTTGGCTGCTGAAGACGATATTGCGCGCCTCGCGGGTGAGAATGCCAATACCGGCGTCACGTTTGGCGATCTCTGAGCCGTTGAAGAGCTCCGGCATGAAGCGATGCTGAAAGTCAGGGATCCAGCCCGCCCAGCGACATTGACCGAGGGCATTGTTCAGCGGCAGCGCCACGCCGATGTTGTATAGGTTGTCGTAGGTGAGCGGATAGAGCAGATCGAAACGCTGCGCGGCGATGAACTCGGCAAAGCGCGTGTTCGGGCGGCTGCGCAAGCGGCGGTCGATGAGCCAGCGCACGCGGTTTGGCACCGTGGTCGGCGGCAGATCCTTGGAGAGGGCATGGATCCCAGCCAGGTGCGGCTGTAACTGCTGCGCAAGCTCCGGCGCGAGAGGCGTGCCGCTGATCAGGCTCAGCTCGAAGCCTTCACGCTCCGCCACGGGCAACTGGCCGAACGCGAGGACGAGATTGCGGATGTACTCCGAACCTCCCGCCCAGCCCGCGCCGCCCTGCATGATCAAACCGATTCGACGAGGACTGCTCACAGTCGCGATAACTCCGCGGCACACCACGTGGCCACTGTGTGCAATCCCTGCTCCAGTGGTGTCGCAGGAGCGAACCCCAGCCCGGAGATCTTGGTGATATCCGCCCTCCAGTGCAGCGGATCGCCCGGTGTGGCATGGCCATCGAACGTCGGTTGAAATTGGGATCCGAGAGAGCTGAGTAACGTCGCAGCCAACTCGGCAATCGTCACCTCGCGTCCACTTGCCAGGTTGTAAATATCACCTTCACAAGGCGCCTTGGTCGCGAGCAGATACAGGCCCTGCGCGATATCGGCGGCATGAATGAAATCGCGGCTTTCCGTGCCGGTGCCCTTCAGCACGAGCTGACCGATGGTAAGAATTTTCTCGCAGATATCCCACACCACCTGCCGGCGCAAGCCGGGCCCGTAGGCGGAAAAGATGCGCGCGCAGGCGGTGGGAAGCGAGTAGATGCGGGAGAACTCTTCGCAGAGCAATTCCGCCTGCCGCTTGTGATATCCGTAGGGCGAGAGCGGTTGGACAGCGTGCTGCTCGGTCACCGGCAGCGAAGTTGGATTTCCGTAGATTGCAGCGCTCGAGAGCAGCAGGAAGCGGCAGCGCGGTGCATACCGGCGCAGGGCCTCGAGCAATTCGAAGACGAGGTGCGTGTTGCCGTAATAGTCCGCAGCCGGCTGATCCATCGATAGACCCACCGAGGCGCGCCCCGCGCAATGCACGCAGGCATCCGGCGCGAGTGTCTTTAGAGTTTCACCCAAGGCATTTCCCGGAAGTTGCGCCCGCACATACTCCACGTCGGCGATGCGCACATTTTCCGGCGGGACTTCATCGAAGCCCACCACCCGCCAGCCCTGCCGAACAAAATGGCGCGCCACGTAGCGGCCAAGAAAACCCGCCACCCCGGTAATGAGGACAGTTTGTTTCATCTTAGAGATCACCAAAGGATTTACCCGCCGCGGCGCGCGCGCCCTTGATGGCAGGATATTTTGAGCGCAGATCGGCGAGATACTCCGCCTCGGTTGGCAGGAGGCTGTCGCCGTCGGCGGGATAGTCTTCCGTTTTCACCCACGCCTTCTGCCGCATGTCGAAACGTTTCACCACACGTCCCGGCGAACCCACCACGAGGCTGCACGGCGGGATATCGCGCGTGATCAATGCACCCGCACCCAGCACGCAGCCGAAACCGATATGCACATCTTTCATCACGATGACTGAGCTGCCGAACCAACAGTTCGGCCCAATCTCGATCACACCATCGGGCGTGACACCGGTCGCGGCATAGGGCGCAAAGGGCGAAGAAAAATCGTGGTCGGCGCCGAGGAAATGGCAGTCGGGACCGGTAAGGCAATAGTCGCCAATCGTAATGCGCGCACCCGCACTGAGGAAATTACGGCGGGCAATAAAGCAGTTGTCCCCGATGACAACCACTGGCTCGGCGCTGTCGCGTTGGTTGACATTGATCCAGCTATTCTCACCCACGATCGTGTGATGCCCGATGCGCACCTGCTGCCAGCCTAGAACCTGCGCGGTCGGATCGATGAAAGAGCGCGGCCCCACGTTGCGCTGGCGAAACGCTCTGGCACGCGAGGCCTCTCCCCGGCGATGCCACCAGCGGAGGGTCCAATCGGCGACAACTTTCATTGGTATGAAATCCTATTTGGCAACCGCAGGAGCCGCACCGGCCACGCGGCGATAACGGAGCTGAATCAGCGGCACGCGGGAAACAAGCGAGGTCAGCAGATCCTGATTCGCCGGCTCGTTCCAAATCTTTTCCGGCGGGTCCTGAACCCACTTCTCGTAATCCGGCGGCGCCGGCGTGAAGCTGGTCTTCAGTTCCAGGCAACATTCCGTGAGATAGTAGGTCACAGCCGCCCGCTCCCGGGCGGCGTCGGATACTTGCAAATCCCCGGAGAGCGCCTGCGCGATACTGTTGAAGTACGCGGCTGTCGAATCCGGATTCCACGTGAACCCACACGGTTTGTAGTAACAGTTCGCGGCCAGGATCACCGGCTTGCCGAGCATCGCCGCCTCGATACCCACGCGCGAGGTGAATGGCAGCACGACTTTTGACCCGGCGATCAAGTCGTAAGTATTCACTTCATCCTGCGCGGAAAAGTAAATGGCGCGTTCACCGAGGCCCGGATAGTTCGCGAGGAGTTTGCTAAAATCATCCGTGCCTCGAAAATCGACCAGCTTTTCGCAGGGGTGCTGGCGGATGGCCACCGTCGCCGTCGGATGTTTCTCGACCCACGCGAGCAGTTGCGACAACCAGTCTCCCACGTTGGCAAAAAGGTGCTGCCGGCAGAGAGCCGCAGAATCCCAACGCAGATTGAGCGGCACGATGATGTCCCAGCGATGCTTCGCGGAGGCGGAAGAAGCAACAGGCTGAAGGCGGTATGCATCGTCGCCACGCATGCGAATCTCTATCTGGCGCTGCGCGATCCCACACATGCGCTCGCGTTCCGCTGCGTCGTCCGCGGTTTGCTCCAGCACTGCATTGGTCGTACCGGGCACATCGCAAAAGTGCGCAGCGGCGCCGTTGTGGCCGACGAAAAGCGAACCCGGCCCGCTATCGTAAGTGGTGATGGAAAGTCCCAGTTCGGCAGCGACTCTGGCATACACCCCACTCACCGCCCACACACCCCCAGGCAAAAGCAGCCAGTCAAAAGCGCGGCGGCGCAACAGTCCACGGACTTTATTGGCGTGCGCTCCCATTTCGCTTTCCAACGCGGGATTCTCCGCGAGCAGATTCGTCACGCCTTTCTCGCCGCGCAGCTTCTGGACGGAATTCTCGACCAGCAATTCGGCGAGGAACTCCGAAGCTCCGGGGCTGTTGTCTGTGACGCTTGCCACATCGACCACTTCAAACTCGGCACGCGCCGCGTCAATGGCTCGTGCGAGTTGCGAGACCTCCCATTCGTTAGCGGCACATCCGAAAAGATTGGTGCTATCCCACAGAATCGTGACGGGAATTCCCTTCGCCGCCAGCGCCCGCGCGCATTCCAGGCTGTAAAGCGGCACCGCTGTTTGCAGCCACGGCATGACAACGACTCCAACGCCGCCGGCAGGAGCACTTTTCTTCGGAGCGCCGGGGAATTTCTTCCAGCGCTCCAGGTAGGTTTCCACAATCCGCTGGAAGCGATGTTTCTTTGGCTTGGTCAGGCCGAGCTTCTGAAAGGCCTGCCAAAAAAATTGCCGCGCTTGATTCATACCTGTGATCCTCCTCGTACCAGCTTGTGCAGCGTCGCAATGACACGCTCCTGCGCAGCTTCGGACAAGCCGACGGAGCACGGGAGGCTCAAGCCATCGGCATAAAGTTTTTCCGCCACGCTTCCCCCGATGACCTGCGAACCCGCGTGGGCGCGCGACTGATGCAATGGCTGCCACAACGGCCGCGTCTGGATTTTTTCCCGCTGCAAAGCCGCGAGCAACTCACGCGAGGAGAGTCCGCACTTCGCCGAGTCGAAGAGTGCCGTATACATCCAGAAAACGGAGGAAGCCCAATCCGCCTCGCGCATGGGAGTGATGCCAGGAATCTCCGCCAGGGCTTGGCGATAGCGCGCGGCGACGCGGCGTTTGCTGGCGATATACTCGTCGAGCAACTCCATCTGCGCACAGCCCATCGCAGCCTGGATATTGGTCAGGCGATAGTTATATCCGATCTCATTGTGCACGTATTCGACGGCGTCGTCCTTGGCCTGGGTAGTGAGGTATTTTGCGCGTTTCGCCCACGCTTCGTTTTCCGTCACGATCATTCCGCCACCACCCGTCGTGAGGAGCTTATTGCCGTTGAAACTGAAGCACGCGATATCGGCCAGATGGCCCAGCTGTGTCCCGCGGTAAGCCGCGCCGAGGCTTTCCGTCGCATCTTCGATCACCGGCAGGGAAAACTTGCGAGCCAGCGCGAGGATCGGCTCCATGTCCACTGGGTGACCAAGCACATGCACTGGGAGCAATGCGCGCACACGGCGGCCGCTCGTCTTGTTGCGCAGCTCGCCGTTTTCCCAGCAGCAACCTTCCTCGAGAAACTCGCGCACCTTCTCCGCATCCCACTGCCAGTAGTCCGGCTCCGCATCGATGAAGACCGGCCATGCGCCAGCATAGCGGATCGCATTTGCCGGCGCGATGAAGGTCAGCGTCGGGACGACGACTTCGTCATCGCGCTCCACGCCGACCAATTGCAGAGCAATGTGTAAGGCGGAGGTGCCATTGACCGTAGCCACTGCGTGCTTCGTGCCCACACGCTCCGCGACCATGCGCTCAAAGCGATCGACGTAACTTCCCACCGAAGAAACCCATCCGGTGTCGAGACACTCCTTGATGTATTTCCACTCGTTGCCCCGAATTTCGGGGACACAGAGCGGAATGAAATCCGAGGGCGGGAGCGCGCCGGGCTCGTTGCGAATTGGCAGGGTTTGCTGGCTCACGAATTACGGGCGGCGAGATGTGGACGATACCAGGCGAGTGTCTTTTCCAAACCCGAGCGGAGGCTCACTTTGGGCTCGTAGCCGAGGAGGGCGCGCGCCCGGGAAATATCCGGGCAGCGGCGATGAATCGGATCATGCGCAGCGACCTGCGTTTCCACTTTTGGAGAAACGCCGGCGACAGCGAGGACTTCGGTCGCAAGTTCGCCAATTGTGACTTCGGCATCATTACCGATATTGATCGTCGCATTGTCGGCCACCGGATTTTCCATTGCGGCGATCGTCGCCGAGATAGCATCGTCGATGTAGCAGAAGGCGCGGCTGTGATTGGCCGAGTAAACGACGAGCGGATTTTGGCCCGCGATCGAACGCTGAAAGAGCTCGGGGATCACATGCTCGAAGCCCATGCGAGGGCCGTAGACATTGTGATAGCGCACGATGGTGAATGCCTTCCCGATGGATGCGCAGCCATGCGTCACCGCGAGTTCGCCGAAAACCTTGCTGCCGGCATACGAGCTGCGAGCATTGCCAATATCGGTCAGCGCCAACGGCACATTTTCCGGGGTGGGAATCGGCAGGGTGTGGAACTGTTGTGTCCACGCGTAGGCCTCGCTCGTGGAGGAAAAAAGGATCTTGGCGCCGCCGCCATTGCGCAGCCACTCGAGCAGGTGAAGCGTGGTGAGTGCATTCACCCGCACCACGTCGTAGGGGCGGCTCATGACGTTTTTTACGCCGATGATGGCCGCTAGATGATAGACGTGGTCGTAGCTCTGGCCGAGTTGCTCATAGGCCGCGGCGTCCGAGAGATCGGCGGAGATGAGGCGCACATTGGGGCGGGCGAGAAGCGTCTCGAGGTCGTCGTCGCGGCGGCCGCGGACGAAGTTATCGACAAGGGTAAGCTCATTGCCCGGCTCGGCACTCAAGCGCATGGCGAGGTGCCAGCCGACGAAACCAGCAGCGCCGGTGATTAAGATTTTGGACATGCGGAAAGTTGATCGTAGCCGCGCTTGCGCCAGTGCCCCTTGCCCACTCCGAGGAGACGGCTTCCGGCGGCGTGCAATGCCCCGGCCTTGGCATCATCGATTACGTTGTTGGCATCGATAACCATGACCGCGCGCGAAAAGTCGGCGGGCGTGAGGCGGCGATATTCTCCGTGGGGCACTGCGAAGACCACGGCGTCTGCCTCGCTCATGGCCTGAGCGAGATCGGCGGCAAAGGGAACTTGCGGGCGTTCCGGCCAGAATTGCAGCGAAGAATCGTGCACTGTCACGGCTGCCCCCTCTTCGAGCAGAGCATCGACGAAAATCTCCGTGGGAGAATTGCGCGTGTCCGCGACATCAGGGAGATAGGAAACGCCGCACACCAGCACACGCAATCCCTTGAGCGGTTGACCGGCCAGCTCTCGCAATAGATCGCGTGCATGCAACGGCATGCGGTGATTGATCCCCAATGCTTGCAGCGTCACGTCGAGGAGGTGATCCATCTTGAACAGATGCGTGGCCGACCATTGCGCGAGCAGGGAATCCTTGGTGAGGCAATAGCCACCCACCCCAAAGCCCGGGTAGCGCATATTGTCATGTGTGCCCTGGCGCACGCGGATGGAATCGACGACTTCCCACAGATTCACGCCGGTGCGCTCCGCCAGCAGCGTCCACTCGTGAATAAAGGCGATATTGGCCGCGCGGTAGGAGTTCTCGAGGATCTTCGCCATCTCGGAGGCGGTGGGGTCGCCCAGTTCGCGCAGCGGAAAGCTCTCGGTATCGATGAAGGAATCGAGAAACGCCCGCGCCGCCTGCGCCGATGGCCCGTCGATGCCGGCGTAGGTGCGCCAAAATTTCCGGATCGAGCTGATGTAACGCGGCCCGGGCATCACGCGTTCATAGGCGTGGGCCAGAAGCAGCAGCTCGGTCACGCCGCGGCGTTCGCGCTCTTCGCGCAGCACGGGCAAAATCAGCCGCTCACAGGCGCCGAAGGGCACCGTCGTCTCCACCAGCACCAAGGCATCGGGACGCATGCGCCGACCGATCACCCGGATGGCCGCCTCGAGGCCGGAAAGCCGGAGCTGGATATCCGCTGCAGATTCCACCGCGCGATCCACCACGTCCAGTTGCACGTCCACCACTACGACATCCGCCAGCTCGTAGGCCCGTTCGGCACTGGTGGCGCAGAGATTCCTGGACTCCTGGACGCCCTCGGCGATCAGGCGGTCAAACTCAGCGTCGGGAGAGGCAATGGGCGCGTGCCCTTCATTCACGCGGGCGATCTTCCAATACGATCCTGGTGTGGCGAGGTCGACACCGATGACAAAGTACGTGGGCTCTCCGGCAGGCGTGCGCGCTGCTGCGATCACCGCGGCGACTGCAGAGCCGACAAAGCCGAGCCCCTGCACGACCACGACCTTGCGGCCCGCCGCACGACGTTCGATTTCCGCAAATTGGGCATCGATTGCTTCCGGCGAAGGAACCGCAAACGACACGCCATCCGGCGCCATGGAAGTCATTGAATTAACCACGAGTCAGTTTTCCACTTTTCACATCTTCCTGGGCTCGCTCGTAATCCGCGAGCCGGCCGATATCGAGCCAGTATTCCATAATTGGAAAACTCACCACGGTGCGTCCCGCAGCGGTGAGCTGGCCAATCAAATCCGTCATATCAAAGCGCTCGTCTTTGGGGATGAACTGGTCGAGCGACGGCTGCAGCAGGTAGATGCCTGCATTGACGAAAAATTTGTAGACCGGCTTTTCATTCACGCCGATCACGCGTACTCCCTCAGTCTCGATCACACCGTAGGGAACTTGGAAATCGTATTCGCGCACCCCCACCGTCAGATCGGCGCGATGCTCATTGTGGAACGCGAGCAAGGCGCCAAAATCCACGTTGGTCAGGATATCGCCGTTAATAATGAGCAGCGGTTTGTCCTTGGCCTCGATCAAACGCAACGCCCCGGCAGTGCCGAGCGGACGTTCTTCCGAAACATAATTCACGTTCACGCCGAATCGCTCGCCATCACCGAAATGCTCCCGAATCTTTTCCGGCTCGAAATGCGTCGTGACATTCACCTGTTGAACCCCGGCCAGTCGGAGCTGCTCGATGGTACGCTCGAGGAGCGGGCGATTCCCGACGTGCAACATCGGCTTTGGGGTATTTTCGGTCAGGGGGTGGAGCCGCTTGCCAAAACCGCCTGCCATAATGACCGCCTGCGTGATGACCTCGCGCGGCATCAATTGGTCGGCGGTAATCAGATCCACCACATGCCCGTCGTCATCCAGCACAGGTATATGCCGAACGCTCCGCTCGGCCATGACTTTCAGAATCTCCGTTGGCGGTGTGTTTAACTTTACCGTAGCTGGTGTGGCGTATTCGGAAGCCGTCTTGCGACTAAGAATCTCGGCCAGTGGAGCCGACAGCGAGAGGCCAGAGAGCAACCCACGGCGGATGTCTCCGTCGGTGATCGTGCCCAGCAGGAGAAATTCGGCATCCACCGCGAGCACTACACCACGCGCTGTGCGATCGAGAACTTCCATCGCCTGTTGCAGGCTGGCCTCAGTGTTCAGCGCAAGAGCGCGAATGACTTCCTTCACGATCATTGGCGGTACCTCGTAAGAGTTTGGACATCTGCCGATTCTGCTTCCATGAGCTCGGAACCGACTTGGGTCACTATGATTTGCAGAGGCATCCTGGTTATTGAAGTTCGCGGGCTGGCACGCCCGCCACAGTCTGACCCGGCGGCACGTCCTTCGTCACTACTGCGCCTGCCCCCACTACCGCTTTCGCGCCAATGCGCAAGCCCTGCCGGATCGTACTGCCTGCACCGATGAAGGCGCCCTCCTCCACCTGCACCGCACCTGCCAGGCAGGCGCCACTGGCCACATGCACGTGATTTGCCAGCACGCAATCGTGCTCCACGATCGCACCGGTGTTGACTACGACATTGTCGCCCACTGTCGCTCCGGCATTGATCACCGCAGCGGCAAAAACGTGAGTGCCCGCGCCCACGCTGGCGCGTTGGGAGACGATGGCGCGCGGATGAATCACTACCGCGGGTTGCAATCCGGCTTTCAGGCCGATCTGAAAAATCTTCGCCCGTGGACCTTGTCCGAGCCCGACGGTGAAATAGCCGACGCCTTCCTGCAGGAGGATTGGCAATTGATCGTCGCCGCCCCGCACCAGCACGTCGTCGACACTGCTATTCCATAAAGCGGTGTTGGCATCGAGAATGGCGACCGGCTCGAAAAGACCGGCCGCGCGGAGGCAATCGATGACCACGCGCGCGTGGCCGCCACCACCGAGGATTACACACTTGCGATCAGTAGACATCGAGGTCGTGGAATTTCTTACAGAGCAGGCGTTCATCCAACGCCACGGTCTTCAACCGCTCGACAATCACGGAGGCCGCCGTCCCGTGCACGGGACGATACGGGTTGGAGGTCGATCGAAGGGCCTCGCGAAACTCGGGAGCCACTACGTGACGGATCGCCGCGAGAATATCGCCGCGCGTGTGACCGGCATCGACGACATTCGCTCCCTGCACGCGCCCGGCCTGGCGATTGCCGATATTCACGACCGGCAGATGGAATGAAGCCGCCTCGATGATTCCGCTGGAGGAGTTGCCCACCATCGCCGCGACTAGCGACAGCACGCTGAAGTAGGCCTTCTGCCCGAAATTTTCGACGAGCCACGCGTCATCATGCTTCGCAACATACGCCTCGACGGCCGCGCGGACGATGCGCCCGGCTGTATCCGCATTCGGTGCGGTGAAGATAACGGGCAACGTCGAGGCTTCGATTGCGGCGATGAGCTCAGTGATCTGCTCTTCGGTATGCTCGTACTCCAGCGTGACCGGATGAAATGTCACCAGCAGCGGCGGCGTCTGCAGCGAAACGCCGAAACGCTCTTCGATCTCCTGCGCGGACAGGCGCGGTTGCGTCTCCAGATCGTCGAGCGCGGGTGCGCCGCTCACGGTGATGCGCCACGGCTCCTCACCGAGTTGCGTCACGCGGCGCGCATAGATTTCCGTGGAGACGAAATGCAGATGACTCAGCTTGGTGATGGAGTGACGCAGCGAATCGTCGATCGCGCCGAAGCTCACTTCACCGCCGTGGATGTGCGCCACAGGAATGCCAAAGGGCAGCGCCGCGAGCGCCGCGGGATACATGTCAAAACGATCGCCGAGCACGACGAGCAAATCCGGCCGCGACCGCGCGAAGGCTTGCGAAAAACCGAGCAGGCCGAGGCCCATCGCCTTGCCAACACCTTCCGGTGAATCCGAGGAGAGCAGCGTCTCGATGCGCTCGGCAATCGGGTAGCCATCCGCCTCGATCATCTTCACGGTTGCGCCAAATTCCGGGGCGAGGTGCATACCGGTGACGTAAAGCCGCAACTCCAGTTCCGGATCCGCGCTCAGCGCCTGCAGCAGGGAGCGGTAAATGCCGTAGTCGGAACGGCCGACGGTAACGACGCCGATGGATCTCAAGCGAGCATCTCCGGGGTAAGGACGGTGCCGGCAGGAATGGCCACACGGGCCGTGCGACCAATCAGCGATTGGCGTTGAGCGGGCGGGATTCCGGTACCAGGGCGCTTGATCGTGAGCGCCGCTGCGGTGAGCATTTCGCCAGCCGCGATATCCACCGCAGACACCACGCTCTTGCGAGCCACGGCAGCGGTGAGCGCTTCGTCGGGAGTCGGCACTTTGCGTCCATTGCCAAGCGAAGACTCGACGGCCAGCACTCCATGCATGAGCGCAGCGAAGCCGGCCGGATCGAGTGACGCCTGATGATCCGGCCCCGGCAGAGTGCAATCGAGGGTGAGATGCTTTTCCAACATGCACGCACCGAGGGCGACCGCAGCGAGCGGGACTTCTATGCCGAGAGTGTGATCGGAATAACCGACCGGCACACCAAAGCGTTGCTCCATCGTTGCCATCGCCCGCAGATTCGCGGTCTCGGGCTCGGCGGGATAGCGGCTCACGCATTGCAACAAAACGAGAGGGGGATTTCCGGCGGCACGGATGGCTTCCACAGCATCATCCACTTCTTCCAGCGTGCCCATGCCAGTGGAGACAATCATCGGCCGCCCCGTGCGCGCCATCTTTTCGAGAAGGGGAAGGTTCGTGAGATCACCCGAGGATACCTTGAAAGCCGGCACATCGAGCTCCACGAGCAGATCCACGCTGCCTTCATCAAACGGCGTCGAGAGAAACATCAAGCCACGCTCCCACGCATAGGCCCGCAGCGTGAAATGATTTTCACGATCGAGCTCGAGTTGCTTGAGCATCGAGAATTGCGACTCCGATTTGCCCAGGATGCGCTCCTGGTAGTCGGCCTTGGGCGCGGATTCGGTGACCAGCGCTTCCGTGGAAAAGGTCTGGAATTTCACCGCATGCGCCCCCGCTGTCGCAGCCGCGTCGATGAGCTTCCGCGCGAGCGCCATGTCGCCGTTGTGGTTCACCCCGGCTTCGGCGATGACGAAACACGGATGCCCTGTGCCAATCTTGCGGCCTGCGATCTGGATTTCAGACATGGCTAAGGAGGAGATCGACCAGCCGCAGTTCCAACGGCGTATCGATATCGAGCGAGCGTTCGGCCGGCATGATATACGCCCGCGCATCCGGTGGTTGGAAGGTACGCGCGGCGCGCAGCGACGTAACGAGGTTAAGATAGACAGCGCCGTTGATCATATAAGCCGGCGGATAATCCTGCCGTCGACGGGGCTTGTCCTTGAGCGGAAAGAAATCGCCGAGCACGCCCTCTGGAGAAATTTGCCGCGCGAGCCACGGATGCGGCGAGGCCTCGCACACGCCGAGCACCGCGCTGGCGGCGTGCTCTTCAGCAAGGCGGATGGCTCCATCGATATCCGCCGTGGTTCGCAAAGGGCTCGTCGGCTGGAGGAGCAGGAGGTAATCCGGTTCGCCATCGTGCGCCGCCATCCAATCGAGGGCGTGCAAGGCGACACCGAGGCTGCCGGCTTCATCGCTGGCGAGTTCCGCCGGGCGCATGAAGGGGACCTCCGCTCCGTACTGGCGGGCGACAGCGGCGATTTCTTCGTCATCGGTGGAAACGCAAACCCGGTCGAGCAGCTTGCTGCTGAGCGCCGCCTCGATCGTCCAGGCAATCAGCGGCTTGCCGCCTACCGGCACGATGTTCTTTCGCGGGATGCTTTTCGATCCACCACGCGCGGGAATGAGGGCCTGCACTTTCATCTCTTAAACGGTGAACGGGGACTTCGGAAACGGCCGCCGGTATTCAAAACTTCAAAACCGCCGATCACCACCAATCGATCTGGCAGCGCTGGGACCGCATGCGGCTTTAGCCGTCGCGGCGCGCCACCAGCCACATATGGGAGCTGAGTTGGTTGGCGGCGAGGAAATCCTGGAAAGCGGCCCCGACTTTCTCCCACGCGTCAACCAGCACATGCTGGAGGAAGGGCTGGCCTGTAAGATCGAGTTCACCCGCCAGCACCCGCTTGCGCACCAGTTCGGCATCGAGCTTTCCGGGCGTGCGCACCTCGAGGACGGTAAAGCCGCGGGCACGCACGAGAGCCGAGAGTGAATCGGGGTTGAAATAATTCAAGTGCTCCGGATCGACGGTGTTCGACAGCGTCTGGAGCGTGGCCACATCGAAACCCTGGCCGTTTGGGCAGGTCGCGATGAAGAGACCGCCGGGCTTCAGCAGACGCGCGCATTGCTCGACAAAATCGCCGGGCGCAAAAAGATGTTCCATCACCTCGAAGCTGGCTACGACATCCACATCGGCGCCCGCCAAATCGACATGCTCGATAGGCTTCTCAATCACCTCAAGTCCCCGCCCGCGGCAGGTGGCAGCAAGGCCGGGGGTGGGCTCGACGGCAATGAGTCGCTCAAAGAGGCTCAGCGAGCGCAATTCCTCACAGAATGTCCCGAATCCTGCGCCCACTTCGAGCAACGTCCCCAACCGCACGCCGTAACGCTCGCAAATCGCTGCAACCTGCTGGGCTCGCGGCCGAAAGATTTTCTCCCGCCGGACGGCTTCCGAGGCCGGAAAGATGTGCTCGTTCCAAAAGGCGTAGTTTTCCGAAGTCGAGTAGTACATCTCGAGCACGGCCGGTGTGGGTCGCGGGTTGATGTACATCGTCGCGCACTGCTCGCAGACGACATAGTCGAGATCATGCTTCCGAAAGGCCGGGCGCGAATCCGCCCCGCCGCAAGCCGGGCAGGACACCGGGACAAATTCGTCTTTGCGCGCGAGCAATCGCGCTACGTCGGAGGCGAAAAGCCGCGCTTGCTCGGCCATCAAATGATCCGGCCGGATTTCCGTTTCGCGGAGAGTAGCTGTGGTGCTCATAGGTTAGGATGCCTGTGCGGCAAAGGCCGTGGGAACGGCATGGACAGGACCAAAGGAGGCCGGCTCGCCCCAGACGTTGTCTTTGACCCACTGGCCATTTTCGATGCGCCAGACACGCGGATCGCGGAAGCGATCGCAAGTCGCATCGAATTCTTCTTCGCTCATCCCCACGTAGCGCAGCCAGCGCTCGAGATCGCGCCGCGGTTTCACATGATCATACTTGCGCACCATCTCAATGCCTTGGGCGCGCGTCATGAGCCCGGAGCGAATGTCCTTGCATGCGTGATCCGTGCCCCGGCCATAGCCGATCTTAATGAACTTGAGGTAGTCGTGAATGCCGTTTTCGTGCATGTCATCGAGATTGGAAAACATGCGGTAAGTGCGCTCGAACGGCTGCTGCGCCGGACGCCAGCCATATTTCTCGACGACGAGTTTCACGTGCTCATTGGCATCCCAGTTGACGAAATTGCTCAGGTAAATACCACGCACCCCGACAGAATCGATCTCTTCATCCGACGGATACTGCGCCCAAAGCAGATCTTTCGGACGGAGGCCCTCCTTCCACTCCGGATGACCGAGCGCTTCCAGGCCCTCGTCGGTGAAGTCGTGCCAGTCGTAGCCGCGTTGCGCGTGCTCGAGGCGGTATTTGGCCGTGAACTCGACGAAATCGTTGTAGGAATACATGCCCCCGAGGTCCATGAATCCATGTTCGCCCCACATCATCAGCGGCACCTTGTAGCGGACGGCCACCTGGATAGGAGTGGTGAAAATGCCGCAGTGGTTGTGCCAGTTCATATCGCCCTGCACGCGAAACCCCAGGCGGTTCATCTTAACGAGTGCGTCCACACTGGGATAGACGATGATGTGGTCGCAGTCGAAGACCTCCTTCATCCGATGCAGGTTGTATTCACCCTCCGCCAGATAGTTATTGCCGTGATAGGTAACGAGCAGCGGCTTGAGGCCGAGTTCGATGGCAACGTGAGTCTGGTAGTAACTGTCTTTGCCGCCACTGACCGGGATGACAATGTCATAGTTATTGCTGGAACGGTACTCGTCGGTCAGTTCCTTCAGCATCCCGGCACGGACATTCCAATCGAACTTGTCTTTCTGGCCCGACACCCGGCAACCGGAGCAAACCCCGTTTTCATCAAAGGTCAGCGGAGTCGCCGCGATCGCGGGGAAAAGACAACGGGTGCAATATTTGACAGCCATGATGTTGAGATTGGTAAGAATTATAACCGGATGTCGACTCCACCTTTGGCGAGCGCGCGTTTGCCGCCGCGATCGGAGAGTTCCTTGAAATGCCAGATATTCGCGGCTGCGACCGCGGAAGCGCCGGCGCGAATCGCATCGACGTAATGTTCGTAGCGACCCACCCCGCTGCACGCGATCACCGGCCCTGACGCCTGGGAGTACGAGGGCGACGACAACGACATGTACCAGACCGAGCACGACGAGCTGGTCGCCTCGATCCGCGCCGGCACGCCGATCAACGACGGCGAGTG
>JBGGMZ010000417.1:0-30416 GCA_041287745.1 Chthoniobacter sp. | reverse complement strand
AAGCCAGGTTTGGTCGGAAGAGGTTTCTGGCTCTGGGGTTCTAGTTGGCGGCTGCATCGCGAAAACTAGAACCCTTAAACCTTAAACTAGGAACTCTTTATTCACGCCTTGCCGCCGAAGGTGACGTAATCGTCGACGTCGAGCAGATCGGCCCAAGTTACGATGTCCGAGCGGTGCGGCGCAGCGGTTTTGCGGATCTCGTTGAAATACTCCAGCGCCTCGCCTTCCGGCACACGCTTCCCCGCGGCGTCGGACCAGGCTTCGATCTCAGCGTCGGTGTGTTTGTTTTTCTGGTTCGAGCGAATCCATTCGAGGATTTCGCCATCGCCCTTGCCCGCTTCCAGCTCGGTCCGGAGCGCGGCGGCATCAATGCCGAGGAATTCGAGGATGCGCTGGTCGAGCGGGCAGTTGTAATGGTACTCGCCGTTTTTTTCGGCGATTTCCGCGCGCCCTTTGTCGAGCATGCGGGGCAGGAGAGCGTAACCGCCAAGGCGGCTGCGCGTGCTGCGAGGAGCACGTTGGGTGAGGTCAGTGATGTTACTCATGGTTTTGGTTTGGTTGGTGAGGTCGGTCGGAGAGCCGGATTCCATGCGTCGGGAGGCGAAGGGACGGCCCGTTTTAGATTCGGATGAAGAGTTCCTCGGCTGGGTAACGCACCTTCGGAACTGCGGCGTATTTGCAAGTCGGTGAGCGATAACCGACCGCTGCAGCGACCACGGTATTGTAACCCTTCGAAGGCAGCTCGAGGACTTCGTCGTATTTCGCAGGGTTGATGCCTTCCATCGGGCAAACGTCGATGCCAAGCAGCGCGGCGGAAGTCATGAGATTCCCGAGGGCGATGTAGCACTGCCGGGTGGCCCATTCGAACTGCTGCTGGCCGCGCGGTCCGTGCACGATGTCGCCGAGGAGAGCCTTCTTGAATCCGGCCAGATTTTCCACCGGCACGCCTCGTACTTTGGCGACATGGGCGAGATAGTAGTCGATGTCCGCTTCGTTCACGCTGGTCTTCGCGGCGAAGGCGACGAAGTGAGAGGCATCGGCCACCTGCCGCTGGCCCCAGGAGTGCGTGACGAGCTTCTCTCGCACTGTGGGATCGGTCACCACCACGAAGCGATAGGGCTGAAAGCCGTAGCTGGTGGGTGTGAGGATGAGCGCCTGCTCGATCGTGGCCCAATCGGACTCGGAGATTTTCTTCGCCGGATCGAAGGCTTTCGTCGCGTAGCGCCAGCGCAGTTGCTGGAGCAGCGTGTCGTTGGAAATGGGAGTCGCTTGCATGAAGGAAGGGAAGGGACGGCGGCGTTATTTCACGCCGAAGGCGAAGAGCTTCTCCTTGGTGCGGATGTAGATCTTGCCGTCGGCAAAAGCCGGCGTGGCTGCGAGATAGTCGCCGAGGTCGATCTTGGAAAGCACGGATGGTTTATCCGTCGCCTTGGCATCGAGCACGAGCAATGTGCCTGAGGTCGCGGCGAGATAGATGCGGCCATTCACGAGCGTGGGCGAGACGTAGTAGTCGCCCGGCACGCCGAGGCGCTGCTTTTCGTAGAGGGTCTTGCCGGTCGCGGCGTCATAGAGCGTGGCGAAGCCGCCGTCCTTCACCATGAAGAGTTTGCCCTCGTAATAGAGCGGGGAGGCGACGTAGGGCGCGCCCTTTTCGTTATTCCACAGGACGTGCGTCTCGGTGATGTCGCCATGCCCGCCTGGCTTGAGCGCGAGCACGGCATTCTTGCCGCGCTTCATCCAGTTGAGGTTGCCTTCCCACTCAGCGCGCTCCCAGTAGCCATCCTTGTTTTTGTCGTTCACGTCGAAGAAATCCTTGAACGGTGTGGGTGCCATCTCCGCGCGGGAGATGCGGCCATCGCCGTCCTTGTCCATCATCTTGAGCAGGGCGTCGAAATCAGGCATCGGTTCGTCGGCGCTGCCGCCGGGACTCCACGTCGCGATATAGAGATTGCCGTCGGCGCCGGGAGTGGGGGACGTGCAGGGGTAGGCGGAAAGCCCGCGAACGAGCCAGCGCTCTTCACCGGTCTTGAGGTCGTAGCCCTTGGCGCGGGTATCACCGAGTGCGACGAGCGCGCCATCCCAAACGACGGGACTGCCGAAGCTCACCCGGAATACCTCGCGCGAGCGCTTCCACACTTGCGCGCCAGTCTTTGCATCAAAGGCGTAGAGGCCATTGCCGGGCCCGACCTCGTCGCGGAGTAGATAGACGAGGCCATCATGAATGATCGGTGAGGTGCCAGTGCCGAAGCCATCCTTACTCTGCGCGACAGGGAGCTTTGCTTCCCATTGCACCTTGCCATCGAGATCGAAACAGATGAGGCCGTAGGAACCGAAATAGCTGACGACTCGTTCGCCGTCGGTCGCGCAGGTGGACGCGGCGGGCGAGCCGAGTTTCTCCATGTAGGCTTCGATCTTGTCCGGCGTCGATTCATGCCGCCAGGCAAGGGTGCCGTCCGCGAGATTCACTGCGAGGGTGACGAGCTTGCCCTCGGCGAAGCCGGTAAGGAAGGCGCGGCCATTGACGATGACCGGTGAGGATGCGCCGCCCGGAAGCGCGGTCTGCCAGAGCAGGTTCTTGGCCGTATCGAGTTCCGCGGGCAGGGTCTCGTTAGCCGCGGTGGATTGGCCGGATGGCCCACGGAATTGCGGCCACAGCGAGTCGGCGTGGACGGTGGAGGCGAAAGCCAGGAGCAGACAGATGTGGCGGGTCATTGGGATTTGGGTTGAGGAGTAGCAAAAGAATCTGTCACCAGGCGATCTCGCGGCGTTCGCGCAGGAACTTGCCGGTGAGATCTTGTGGCGCGTCGAGCGCGAGCCATACGATCGTGTCCGCCCCTTGCTCGACGGAGAGCGGGGCGGAGTCGCCGCCCATGTCGGTGCGCACCCAGCCGGGCGAGACTGAGTTCACGGCGAATCGCCGCAGGGCTGCGGCGAAATGCTGGGTGAGGGAATTCAGTGCCGTCTTGGACATGCTGTAGGCTGGAGCCCAATCCTGCAGGCCCTCGGCGAGTTGGCCGGCACCGCTGGAGACATTGATCACCCGCGGCGTCTTGCTCTGCTCCAGCAGTGGCTGGAAGGCCTGCGTGACGAGCATCGGGCCGACGGTGTTGGTCGCGATGGTCTTCAATACCGTATCGCCATCGAGATCGAGGATATCGCCGCCGTCGTCGAGGAGGACGGCGGCGTTATTAATTAGGATATCGAGATGATCGGTCTGCTTCGCGAGCGCACGGGCGGCGCTTTCGATGCTCGCCGCGTCGCTCACGTCGAGCGGCAGGAAATGCACGTCGCCTTTGAGCGAAGCGACCGCTTTCTCGCCGGCCTCGCGCTGGCGCGCGGTGAGGTAGACACGCACACCGCGCGCCGCAAGCTGGCGAACGATTTCCAGGCCGATGCCTTTATAGGCGCCCGTCACGAGCGCGATCTTCGGGCCAGTGCTCATAGTTGCGGGCGTTTCAGCTCCTCGGGAATGACCACGGCGAAGACCTTCTCGGTCTGCCGCAGCACCATGATCGGCGAGGGGACGCCGATCTCAGCGGCGACGAGCCGCTTGTGCAGATCGTCGATGGTCTTGATCGCGTGCCCCTTGAAACCCACGATGATGTCGCCGCGCTGCAACCCGGCGCGCGCCGCCGGGCTGTGCGGGTCGAGCTCGGCGATGAGCAAGCCACGATCCTGTGGCAGTCGGTGAAAGCGCGCCACACGCGGATGCAGCGGCACGTTCTGGCCGGCCACACCGATCGCGCTGCGCCGGATGCGGCCTTCCTTGATCAGCCACGCGGCGACGATTTGCGCTGTGTTGCTGCCGATGGCAAAACAGATGCCCTGCGCGGGCAGAATGACAGCGGTATTCACGCCGATCACTTCACCCGCGCTATTGACCAGCGGTCCGCCGGAATTGCCGGGGTTCAGCGCCGCGTCGGTCTGGATGATGTCATCCATGAGCCGGCCCGACTCTGCACGCATGCTGCGGCCGAGTGCGCTGACGATGCCGGACGTGACCGTCTGCTGAAAGCCAAACGGCGAGCCGATGGCGACTGCGACCTGCCCGACACGAATAGTGGAAGAGTCCGCCAGGCGCACGTGCTGGAGATTGGGCGCGTCGATACGCAACACCGCGAGATCGGTGTCGGGATCCTCGCCGATGAGCTCCGCGGGAAAGACCCGGGCATCATGCAGCGTGACCTCGAATTTGCGACCGTTGTGCACGACGTGCGAATTCGTGAGGATGAACCCATCGCGGGCGATGATGAATCCCGAGCCGCTGCCGCCGCGATGCTTCTCGCCTTCGACGCGGATGTTCACCACGGAAGGGGCAACGCGATTCACGACCGCGTGGACGGTGCGCGAATAGCTGTCGAGCAGCGAGTCGTCGGCGGTGAGCGGGGACGGGGCGGTGGGCGCGGATGGGATGTGGCTCTCATCCAGCACCCGTTGGTATTCAGGTTGGATTTTCATGGCTTTAGTAATGACGCACACGCGTCAAATGGCAGCGGCCTCAGAAGGCCGACTTAACGATGCCGCCCTCCGCACGCCAAACGGCGCCGGTGGTAGCGGAGGAGAGCGGGCTGGCGACGAAGGTCACAATATTCGCGATCTCCTCGGTAGATTCGAAACGCTTGATGAGCGAGTTCGGGCGGTGCTTCTCGAAAAATTCCTTCTCGAATTCCTCGAACGGTTTGCCGCCCGAGAGCTGGTCGACAAAGGTCTCCACGCCTTCCGAGCGGGTCGGGCCGGGAAGCACGGAATTGACCGTGATGCCGGTGCCGGCAGTGAGCTCGGCGAGGCCGCGCGCGACCGCGATCTGCGCGGTCTTGGTCATGCCGTAGTGGATCATCTCCGGCGGCGACTGGAGCGCGGATTCGCTGGAGATGAAGATAATGCGGCCCCAGTTGCGCTTCTTCATGCCAGGCAGATAGAGCCGGCTGAGACGGACGCCACTGAGGACGTTCACCTCGAAAAAGCGGCGCCAATCTTCGTCCGGGATCTCCTCGAACGGCTTCGGCTCGAAGATGCCGAGGTTGTTGATCAGCACCTCCACGTCGGGGAAGCGCTGGGCGATTTCATTGGCCGCTTTCTCAGTGGAGAGATCCCCAGCGAAAGCTTCCAGTTTCGCCCAGGAAATCTTTTCGCGGATCTTCGCGATGGCTTCGTGGACGCGCGCTTCGGTCCGGCCATTGATGATGACCCGAGCGCCTTCCGAGGCCAGTGAAGTGGCGATAGCGAGGCCGATGCCGGCGGTCGAGCCGGAGACGAGGGAGAGTTTGTCGGTGAGATGGAGATTCATGGGATAATGAGATTGGTCGAGGTCAGCCGTTGACGAGTTTCATCATGGCGGGCTGGTAGCGGTCGCCTGTGATGGGGATGGCGGCGAGTTCTTCGCTGATGGCATCCGCATCCTCTGGGGTGAGCGAGACGCGCAGCGCGCCGAGGTTGTCCTCGAGATACTTCACGCGCTTCGTGCCGGGGATCGGCACGATGTCGTCGCCTTGCGCCAGCACCCAGGCGAGGGCGAGTTGCGCGGGCGTGCAGCCTTTTTGCTCGGCGATCGATTTCACCGCCTCTGCGAGCTTGAGGTTGCCTTGCAGGTTGCTTTCGCTGAAGCGCGGGTAGTTTGTGCGACGCCAATCGCCGGCATCGAGGTCGCCGACCTTTTGGATGGCCCCGGTGAGAAAGCCCCGGCCGAGCGGACTGTAAGGCACAAAGCCAATGCCCAGTTCGCGGCAGGTTGCGAGCACACCGTTGGTTTCGACATCGCGCGTCCACAGTGAATACTCGCTCTGCAGCGCGGCGATGGGATGCACCTTCGCGGCGCGACGCAGCGTATCGGGATTCGCCTCGGAAAGGCCGAGGGCGCGCACTTTACCGGCTTTCACCAGCTCGGCCATGGCGCCGACGGTTTCCTCGATCGGTACCGCAGGATCGACGCGGTGCTGATAGAATAGATCGATCACATCGAGACCCAGCCGCTGGAGGCAGCCTTCGACGGCGCGTTTAGCGTTGGCCGGTGAACCATCGACGCCGGTGTGGCCTTGCGGCCCGATGCGGAAGCCAAACTTCGTGGCGATGACCAGCTTCGAGCGATCGGTCTCGCGTAGGAAGCGACCGAGCAGCTCTTCATTTTTATAGGGTCCGTAGACTTCGGCGGTGTCGAGAAAGTTGCCGCCGAGCTCCACATAGCGATGGAGTACGCGAAGCGATTCCGCATCGTCGGCCGGGCCGTAGGCAAAGGACATGCCCATACAGCCGAGGCCGAGCGGGGTGACATTGAGGGGACCGAGTTGGCGAGTTTTCATGGTGAGCAATGTTTCGTTTTTGCTCCGGGAGGTGCGTTTAGCTCCACGTCCAGCGGCCGTGGATAAATTCGTAGCCGGTGTCGTTTTTGCGCACGTAGCCGAGCGCGGGATAGGCGAAGTGTGCGGCGAAGATACGCGTGCGATCCGCGGCGGCGCGGTCGAAGAGCTTCTTGCGCGTGGCGCTGGCCAGGCTCGGCGTGGAATCGCCGGCCATCGTCCAGTCGAGATGCTCGAACATGAGCACCTCATGATGCGCTGCGTCCACGATATGCAGCAGTTGCTCATTGCCCGAGGTGATCGCGAAGGCGAGGTGCCCCGGTGTATGTCCGGGCGCATCGATCAGCTCGATGCCTTCGAGCACACGGTCGCCAGGCGCGATCATCTCGATCTTTGGCTTCGCCATGTTGAGGACCATTTGCACGCTCTCCACCATGCCGGAGACAAATTCCTTCGGCAGGCGCAGCCCGCTCACATCCGGCGACGGCGCTGTCCAGTAGTCGAACTCGCGCTTGTGCATGAAATACTTCGCCTGCGGAAAGACGAGTTGTTTCGTCTTTGCGTCAACGAGACCGGCCACGTGATCGGAATGCGCGTGCGAGATGAAGATACCGGTGATCTGCTCCGGCTTCACGCCTGCTGCGGCCATCACCGGCAAGAGCCGGCCCAGGGTCGGCCCGGAAAAACCACCGGCGCCCGCGTCGAAGAGCACCCACTCGCTGCCGTGCTGCAGGAGCAGCACGTTGAAGGGCATCTGCGCCTCGGGTGATTGAAAATGCCCGGCGAGCGCCTTCGCGACGTCGGCGGCAGGCGCCTCGGTCGCCAGCATCGGCTGGATGGGCATGGCCATATAGCCATCGCTCAGGACATAGGCCGTGGAGTTGCCGATCTTGAAGCGATAGTAGCAGGCTGTCGCGTCGGGAGCTGCGGCTGCGGGTGCCGGTGTTTCGACAGCCACAGCAGTGCGGCCCATGAAGGCGGCAAAGCCGCCGAGGCCGAGCAGACGAAGCGCTTCGCGACGATGAAGAGGAGACAGGTGGGTGGCGTTCATGCTGAGGAAAGGATTCACTTGATGTCGTTTTCGAGCACGATGCGGTAGCGCGCCTTGCCACTCTTCAGGTGGTCGAAGGCATCGTTGATTTTCGACATGGGGAAGAATTCCGTGGTCGGTGCGATCTCGTGGCGGGCGGCGAAATCGAGCATCGTCTGGATGGTCGCCGGCGCGCCGATTGGCGAACCGGAAAAGGAACGCTGGCCCATGATCAGCGGGAACGCCGTCAGACTCACCGGCTCTGCGATGGCGCCGACAGTGTGCAGGCGACCTTTGGGCGCGAGCGCGTTGATGTAGCTTTCCCAGTCGAGTTTCACATTCACCGTGGAGACGATGAAATTGAATGAGCCGGCGAGCTTTCCCATCTCCGCGGAGTTGCGCGAATTGACCACGCTGTTCGCACCGAGTTGCAGCGCCTCGTCGCGCTTGGAATCGCTGGAGGTGAAAGCGACCACGTCGCAGCCCCAGGCATGCAGAAATTTCAGCGCCATGTGGCCGAGGCCGCCGATGCCGATCACGCCCACGCGGTCCGTGGGCTTCACGCCGAATTGCACGATGGGATTGAAGACAGTAATGCCGCCACAGAAGAGCGGGCCGGCCTTGGCCGGATCGACCTTTTCGGGAAGCGGAATGACGAAGGCGCCTTCCGCGCGCACCTGGGTGGCGAAGCCGCCATGGCGCTGGACGATGGTGGCTTGGGAATTCGGGCAGAGATTGTGATCGCCGCTCATGCACTGGTGGCAGGTCATGCAACTGCCCGACTGCCAACCGAGCCCTACCGTCTGGCCGACTTTGAGGTGTTTCACCTGGCTGCCGATGGCGGCCACTTTGCCGACGACTTCGTGTCCGCCGACGAAGGGATAGGCCGACATGCCCCATTCGTTATCGATCATGGAGAGATCGGAATGGCAGATGCCGCAGTAGGTGACGTCGATGTCAACCTGCTCCACGCCGAGCGGGCCGGGTGTGTACTCGAAGGGCGTGAGTGAGGACTTTGCCGAGGTGGCGGCGTAAGCTTTGATGGTGGTGCTCATGGGTCTGATTGGCTTTGTGTTCAGGTTTCTGGTCGCAAAAAAGTCAGGCTGTCACGCCTTTGATCGCTTTCTTTTTTCTGGCCGCATTCGCCGCCTGCCAAAAGTACCAAGCCGCCGTGGTAGCGTGCGGGCGCCAGCGTTCCGCATGGACCATGATTTCCTTGGGCTTGGGCATTTCTTCGAGGCCGTAGGCGATGCGAAAGCCGTCGCGGATACCGAAGTCATCGGCGGGAAATACATCGGGCCGACCGAGTTTGAAAATGAGCATCATCTCCACCGTCCAGCGTCCCACACCGCGCACTTGTATGAGACGCTCGATGATCTCGAGGTCAGTCATCTTGCGGATCGCGCGCAGGGTGGGAATCGTGCCGTCGATAGTCTTCGCCGCGATGTCGCGTAGGCTCGCGATCTTCGCCCAGGAAAAGCCCGCGCCGCGCAGGGCTTCGTCGCTCACGGAGGCCAGGTCGGCGGCGGAGGGAAATTTCTTTCCCGGAAAGAGTGCGCGGAAGCGGCGCAGGATTGTCTCGGCGGCGGTGCCGTTGAGTTGCTGGTGGGCGACGGCACGGACCAGCGCCTGGAAGGGGGTGTGGGCTTTCTCCGGCGCCAGCGTGCACGGGCCATGCGCGCGAATAAGCCGGCGCATCACCTTGCAGCGCTTCGTTAGAAACTCGTGAGCTTCGGGAGTCATGGGCGTGACCGGGCGTTCAATCTGATGTAGAAGCGGCCATTGCGCCACTCGGTAATGGTAACGAATTGGCGGCGGCATCCTTGTCGCGCTTGCGGCCGATCATGAGCACACCGGCGGCGGTCAGCACGCACAGGCTGCCGGAGATGAGGAAAGCGTGATCGTAAGCGCCTTCGTTCGTGCGGATGAAACCCGCGCCCCACGCGGCGAGCGCGGCTCCGACCTGGTGCGAGGCGACGATCCAACCAAACATGATGCCTACCTTCTCGCGGCCAAAGGCCTGCGCGGTGAGCGCGACGGTCGGGGGCACCGTGGCAATCCAGTCGAGGCCGTAGAAGACGGCGAAGAGCGAGAGGCGATGCGTCTCGGGTTGGAAAGCGGAGGGCAGAAAGAGCAGCGAGCTCCCGCGCAGTCCGTAATACATGAAGAGCAGCCAGCGATTGGAAAAGCGATCCGAAAGCCAGCCGGAGGCCGTGGTGCCGATGAGATCGAAAATGCCCATCACCGCGAGCAAACCTGCGGCAGTGACCTCCGGGATGCCGTGATCCATGCAAGCCGGGATGAGGTGCGTGCCGATCAGGCCATTGGTGCTGGCGCCGCAGATGAAGAACGATCCGGCGAGCAGCCAGAAATCGCGGGACCGCATACCGAGCCGCAACCCGGCCAGCGCCTCGGAGAAAGGGTTGCCCGCCGGCGCAGGTGTGGCCATTGGCTCGTCGGGTGACAAGCCAAAGGGACGCACGGCCCCGGCGGGACGGTCGCGCATAAAGAAGAAAATGAGAGGCAACATAGCCAGCAGCACGCCGACGATGAGAAGAGTGGCGCTGCGCCAGCCGTGTTTCTCGATCACCCGCGCGAGCAGTGGCAGGAAGAGCAACTGGCCAGTCGCGGTGCTGGCGGTGAGCATGCCCATGATCGTGCCGCGGTGCACATGAAACCAGCGATGGACCACCGTGGCACCGAGGACGAGGGCAGTAAGGCCGGTGCCCGAGCCGACGAGCACGCCCCAGAGCACGACCAACTGCCAGGATTGGTGCATGACCAGCGACGTGGCCGCCACCCCCGCGGCGACGAGGGTGAAGGCCAGCAACATCACCCGGCGTGGGCCGTAGAGATTGATGAAACCCGCGGCGAAGGGACCGATCAGGCCGTAGAGCAGGAGATTGATCGAGACGGCGAAGGAGACAGTTGCGCGCGTCCAGCCAAACTCATGTTCCAGCGGCACGATGAGCACGCCCGGCACCGAGCGTACGCCGGCACCGACGATCAACGTGAGGAAGGTGATGGCGACCACGACCCACGCGTAGTGGAAGCGCGCTGGTTTCTGGCTGGTGGGCAGGCTCACGTTGGTTTCTCGCTCTTCGCTGATCAGGCGATCAAGGCTGGCCGCCGAAGGTCACATAGTCATCGAGGTCCAGCAGGTCGAACCACGTCTTGATGTCTTCGCGCGTGGTCGAAAATTTGGCCACCGCTTCGGCGAAAAACTGCAACGTCTCGGCATCGCTGTCCGAGGCGCGCTGGAGCTGGTAGTTGCTCCATTGGGCGATTTCCCACGGCTCGCGCGGCGTCCTGGAGTTACTTTGCACCCAGGCGAGCATTTCGCTGTCGGTCTTACCCGTGGCGGCTTCGGCCTGCAGCGCGGTTGGGTCGATGCCGGTGAAGTTCAGGAAATGGCGGTCCATGCTTTGGGCACCGAAGCGGTATTCGCCATTCTTGCCCGCAATGAGCGCGCGACATTTGTCGAGCACACGAGGCAGGAGAACGTAGCCGCCGAGTGTGATGCGTGGGCTGCGTGGCGGGCGTTGCGTGAGATCTGGAGAAGTGATTTGGCTCATACGGTGGCGGGTTCGGGTTGGAGGACGGGGTAGTCGGTGTAGCCTTTTGCGCCCGGCGCATAGAAGGTGGATGGATCGGGCGTATTCAGCGGCGTGAAGGCCGCAAAGCGTGCAGGCAGGTCGGAATTGGCGATGTAGAGTTTGCCGAAGGCGACGGCATCCACTTCCCCGGCGGCGATGGCCTTCTCCGCCGATTCGTGGGTGAACTGTTCATTCGCGATGTAGACGCCGCCGAAGGCTTTCTTCAGATCGGGCCCGAGGCGGTTGGCACCGAAGTGCTCGCGGGCGCAGAGGAAGGCGATCTTCCTCCGGCCGAGTTCGCGGGCGACATAGCCGAAGGTCGCTGCCGGATTGGAATCGCCGATGCCGTGGGCATCACCACGCGGGGCGATGTGCATGCCCACGCGATCGGCTCCCCAGACGGAGATCACCGCATCAGTCACTTCGAGCATGAGGCGCGCGCGGTTCTCGATCGAGCCGCCGTACCGGTCGGCGCGGTGATTGGAGCGGTCTTGCAGGAACTGGTCGAGCAGGTAGCCGTTGGCACCGTGGACTTCCACGCCGTCAAAACCGGCGCGCAATGCATTCTCGGCGCCGCGACGGTAAGCTTCGACGATGTCGGGAAGCTCGCCGAGATCCAGTGCCCGCGGGGTGACAAAGGGCTTCTCCGGGCGGACCAGGCTCACGTGGCCCTCTGCCGCAATGGCGCTGGGCGCCACGGGCAGCCGGCCATCTAGAAACATCGGGTCGGAGATGCGTCCGACATGCCAGAGCTGCAGAAAGATGCGTCCGCCTTCGTCATGCACCGCCTCGGTGACAGACGACCAGCCGAGCATTTGCTCATCCGACCAGATGCCGGGAGTGTCCGCGTAGCCGACGCCCATCGGGTCGACCGACGTCGCCTCGCTGATGATAAGCCCGGCGGAAGCGCGTTGCCGGTAGTATTCGGCCATGAGCGCATTCGGCGTGCGGGTCGCACCGGCTCGGGCGCGGGTGAGCGGCGCCATGACGATGCGGTTCGGCAGCGTGAGTGCGCCGACCGTGAGCGGAGTGAAGAGGTTGGACATGAATTCGGCAGTTGTGCGTTGGGTTTAGAGCATGCCGCCGGAGACGAGAACGACCTGGCCCGTGACCCAGCCGGCATCGTCGGAGGCGAGGAAAACTGCGACGGGGCCGCAGTCGTCGGGCTGGCCGATGCGACCGAGCGGAGTTTGTGCTTCGACCATCTTCGGAAAGTCCGAGGCGGCGATGCCGGTGGAGTGCAGCCCTTCGGTTTCGATCATACCGGGGCTGAGCGAATTCACGCGGATTTTCTTCGGTCCGAGTTCCTTCGAGAGTGATTTGGTGATGTTGTCCACGGCGCCTTTCGTCGCGCAGTAGACGGCCGCACCGGGAACCGGGCTGGTGCCGGCGACGGAGCTGATATTGATAACGCTGCCGCCTTTATCGCCAAAGGCAGCCACCGCATTTTGGGTGGCGAGCAGCAGGCCGAGGACATTGAGATTGAATTGCTTGTGGAATGACTCCTCGCTCACCGCTTCGAGCGCGGCGAATTCGTAAACGCCCGCGTTGTTCACGAGGATATCGAGCTGGCCGTAGGCGGTTTTCGCCGCGGCGAAAAGGCGGTCCAGGTCGGCTTTTTTGGAGACGTCGGCTTGAACGGCGAGGGCGGTGCCGCCGCGTTTGGTGATGAGATCGACGACGCGATCCGCGCCTTCCTTGCTCGAGGAATAGTTGACGACGACGGAGGCTCCGGCGGCGGCGAGATGAGTGGCGATGGCGGCGCCGATGCCCTTGGAAGCGCCGGTGACGATAGCAACTTTGCCAGTGAGTTTGGATGTGGTGGTGGACATATCAGTGGGTGGTTAGTTTTGTGCCTGAATTGATTGGTTGTTGAATTGCTTACGAGGGTGTTTGAGCACCTGCTCGAGATGCGTGCTGGGCGGCGCTCTTTCGAGAGCGGGCCTTTTGAGCGGTCGCGCCCTGGCGGCGTGGGCCGCGCACGACGTTCTGTCGCATGCCGGGAGCGAGAATGCGGAGGCCGCTGGAGGTGAAGACCTTGATGGTAAGTCCGATTTGCATGGGCTTACTTTCCAGGATTCGCGGCCGCGGCGGCAGCAGGAGCGACGATGGTCCCATCCCGCAGCGTGTCATTGGGGTTTGTCACGAAACGCGTGCCGGCGGGCAGGCCGCTGGCCAGTTCGATTGTCTTGCCGAGATCGCGACTGATTGTGACCGAGGTGAGCAGCACTTTGTTATCCGTGCTGAGCGTTGCGACCTGCGGGCCGGAAGTCTGGAGGATCAGAGCGCGCTCGGGGATGGTGATGGGCGGCTGTTCGCGCTGGATATTGAATTTCACCTCGGCGAATAGGCCGGGCACGAGTTCCCCGGCCTGGTTCGCCACCTGAATCTCCGTGCGCAGCGTGCGCGTGGCAGCATCGAGTGAACCGGAGGTGCGCACGACCTTGCCCGGGAAAGTACGCCCCGGCACTTCCTTGAAGGACAGCTCGACCAGCTGGCCGATGCTCACGAAACGGTAATCGCTCTGCGGCACATTGACAAAGGCCCGCAGCGTCAGCGTCTGCTCCATGCGATAGAGGATACGCGTCTCGTCGTTCAAGTCGCCGGTCACGAGCTGGCCGACTTCGATGTTGCGCTTGGTCACGGTGCCGTCGAATGGTGCGGTGATTTTTTGAAACGACTGCATGCGGGTGAGGCGCTCGAGGCTCGCCTCGGCGGCGGTGAGATCGGCCTTGCGCGCGTCGAGGGCGGACTGCCGCTCGTCGACTTCCTGCGGGGCCACCACGCGGCTCTTGCCGAGCTCGTTCCAGCGGGTCGAGGTAGTCTGCGCGATCTTCAAGTTCGCACGGGCCTGGGCGAGATTTGCGGTGGCCACGTGGACTTGCTGATCGAGCTCGGGCGTCTCGATCTCCGCGAGCAGATCGCCGGTCTTCACCTGCGCGCCGATGTCAGCGACGATGCGTTTCACGTAGCCATTCACACGCGGATAGATGGGCGTCGATTGCTGCGCCTCCACGCTGCTGGGCAGACTGAACTGGGCAGCGGGTGCGCCGGCAGCGGCGACATCGACATTAACGATCGGATACTTCGACCCAGCGGCGGCCGCTTCGAGCTTGTGCTGCTGCGCGAGGCGCGGCGCGAGACCGGTGGCGAGCAAGGCCCCGGCGAGCACCGTGGTGCCGAGCAGGACGGCGGGCGATTTCCAAGCAGAGCTCTTCGGCAGTTCCGCGGGCGTGGAGGGCGTTTCTTTCGGTTCGAGTGCAGTTTTCATGGCGTCGATCATTTGGCTGAGGCGTGTTCTTCGACGGGGGGAACGCTGACCGTGAGAGCGTCGAGCGGGACTTCGGTGTCTTCGGCGAGAATCGGGTTCGGCACGCGACGAAGCAGGCTGAACACGACCGGCACGAAGAAGAGCGTGGCGAGAGTGGCGAGGCTGAGTCCGCCGATGACGGCGCGACCGAGCGGCGCGTTTTGTTCGCCGCCTTCGCCCAAGGCGAGCGACATGGGCAACATGCCGAGCACCATGGCCAGGGCAGTCATGAGCACGGGGCGCAGGCGCACACTGCCGGCAGTGAGCGCGGCGCCGATGCTGTCCTTGCCAGCGAGCATCTGCTGGTTTGCAAAGGTGACCATGAGGATCGAGTTCGCCGTAGCCACACCCACGGCCATCATTGCACCCATGAGGCTGGGCACGTTCAGCGTGGTGCCGGTGAGATAGAGGCCCCAGATGATGCCGGCAAAGGCGCCGGGCAGGGCGGTTATGATGATGAACGGGTCGAGCCAGCTCTGGTAGTTCACCACCATGAGGAAGTAGACGAGGATGATCGCGGCGATGAACCCAATGCCGAGGTGGGTGAAAGCGGAATCCATGTCCGTGACCAGGCCCTTCACGAGGATCCGGTTGCCAGGCGCGAGCTGCGGCTCGTACTCGGCGATGACCTTGCGGATGTCGTCGATCACGCCGCCGAGGTCGCGGCCTTGCACGTTGGCGAAGATATCGTAGACGGGCTGGATGTTGAGATGGCTGACCGAGCCGGCGGAGGCGCCGCGCCCAAGGGTGGCGAAATTACCAAGGATCTGCGACTCGCCCTGCTTGGTGGCGATGGGCGTGCGGAGAAGTGAGTCGGTGGAATCGATGAGATGCACCGGCGTCTTCACCGCGATGAGGTAGGGGCGGCCGGCCACGGGATCGACCCAGTAGTTCGGCGTGACCTGGCTGCTCGAGGCGAGCGTGATCATCAGATCATTCGCCACGTTCTGCTGGGTGATTCCACTTTCCGCCAGGCGGGTGCGATCGACCTCGAGACGCAGCTCGGGCGCGGCCACGTCCTGGTGAATGTGTACGTCCACCGCGCCGGGAATCTTCGCGATCTTGTCGCGCATGGCGCGGGCGATCTCCAGGTTCTGTGCCTTGTTGTAGCCGGTGATGCGGATATCGATCGGCGACTTCAGGCCGAAGTTGAGGATCTGGCTCACGATATCCGCCGGCTGGAAGTAGAAGGTGAGGCCGGGAAACTTCTGCTTGAGATGGGTGCGCAAGTCGGCGGCGTAGGCGGGCGCGCCTTTCTTGCGCTCGTGTTTGAGGGCGATCAGGATTTCGCCGTCCTGCGTGCCGAGGGTGGCACTGTCGCCGAAGGCCAGGTTGTACTGCTCGGAGGGAACGCCCATGTTGTCGATGATCATGTCCACGTCCTCCGCGGGGATGATGTTGCGAATCTCCGCTTCGACTTGGGAGAAGATCTTCTCCGTCTGCTCCAGGCGCGTGCCGCTCGGGGCGACCACGTGCATGCGGATCTGGCCCGCATCGACCACGGGGAAGAAGTCGCGGCCGATCAGCGGCAGAGCGATGAAGGCACTCCCGAGCAGGATGCCAAAGGCGGCGAGGATGGTCAGGCGATGACCGAGCGCCCAGGCGAGGGAATTCACATAGAGGCTGCGGAAGCGCTCGAAGGCGTCGTTGAACGTCTTGTGGATGTGGCCGAAGAGGCTCGTGGGCGTGGCGTTTTCCGGCGAGTGCGATTCGCTGGCGAGCAGGTATTTCACCAGCACTGGCACTACCGTGCGGGAGAGGATGTAGCTGGTGAAGACCGCGAAGACCACGGCGAGAGCAAAGGGCACGAAGAGGAACTTCGCGGGACCTTCCAGCAACACGACCGGCACGAAGACGATACAGATCGCGAGCGTCGCGACGAAGGCCGGCACAGCGATCTGCTGCGCGCCATCGAGGATGGCCTGTTGGAGCGGCTTGCCCATGGCGAGGTTGCGATGGATGTTTTCGATCTCCACCGTGGCGTCATCGACGAGGATGCCGATGGCCAGCGCCAGGCCGCCGAGAGTCATCACATTGATCGAGTAACCCAACGCGCTGAGAAGTGCGATGGAAGTGAGGATGGAAAGCGGGATGGAGATGAGCACGATGAGCGTGCTGCGCCAGGAACCGAGGAAGAGGAGAATGGCCGCGCCGGTGAGCACGGCGGCGATGAGGCCTTCGTGCCAGACGCTTTCGATGGCACGCGAGACAAAGGTAGATTGATCGAAGAGCAGTCCGATCTTCATCCCGGGAGGTGCGCTCGCCTGGATACTGGGCAGCAGCTTCTTCACGCCATTGACGATATCCAAGGTGGAGGCGTTGCCATTGCGCAGGATGGTGAGGAGCGTGCCGCGCACTCCATTGGTGCGGACGATATTCGTCTGCGTGGCGGCGCCATCGTGCACGTAGGCGACATCGCGCACAAAGATCGGCACGCCATTCACCGTCTTGATCGGAATGTCATTGAGACGTTCGACGATGCCGGGGCTGTTGTTCAGCGTCACGCGATAGTCGGTCTCGGCGATACGGGCGCGGCCATTCGGCAGCACGAGATTTTGCACGGTGATGGCGTCATTCACCTCGCGAGCGCTGAGACCGCGGGCGTGGAGTGCGTTGGGGTCAAGGTCGACCATGACGGTGCGTACTTTGCCACCGTAGGGCGTGGGCAGGGTGATGCCGTTGATCACCGCGACCTGGGTGCGGATGCGGAAGATGCCGTAGTCGTAGAGATCCGTCTCGGACATCTGATCGCTGGCCAGGCTCATTTGCACGATGGGCACGCTGGCCGCAGTGTAGCGCAGGATGATGGGCGGCTGCACGCTGGGCGGCATGCGGCGCAGGATCGCTTGGGACACGGCAGTCGCTTGCGCGAGCGAGTCGGAGATTTTGACGCCCGGATGGAAGTAGAGGCGGATGATGCCGACGCCATCGATGGTCTGCGACTCCATGCGCTCGATGTCATTGACGTTCGAGCTCAGCGCGAACTCCGAATAAATGGTGATGCGCTGCTCGAAGTCCTGGGTCGAGAGGCCATTGTAAGTCCAGATCACCGAGATGACCGGGATGTCGATGTCGGGAAAGATATCCTTGGGAGTCCGGATGATCGACAGGATGCCCATGATAACGATGAGCACCGACATGACGATGAAGGTGTACGGACGACGAAGCGCGAGACGAACGATCCACATATGCTTTTTGGGTGCGGCGGACGGACGAACGGACGAACCAGTTGCGAGCGAGAGGGTGGAGGAGGGCCGCAGCCTTGCGGGATTTGAGTGGCTGCGGCCCCCTCGCGGGTGCGGTTACTTCGTGTTGTTGGGTTGGATCGAAGTCACCGCGGTGTTGGGTGGGCGTGTATGGCCTAAGGCCGGGCGCACTGAGACCAGCGCGCCCCTGCCTTTACGCGGCCTGAAGCGTTTCGAGATTTTCCAATTTCTCGAGAATGGTCTTCTTGGCGACGGTGCCGACGATGTAGTCGCGGACCTGACCGTCCTTGAAGAACAGCAAAGTCGGGATGGACTGGACGCCGAACTTGCCGGCCAACTCAGGATGATCGTCGATGTTGATCTTCGTAATCTTGAAACGGTCGCCTTGCTGGGCGGCGATCTCGTCGAGCGCCGGGGCGATCATCCGGCACGGGCCGCACCAGGGCGCCCAGAAGTCGACGAGGACCGGTTTTTCGGATTGCACCACTTCGCTGTTGAAGCTGGTCGGGTCGATGGTCGTTGGATGGTTCATATGTTTCTTTCGGTGATTGGTGGAAGAGACGGGGCGCCGCGCCGTCCTCATATTGGATGAGGATTTTGTTGGTGCGGCGTCCCTGTCGGAGTCAGGCCGCGTGGGAAAGGCTCCCGCTGGTTTGGTCGTAAGGGTGGTGGTCGCCGATTGAGGCGAGGACAAGGCGGGCCTTTTCCTCGGCTACAGCCGGGAAGAAGAGATTCGGGAAACCGGTCTCCTGCGCGATTTCGGTGGCATCATCGAGCACCCGCCGGATGAGGGCCGGAGGGACACGAACGCCAAACTCGCGCATGAGCCGGGCAGATACGGTGCGACGCAGATTGCTGGCGAGGTGAGCCAGGGAATTAAGCGATTGCGGCTTGGTGGCGAGGAGTTTGGTTCGGCGGTTCATGGTGCTAGTCGGTTGGTTACATGGTTGAGTTTGAAATAGACCAGTCGTCTATGGAGTCTATAGAAAAATTACGCAGAAGGCACAGGAGCCAGGTAGCCGCGGATGAAGAGGGAGGCGGCCCGCAGCGGGGCCACAGTTTTCTCGACCTGCATACGCTGGTTGGCTCCCATCCAGAGGTCTTGCATCATCATGGCGGTCATCTGGGCGCTGATCTCCTTGCGGAAAACGCCCTTTTCCTGGCCTTCCAGGACCACTTTTTCCATAAACCCGCGCCACTCACGCATGCCTTCGGCCAAAACAGCGCGCATATCGTCGCTGAAAGTAGCCACTTCAGTGGCTAATTTGGCCACCAGACAGCTGCACTGGCAGCTATTGCCCATCAAATTGGCGATAGTGAGGTCAAAATAGGCCGCCAACCGCTCGGCTGGGTCTTCGGAGAGCTCGGTGGAGAGCAGGCACTTCCGCTTGTAGGCCGACGCATCGGCGACGTAGTGCTTCAGGAGTTCGACGCCGAATTGCTCCTTCGACTGGAAGTAGTGGTAGAACGAGCCTTTCGGGACTTTGACCGCGGAAAGGATTTCGTTCAGACCGACGGAGTGGAAGCTTTTCTGAAGCATGATCCCCTCCGCCGCATCGAGGATGCGTTCCTTGGTAGTAGGAGTGGCGGTAGTGGTGCTCATTGCGTGTGGAAATAATTAGACCAGTCGTCTAGTGGTGTCAAAAAGAAAAATGGGAAAATCTTTTAAAGAGGGTTGAGGGTCTGTGAAGGGCTTGGCGACAAGTCAGTTGCGCCAGCGGTTCACGTCTCGCCTTCGCCCTGCCGCCCGTTTTCCTCGAGGTGCCGGAGGACATCGCTGCGGTCTTCCACTTCATCCCACACGTCGCGGCTCACGTAGATCGGCGCCTTTTGCTGGATGGCCAGGGCGATGCAGTCGCTGGGCCGGCCATCGAGCTCAACGATCTTCTTTTCGAAGAGCTCGTTCTCCGCGCTGATGATCAGGCGCGCAAAATAGGTCTCACTCTTGAGGTCGTTGATGATGACGCGGTCCACCTTCGCGCCGAGGGCGGTCATGAGGTGGCCTATGAGGTCATGAGTCAACGGGCGTTCCTTGGGGGTGTCGTTCAGGAACATGGAGATGGCCGCGCCGACGCTCTCGTCCACATAGATGACGAAGACCTTTTCCTCGTTGCCGATAAAGACCGCACGGCCCGAATTGAACGGGAGCACGGTGCGAATTTCGACCGGAATCACAGGCTTGTTCATGCTGCGGCAATGTCGAATGGCTCGGCGCTGGTGTCGAGGGCGAAAACAGAAGAGAAGGCAGAACAGCCTCCATTTCGCCTCTGTCTCGACTTGCCACCCGCTCGCCGGGCCGCCATGCTGCTCGCGATGTTGCGCCCCCCGGCTAGAGTTGCTGTTGTTGTGAGGCATCGGTCGCGAAGCCGGAGCCGAAAGGAGGCATCGTGAGATGGATCCTCATCCTCTGCCTCGCCGTGGGCGGTTTCTTCGCCTGGCAAAACTGGCCTTCGCTCAGCACGCAGGCTGAACAGCTCGTACGACAGGTGTCGGCTCCGTTGACGAAAGCGGGGGCAGTTGCGGTGATGAAGCCGGATGGTACGGTCGATCAGGTAAGCATTCCGATATCGGTCGAATCGTGGAGCCAACGGGATGTCTGTGGCTTGCGCCTGAGCCTGCCTTTTGAACTGCAGCCGATTCCCGCCTCGATGCCCACCCAGATGCCGACCGGAGCCCAGCTCGATGTCTACGCCGGGAAATCACTGACTCACGAGATCATCATAACCCACGCCGCATTTCAGACGATGCGTCCGCTCCCTCTCTGGGCCTTCACCATGACACCCGCCTCCGCCGACCGCTTCGGCATGCAAATGCTGCCGAAGAATCCGGCGACGATCCTGAATGGCCTTCGCGCCCAGCGGACCGATTCTGTGACGAAAGCGTCTCCGCGTGTGCGCTACCGCATACTCCTGCTCGAGCGCGCCAACCAGATGTGGATCCTCGAAACGCACACTCCGGAAAACGACAACGCTTTCGAGTCCTCTTTCCAGAAGATCATCATGTCCGTCCAATCGCTGTGAAGGCTGCGCCGGAGCTGCTGCAAATTTTTGCAAAGCTCAGGTTGCAATGACGCAGCGCGTTTCTAGTATCCGCGCCAATGAAGCAGAACTGGGACATTCCCGCCGCCATCTCCCTCTACAATATCGACCGCTGGGGGTCCGGCTATTTTACGATTAACGACCGCGGGAACATCCAGGTGCATCCGACACGCGCGCCTGCCTCCATCGACATCATGGAATTGATCGAAGAGGCGAAGGCCCAGGGCCTCACTTTTCCGATGGTGCTGCGCTTCCAGGATTTGCTGCGCGATCGTGTGGAGACGATCAATAAAGCCTTCGCCACGGCGATGCAGGAGGCGAACTATCGCAACGTCTACCGCGGCGTCTTCCCCATCAAGGTGAACCAGCTCCGCGAAGTGGTGGAGGAGATCGTGGAGGCCGGTGCACCGTATCACTTCGGCATCGAGGCCGGGAGCAAGCCGGAGCTGATCGCTGCGCTCTCCATCCATCGCGACCCCGAGTCGCTCATCATTTGCAACGGCTACAAGGACAAGCTTTTCATCGAGAACGCACTGCTGGGCCTGAAGCTCGGCAAGAAGGTCATCCTCGTCGTGGAAAAGATCGAGGAGCTCGCCGAGATCCTTCGCGTGTCGAAGGAAGTCGGCGTCGAACCCATGATCGGTATCCGCGTCCGTCTCGCGGCCAAGGGTGCCGGCAAGTGGGCGACGAGCGGCGGTGAGAATGCGAAGTTTGGCGTGAGCACGGCGGAACTCGTGGCTGCCAGCGAGCTGCTGAAAAAGGAAGGTCTCTCCCATGTGCTCAAGCTCGTCCATTTCCACGTGGGCTCGCAGGTGCCGGACATCGGCACGATCAAACGTGCTGTGCGGGAAGCCGCGCGCTTTTATGCGAAGTTGAGCAAGCTCGGCCACGAGCTCGGCTACCTCGATGTCGGCGGCGGCCTCGGCGTGGATTACGATGGCTCGCGCACGGCCTTCGACAGCTCGACGAACTACTCGCTCCACGAATACGCGCGCGACATCGTTTGGAATATCATGGAGGTCTGCGACTCGGAAAAAGTCGCACACCCGGCCATCGTCAGTGAGAGCGGCCGCGCGATCGTTGCGCATCACTCCATCCTCGTGGTCGAGGCCTTCGGCGCGATCGAGAAGGACAAGGCGCCCATCCAGGTGGAAGCGGTCACGGAAGATCCCAAGCAGGTGGCCGAGATCCTCGAACTGCAGCGCAATCTCTCCCAGCAAAACCGCATGGAATCGCTGCACGATGCGCAGCAATTCAAGGAACAGGCGCAATCCATGTTCGATCTCGGCCTGCTCGGTCTCGAGGGCAAGGCGAAGATCGAGACCGTCTACTGGCAGATCGCCAAGAAGGTGGTCGATTTCTGTGCCGGCATGAAATACGTCCCTGACGAAGTCAAGGAGCTCGAAGTTTCTCTCGGTGATCAGTACGTCTGCAATTTCTCCGTCTTCCAAAGTCTCCTCGATCACTGGGCGCTCGGCCAGCTCTTCCCGGTCATGCCGATTCACCGGCTCAATGAATTTCCCGAGCGCCAGGGTACGCTGGTCGATATCACCTGCGATTCCGATGGCAAGGTGAGCAAGTTCATCGACCTGCAGGACGTGAAGGACACGCTCTCCCTGCACAAGTTGAAGCCCAACGAGCACTACTACCTCGGCTTCTTCCTCATGGGCGCCTACCAGGACATCATGGGCGACCTGCACAATCTCTTCGGCCGGGTGAACGAGGCCCACGTCTTCCTCGACGAAGACGAAGAGAGTGGCTGGTACATCGAAGAAACGATCGAAGGCAGTGCCATCGGGGAAGTACTTGCCCTGACCCAGTGGGACAAGAACGAGCTCGCCCGCCAGATGAAATCGCAGGTCGACGCGGCCATCAAAAGCGACCGACTCAAGCCGAACGAAGCGATGAAGCTGCTGGCGAATTACGAGCGCGCGCTGAAGGGCTACACCTACCTGCAGTTCAACGGCAACGGCACGCAGAAGTAGGGGGCGGCGTGTACATTGACGCCGTCCCTCCACTGAGGCATCCTGCAGTCATGAGCATCACCGGCATCGTTGAAAACGACACGATCAAGCTGCCCATTCACGTTCCGGATGGTACGAAGGTGGAGATATTCGTGCGAGATGAGGAGAAATCCGCCGGTGCGCAGGGCTCGTTTTTGGACACAATTCAGGATTTAGTGGGGAGCGCGGATGGGCTTCCGGAGGATTTCGCCGCGGAACACGACCACTATATTCACGGCACGCCAAAGCGCTCTGCGAAGTGAGGCGCGCATTTGGCGACGCACATTATTTCCTCGCGCTGCTGAACCCGCGTGATCAGGACTATCCGCGGGCGAAAGAGTTTTCGGCTCAGTGGAAAGGAGAAATCATCACTACTCGCTGGGTACTTGCTGAGGTGGCCAATGGGTTGTCAGCCCCACCGTTGCGGGGCGTGGCTGCGAGTTTTTTACTACGTCTCGAAAACAATTCATTCGTGCGAATTCTTCCGTCTGAGGACGTGCAGTTCGTACGCGGATTCGAACTCTATCGTCGAAGGGCTGACAAAGCGTGGTCCCTCACAGACTGCATCTCATTTGTGGTGATGCAGGATGAAAAATTGGACGAGGCGCTGACGGGAGATCGGCACTTCGAGCAGGCAGGATTTAAAGCTCTCCTTTCGGCAAGTTAGGAGATCCCTTGCACGACCGGTGGATTGGGCGAGGCGGATGCCGCCGCGAGGCGCTCGATGATCTGACGGCGCAACTCGCTTTCGGCGCGGTGCCAATGTTCCAATGCTTTACCTTCGGGGCGTCCTTCTTCTTCCCAATGCAGCTTGGCCAGGGCGCCGATTTCTTCCGGGTCGGGGTGATTGCGAATTTCGGACATACGACTGAGGGAGCGAGGGGTTCGATCAGGGAAAGCGGGCGAGGATGTCAAGAAGGCTGATGGGCCCGTCGGCCTGTTTCTTTCGACGTGAGCGCGATGGTGTGGACGAGGTCAGGCCGCGATGAGTTGTCGCGCCGCCGGAAGGACTTGCTGGCGGCGTTGGCTGCAACCCGACCAGCAACGGCTGCGGAAGAGAATGCGTCTTCATATTCACCAAATCGACTGCTGTCGGCAGGTTGCGCGTTTTTGCGCCCCCGAGGCTTACCCTGATTCGCTTACCGGGGTGGTTTATGCACATCGTGTCCATCTGCGCTCGCCCCGTGGCTACCAGTGTGCTAGGCAACGCGCATGTTCAAAAGCCGTTCTCATGCCCCCGGCACCGCCCCCGCGACGCTCACTCCCCACCTCGTCGATGGTAAAGCGATCCCGCCGACGATGACGCTCTTCGAATACGACGAGCACGGCTCGGAAGAACGGAAGCTTGAACGGGTCGAGGAGGCGTTCCACTGCTTCGACAATGAGAAGGTGAGCTGGATCAATATCGACGGCTTGGGCGATGTCGATGTGCTGCGCAAACTCGGCGAGCGCTTCAACCTTCACCCGCTCGCCCTCGAGGATGTGCTGAATGTCGGCCAGCGCCCAAAGGTCGAGCACTATGAAGGCTACCTCTTCATCGTCATGGAGATGATCTACCTCGACAAGGAGGCTGAAGTCCGTGGGGAGCAGGTGAGCATGTTTCTCGGCAAGAACTTCCTCATCACCGTGCAGGAAGAAGCCGAGACGGATGCCTTCGAGCCCGTGCGCCAGCGCATCCGCAGCGGGCGTGGTTGGATCCGCAAAATGAAGTGCGACTATCTCGCCTACGCGTTGCTGGATTCCGTCATCGATCACTATTTTCCCGTGCTGGAGAATCTCGGCGGTGCGATCGAGGACATCGAAAACACCATGGTGGAGAAGCCGAGCCGGGACTGCCTGCTCTCACTGCACGATTACAAGCGGACGCTGCTGCAAATGCGCCGCTTCGTATGGCCCGCCCGCGAAGTCACCACCTCGCTCATGCACGAGGAAACCGGTATCGTGCGCAACGAGACGAAAGTCTTCCTGCGCGACTGCTACGATCACACCGTGCAGGTCATGGACCTGGTGGAAAGTTATCGCGACGTCGTCTCCGGGCTCATGGAGCTCTATCTCTCCAGCATCGGCATGCGCACGAATGAGATCATGCGCGTGCTCACCGTGATGTCGTCCATCTTCATTCCGCTCACTTTCATCGCCGGTGTCTACGGCATGAATTTCCAATCCCAGGATGGCGACCGGCAAATGCCATTCAATATGCCTGAGCTGCACAGCCCGTACGGTTATATCGGTGTGTGGGTCACCATGATCCTGATCGCCGTCGGCCAGATCCTTTTCTTCAGGCACAAGAAGTGGCTGTGAGCGGTTTTTTAAACGCAGAGACGCGGAGACGCAGAGGGCGCAGAGGAGGAGAAAGAAAAGCAGGAGTGCCTCAAGGAGGGGCGGTTTGCAACCGCCCCAGCGCTTTCCAAGCGCCTCGTCGCTTCGTTTTTACGCAAGCATTCCAGCGACGGCGCCTCCTCTTTTCCTCTCCCGTTCCTCTCTGCGTCTCTGCGTCTCTGCGTTTATCTTTTCCGCGATCGGCCGTGAAGATGCAGCCGCCCAACCTTCGCCTGACGCAAGGCGGAGCTTGGCGAGCGCCGTTCTCTTCGCGAGAATTGAGGCCAGTTTTCCTCCGGGTAATTTTCCGATCTATGCGACGTATCTGCATCTATGCTGGCTCCAGTTTTGGCGCTTCTCCTGACTACGCCACTGCGGCGGCGGCCTTCGGGGCCGCCTGCGCGCGGCGCGGGTTCGGCATCGTCTATGGTGGTGGCAGCGTGGGGCTCATGGGGGTGCTGGCGGATGCCGCGCTGGAGGCCGGCGGGGAGGTGATCGGGGTGATCCCGCGTGCGATGGTCGCCGAGGAGAGGGGACATCATGGTGTGACCGAACTCATCCCGGTAGAGTCGATGCATGAGCGCAAGCAGCGCATGGCCGAGCTATCGGATGCTTTCGTCGCGCTGCCTGGTGGCATCGGCACGCTGGAGGAAGTGATCGAAGTCTTCACCTGGCTCCAGCTCGGCCTCCACCTCAAGCCCGTCGGCCTGCTCAATGTCGCCGGCTTTTACGAGCCGCTGCTACGGCTGCTCGATCACATGCGGGATGAGCAATTCATCACGCCCGTGCATCACGCCATGCTGGCTGTGGAGCAGGAATCCGAGCGCCTGCTGGATCGGCTCGCAGCTACCAAGCACACGCGGGTGGTGAAACCGATTCATCGGGCTCCCGACGCCGCCTGAGTCGGCGGGTTGCTGGAATTCCATGGTGCATCCTTTCATCGATGGCGAAACCACCCGCACTGCCCATGACCTGCCGCGCGTGTGGCTCAAGGAACCTGCACGCCTGCGGCAAACGATACGCGCTTTATCCGGTGCTCTGGGTGGGGGTCATCGGCCCATTGCTTGCGCAAATTCACCAGCTTTCGGCTCCGTTCGACTACCGATGCAACGACTGTGGCGCCGGTCTGGCGCGGCGGACGAAGTTGGGGCGTGCCGCGCGGGTGGGTTTTTGGCTGCTGTTGGGCGGCTACCTTTTGCTGGCCAATCTTTGGTGGCTCTTTTGGACGATCACTAGATTGTAATTGGATCTTTCCGCCCGAAGTTGGGGCTGCGGTTTTTCAGTAAAGGATTTGGCCGATCGGCGGCTGCTGAAGGAGGGGCGGTTTGAAACCGTCCAAGGCGCTTGCAAAGCGCCTCTCCTTGAATACAGCCCGGTTTGTGGCTGCCGTATCTACTGACGCCACCCCTGCTACGCCTTCTCGATCAAGAACAGAAACTCCCGGTTCGTGGCTTCGGCGTCGCGGACCCATTTGTTGGTCCAGCGCATGCCGGCCATGACGTTCCGGCGATGATCGATTTCCAGAACTTCGATCACCCGCCCGACCGAAGCGATGACCTCGTGCAATTCTTCCGCCGTCGCGCGCCCGCCGGAGCTGTAGGACAGAAGGATGTGCGGGGCTCGCGTCGCCCGCAACATGCGTTCGATGGCCTCGACGACGTTAAAGCGGCCGGTCTCGCTCCGGCGATAGTCTTCGAAGATCGAGCTGGCGACCTTGTCGGAGGAATCGTCGCGCCGGCCCGCTTTGCCAAAGATCGTGGGACGGTCGTGCAGGCAGATCGTCGTCCAGAGATGGTAGTAGGCGGCGTAACGCACGCGGGAGGGCGGCATCTTCTCGTTGTTAGAGCCGTAGGGCGGGTCGAAATAAGCAAGGTCGGCCTCGACCTGAGGCAGGAGCGCGAAGATGTCCCCACGGTGGACGACATGGGGTTGCTCGATGGGGAAGAGCCGCGGTACACGCATGCGGAGCGGCTGATAAGAGCGCGGCGACCAATCGCTGAGGTAGGAGGCGAAATGGCCGAGGGTGCTGTCGACTTCATCCAGAGCACGGACGAGGCTGGTGAGCAGAACGGCGCGCTCGGTCTCCGAAAGACTGAGGCGGTCAATCTCGAGGCGGATGGCGTCGAGACGCCGTGTATTGTGCTTTTGCCAGGGCTTCTTCAGCCGATCGGCTTCCAGAGGGCGTACGTCTGGCGGCCCACCCCCGTAGTGCTCGGTAAACCAGCCATCGATTCCGGGGAGCGCATTGAGATGCTCGATGAGCGGTTCGTAGTGGACCGGCGGGTGGGAATTGAGCAGGTAGCAGCGACCGAAGATTTCCGACCAGACAGAGAGGTCATTCGCGATCACCCGATGGCCGGTCTGAGCGAGCATCTGCGAGACGCGGGTAGTGCCGGAGAAGCCATCCAACACCGTGCGCGGCTGCACCTGGCGGACGAGTCGCAGGATGTGCGGCAGCAGTTTGCGCTTCGAGCCGGCGTATTTGATTCCCTGTGTCGCGGGCACGGCCAAGGCGCACCCGGCCGACAGGATCGCGGCAGAGGCGGTCATCGTGAGACCATAGGTGGACAAGGCGCGCGCATTCTTTAGAATAGGAGGAACATGACCGCAGCAGCAGGCGAAATCAAAATCAAGATCGGCAACGAGAAGCTCGTGAAGGTGACGGACAAGGCCAGCGAAAAGCTGAACTCACTCCTCACCCGCCAGGGGCGTCCCCAAGGAGCCTTGCGCGTGGCGGTGATCGGTGGCGGCTGCTCGGGCCTGCAATACAAGATGGACCTGGTAGATGGACCGGCGAACCGCGACATCATGGTGAAGAGCGCAGGGGTGAATGTGGTCATCGACCCCAAGAGCGCCCTCTTTGTGAGCGGGTCGCTGCTCGATTTCAGCGACGACTTGCAGAAGGGTGGCTTCAAGGTGACGAACCCGAATGCCGTGGCCCACTGCTCCTGCGGGGAGAGCTTTACGGCGTAAGTTGTCGCCGTTTGGCGGCGGATGCTCCGCTGCAAGTGCCGGGCTGTTGAGCTATATATACGTAATCTAACCCGGCCGGTTGGCGCGGGTTTTGCAGTCTCCCAGAGCTATGAGTGAATCGAATCAATCGCAAACCATCGCGCTCGGGCTGCTCGGCGCTGCCGTGGGCGGTTGCGTCGGCTATTTTGTCTTTTTCTGGATGGCCAAACAGGGCTTCTACGCGCTGGCCTTGCCGGGAGGGCTCTTGGGCCTCGCCGCAGGGCTGTGTGCGCGGGAGAGGTCACGGCCTCTGGCGGCGATCTGCGCTGTCGCAGGTTTAATGCTCGGCCTGTTTACGGAGTGGCGCTTCTCCCCCTTTTTGGCCGATCACAGCTTTACCTATTTCCTCACTCACGTGCACACGCTTCAGACAGTGACGCTGCTCATGCTCGCGCTCGGTGTGTTCCTCAGCTACTCGCTCGCCCTGCGCCGCAAGGCTGCCCCGGAGAAACCGTGATGAGCCAGTTGCCTGACATCCACGCATTCAAAACGACAGTGGTCCGTAAACGCGGGTTGCGCCGCTTTGCTCTTTGGCTGCTGGCTTTTCTGGTCGGGATGTCCGTTCCACTTTTTGTGTTGCCGCGATTTGGGGTCCAGTTGACGCCGCCGGGGATGATTCCGTTTGCCTTGCCGGGCGCCTTTGCGCTTCAAGGGCTGATTGAACTGATCAGCGGAGTGCCTTTCCTGGACCTGGCCGGGCGCTGGGATGAGTTGAAGGGTTGGCAGCGCGGTCTGCTGGGAACGATCATCGTGCTGGTTGCCATGGTCGTGATCGTCGGCGGTGTTGGCCTCGCCCTGTCTCTGTTGGCATGAATATCACTGCGTAACGATGGAATTGTTTCCTACTGAGCCTGTAGCGGAATGTGCGCTGCCCGTGCCACCCGAGACCTTGTCCCACGGTGAGGTAATGTTGCGCTTTTCCCGCATCGTCTTTGGCGACTCGGCCCGCGGGTTGGCGCCGTTTTACCATTACCGCATTTTGATTCCGGTGGGCATGGATGCTGGGCACATTAATTTCCGTGTGGGTGACTCCGAGCATATATTGAGATACGTCGGCCACATTGGCTTCGAGGTGTCGGAGTGGTTTCGCGGGAACAAGTTTGCCCTGCGGTCATGCCTGGCCCTGGCGCCATTTGTGCGCACGATTTACAAAGGCGTGATCATCACCTGCGATCCTGAAAATCACGCCTCGCGGAAGACGATCGAGCAACTCGGTGCGCTATTCATCGAGGAAGTCGAAGTCCCGCCGCACGATGTGCACTACTCCAGCGGCGCGCGCCGGAAGCGACGCTACGCTTGGATCCCGTAGGTCCCTATTGGCCCTCTCTGTCCTTACAGGATGCATAGGACAGATGGGCCCTATGAGCGCCGCCCTCCGCACTCGACAGCACAGCGGAAATTTCCGATGACTTTCCGCCACTCCCCGGCCCATGACCTCCCGCCTTTCCCTCCGCGATTTCTCCCTGGCTCTCGCGCTGTTTGCGATCTGTGCGTTCTTCGCGGTGCGCGATCACAACTTCGTCACCGCCCGAAATCTGTCGTTGTTGATGATCGATTTCTCCATCACAGCGACGCTGGCGATCGGGATGCTGCTGGTGATCCTGCCCGGCCACATCGACCTCAGTGCGGGGAGTGGGCTCGGGCTCATCGGCGGCATCGCGGCTGTGCTCATCACGCAACAGCACTGGTCGGCGCCGCTGGCGATGGTGGCGGGATTGGCCGTGGCGCTGGCACTGTGGTGGGCGATGGCCAATCTCATTGTGCGTGAGCGCATCCCGGCTTTTATCATCACGCTTGGCGGGCTGCTGGTTTTCAAGGGCCTGTTCTGGCTGGTCATTCACAATCACACCATCCCGATCGTGCCGGGCGGTCAGCAGAATCTCTATTCGCTGCTCACGACATATTACCTGTCGCCGGTGGTTGGTTACGTGCTCGGTGCGCTAGTCATCGCGGCATTGGTCTTTGCTCGGATCAAGACCCGCGCCGCGCGCCAGAGCTACGGCTTCGAAGTCGACGATGGCGAGATGGCGTTCCTCAAGCTCTTCCTCACTGGGCAGGTCATCTTCCTCTTTGTCCTCGTGACGAACCAATTTCGCGGCGTGCCGCTATCCGCGCTCATCCTCGGTGCCGTGGCGCTCGCGGTCTGGGTGCTTACACAGCACACGCCATTCGGTCGTTATCTCTACGCGATCGGCGGTAATGAAGAAGCCGCAGTGATCTCGGGTATTCCCGTGGAACGCGTCACGATCGGCGCGTTCACCATCATGGGCGCGATTGTCGCGCTCACCGGTTACATGCAGACCGCCTATGGCGGCAGTTCGACGACCACTGTCGGCGATCTTATGGAACTCGATGCCGTGGCCGCGTGCGTGATCGGCGGCGTGAGCTTGAAGGGCGGGCGGGGGAGTGTGCTCGGGGTGCTCTTTGGCGCGCTCATCATGGCTTGCCTGCTCAACGGCATGTCACTTCTCGCGGTCGAACCGGAGAAGAAATTCATCGCTCGCGGCGCGGTGCTGATCCTCGCGGTGTGGATGGACGTGCGCCTCAGTCGTCGCGGCGTGTAAACCGCCCAACCATTGATCGGCCGACGAATGGCCCGGGGACTGCTT
>JBGGMZ010000416.1:0-22461 GCA_041287745.1 Chthoniobacter sp. | reverse complement strand
GTAACTGCTGGCACCTTGCAGGTCGGCGACGGCACTACGAGTAACCTCACCGGCACCAGTGGAGTGACGATCAGTAGCGGCGCAACACTGGCGCTCAATTTGACGAACGGAGACACCTTCTCCGCCCCGATCAAAAATAGTGGTCACCTCACGAGCAATCCGACAGCCGGCAGCAACACCATCTCCAGCGCTGTGAACGGCACCGGCAATTTCATCAAGAACGGCGCCGGCACCACGACATTGACAGGCGTCAATTCCTACACGGGTGGAACCGTGATCAACGCGGGCAAGCTGCTGGTCAACAATCCTTCGGGATCGGGAACGGGTACGGGCGCAGTCACGGTGAACGGCAGCGGAACTCTTGGCGGAAGCGGGACGATCACAGGCGCTGTAACGCTCAATAACGGAGGCTTCGTCGCGCCGGGGGCCGGCTCCCCTGGAGTGGCCGGAACAACCTTGCACGCCACGTCCATGATGTGGAATGCCGGCGGCACGCTCAGCCTGCAACTCGGTCCCACGGGAGATGAACTCGTCCTGACCGGCGCCCTGACCAAAGGGGGAGCTGGCAGTTACACGCTCAACCTGATCGATACCGGTATCACACAGTCCAGCTATACCCTCGCTACCTTTTCCTCGACGACCTTTGCCCCGGCAAATTTCACTCTCAATCTTCCCGCGGGCTACACCGGATCGTTGGTCGAGACGAGCACCAGCCTGATCCTGAATCTGGGACATGGCTCTCAACCAGCTGACACGACCTCCGGCGGCACACTGACGGTGAATGACTCCCACACCTCCCCATCGACAACCACGCTTGATTCGTCGTCGGTAATGCTGACCTCCTCGGCTTTCATGCACTCCTCGGATATACTGGTGCAAAGCGATTCGATTCCGCTCACCCTGACTCCCACACCGGAACCGGGATCAGTCGCTCTGCTGGCACTCGGAGCCGGCGCGCTTCTGGGCAGGCGGAAGCGTCGGCGGGCGTAAACGTCGGCAAACTCATTCCCCGAGAACACCCCGTTCTCGCAGGCACCGATTATCTATCCCATCGGTCGCGCTCTACGGCTTGGGAGCTGTTGCGGGCGCAGGAGTGGCTGCCGGAGCTTTCGGCTTCGGCTCTTGATACTCCGGATTGGTCCACGCGCCAGGCGTCACCTGCTCGATGTTCGGCGTCACGTCCGCCTTCACATCACCGAGCGCCCACGAAATGCCACCGGTGAGTACGTCCACAAAGATGGGGTTCGTCCATACATCCTCGCGATGGCCCATGGAGGTGTAGAAGACGCGGCCTTTTCCGTGAGCACGGGCCCACGTCGCAGGATACGCGGGACGTTGATACATCGGTCCTTCCATCGACTCGGATTCCTGGACGAGCAGAACGTGCAGATCCTTGCGGAAATCCTTCAGCGAGTACCACTCCTCCTGAAACGCGAAGCCATCGGCATGGCTGGCCAGCCCGGGGAATTTCGGATCCACGCAACGCATCTTCGAGACCTGCTGCTTGCCGTGGATGATGAACTCGGCGCCGAGCAGTTTGATATACGAGTCCGCTTCCTCGCCGTGGTTTTTGTAACGATCCGGGCCCTTGTTGGCCTCATTGGCCGTGTGGAAAGTATCGCTCGCGCTGTGCGTGCCAATGAAGCCCTTGCCGCTCGCCACGTAGTCGATGAAGGCCTGCTTGCCCTCCGGCGACATCGGCGGATTCTTGTCCGTGCCCGCGGAGCAAAGGTCGCCGGTAGTGTAGAAAAAGAGCGCGTCGAATTGCGCGAGGTAATCCTTGTTGAAGAGCGAGCCGTCCTTGGAAAAGGTGAACTCCCAGTTTTTCTTCGCGCCCAGCTCGGTCAATTGCTTCTCGGCGAAACTCGGCTGCCCATTCTTGTAAGTGATCGCGGAGTGCTCGAAGCCGCTCGATTTCGAGAAGAAGAGAATCTTGCGCTTGGGACCGGCAGCGAAAACGGGCCGGGAGAGAACCCAGCTGCCGAGCGTGGCAGCGGTGGAGGTGCGGAGGAAGGAACGGCGATTCATGTGGGGGCGGAAGGTTGAGAGTGGAGCGAAACGTTGCAGCCAGGACAGGCTCGCTGTCGAGCCGCTTTCCAAAAAGCCCCGGCCGCCGGAGTTTCTTAGACGACCTGAAAACGGCGCACCTGAATACCGTTCTTCCCGGCCTTCTGCATCGGGCGCGGTTCGGGCTGGGCGAAGCCATTGAGGTCCACCGCCCGGGCACGCACTTCGTATTGGCCGGGAGCGAGACCCCGGATCGCCGCCGACCACGCGACCATGCTGTAGCGCAGCGGCCAGGCTAGTGGCTGGCCGGAGGCGGGATCAAAGCCGAGCACGTCCCGGGCGAAAATGCCCGCCGGCAATACATTTGTCCAGTCCCGCGGCGGCGCAGCGAGGGTGCACTCCTGCCATTGCGCATTTTCCCAAGCCGGGTCTTCATCCGCCAACGGCACCGGCGGCGCTTCGGCGGGCCGCACCCAATACTCCACCCGGCGCAATCCCGACCAGCCGGAGATGGCCACGCCGCTCAACGCCACCGGCTCGCCGGCGGGAAACTGTTTCGGCATGTCGTCGAGATAAGCGGCGGTCTTGAGGTGCGACTCGGGATCGTTGTTTTTCTCCGCGTAGGTGTCGTTGGCCTTGTAATCGTTGGTCATCACGATGCGCTGCAGCCACTTGATCGATTTGAATCCGTGTGCCCACGGCACGATCATGCGCACGGGACCGCCACGCCCCAGGGGCAGCGGCTCGCCGTTCAGCTTGTAAGCGACGAATACCGGTAACTCACCCGGTGGCGTTTCCATGACCTGCGAGTAGCTGAGCGAAGAGCGGAACAATTGCGCCGGGTCGTCATTGTGAAAGCCCCAGTAGAAGATGCGCCGGACATTCGTCATGCGACCGCAGAGCCGCAGAATCTCGCGCAGCGGCACCCCTTCCCACAGCCCCTGCCCGAGCGGCCCGGGAATGTTCAGGCACTGCATGGCCTTGATGAATTTGACGGCGTGCTTCTTCCCGAGCTCCTGCAAAGCCGCGAGGTCGAGCATGAGCGGCTGCGGGATCGAGGCCTGCTCCTTCACGTAATCCTTCATCTCGTTATCCGCCGTGACTTCCAGACGCCACGTCTCGGGTGTGAGCCGGGCGTTGATCAAGGCCTCTCCCTGCAGCGTCTGCGGATTGGGATTGCCGCGCGAAACATCTTGGAAATCGGAAGCGGATGTAAGGAACGATCGCGCAGGCACCCCAGTTACGTTGGGCACGGGCTGGGCTGGCGGAGCGGCCAGCAGCCGCCCGTCTTCCCGGCTAGCGAGGCCCACGCCAGCCAGGCCTGCGACGGTGGAAGTGATAAATTTGCGACGCTGCATGTCCATTTGAAGGCGCGGCTGCAAACCTGGTCAATGCCTGACGCGGGTATAGCTCCCGGAGTTCTCGTTCACTGGTCGGCCTTCCGGGGTCAGAGAACGAAAGCTCCATTCGAGGCGATCTTCCGAAACAAGGCGGCGGGTGCCTGTCTGGACGGTGCCCGGCTCCGGAATGTCCAACGTGTTTTGCAAGTTCAGCGTGCGAGTGGCGGGGTCCCACCGCAGTTCGGTTTCTCGCGGGATTACTCCCGGCCTGACCACCGCTTCGACATAACATTTCCTCGCGGGATCATAGGTGATCAGCGAAGCATTCTCCACCCGTTTCGTTTCATTGGGCTCAGCACGAATCTCTTTCCAGATGCCTCGGCCGTCCTTCTTCCAAAGGTAGGACGTGATCAGCTTGCGGCTTGGATCGGTCTGCATCGGCATCTCCCACTCGCCGATGAAACCTTCCAGGCTTTTCAGTTCCGCGGAAGGGCCCGCCGCCTCGCTCTTTTTGGCTGTCTCGGTCGACCGCACGTCGTGCGGGAATTCATACAGCTCCCCTTCCTTTAGCAGGCCCGCGATGCGCAACGCTTCCTGGTTACTTAGCTGCCCCGTTTCCTGGCTGGTGAAGGTTCGTCCATCAGTGGTCCGCAGTTCGACCGCGACCAGATCTTTGCTCACTTTCTTGCTCACTACCCGGGCGCGAAATGGTGCCGTCGTCGGCAAGTCGAGCAGCGCCACCGAATAGTCCGGCGCTTTCGGAAGATTCGACCACGGGAGAGTCGGGCTCGATGCCGCGTTGGCGGATTGCTTGCCGAGCACGTCGTCGAACACTTTCGGAAAATCGTATTCTTTCCCTTCCTTGAGATGTTCGATCACCTTCAGCACATCCCCGCTCGACCCGGATTGGGTGAAAGTCCGCGACATCGTCGACGACTTCAATGTGATGGTGAAACTCAGCGGCGTGACGGTCTTCTTCTCGACCAACGCCCGAAATGGCGCCTCCGACCGCAGTCCCATAAAGCCGTTCATCTGCTGATTGAAATTGGATGGGAATCCCGGGAAATTTTGGAAAGGCGGAGTTGCCGCTGGCGGTTGCTGCGCCTGCAGGGGCAGCAGGCCGAGCAGGAGGAATGCGGGCAGGAGCAATTTCATAAGGGGGGAACGGAATGCGATGGCCGACGATGATTAGCATGCAGATTCCATTTCGGCGATACTGGAGAATGGATCGCATCCACCCGGCGTGCCTGCGGCGACAGCGGCTTGACTCCCGCTCGCGAACCGCGCCAAATGCGCGTCCGCTCCCTGCGGAAAACACTCTCCAAATCCTCCACCCATAACTCACCATGCCTCGCCTCGGCCTCAATACCTTCCTCTACGCCAGCCCATTCACCAACGACAGCGTGAAGCTTTTCCCCAAGCTCAAGAAGTGGGGCTTTGAGACGGTCGAAATTCCCGTAGAAGCGCTCGAGCATATTGATCCGGCCAAAGTCAAGGCGGCCGCCGACAAGGCCGGCTTGAAGATCGGCAGCATCTGCGCGTGCATGGGCCCGGGCCGCGATTTCCGTGGCAGCGCTGAGGATCAGAAAACGGCCACGACCTATGTGCAGGGTCTCATCGACCAGGCCGTCGTGCTCGGCTGCCCATCGATCATCGGGCCGATCTATTCCGTCGTCGGTCTTATCGGGCCGCATGATGACGCCGAAAAGAAGAAGCAGTTCGACCTCGTGGTGAAGAACCTCAAGCCGCTCGCCAAGTATGCGGAGAAGAAAGGCGTGACGCTCTGCATCGAGCCGCTCAACCGCTTCGAGACCGATTTCCTCAACACCTGCGACCAGGGCCTTAAGCTCGTGAAGGCCGTGGGCAGCCCGGCCGCGAAACTCCTCCTCGATACCTTCCACATGAACATCGAGGAAAAGAATCAGGCCGCCGCCATCCTCAAGGCCGGCAATTACCTCGGCCACTTCCACGCCTGCGGCTGCGACCGCGGCACGCCCGGTGGCGACCACATCGACTGGGAGCCGATTGTCAAGGCGCTGAAGAAGATCAAATACAAGGGCGACATCGTCATCGAATCCTTCACCACCGATGTCAAGGTCATCGCCCGCGCCGCCGCCATCTGGCGCAAGATGGAGCCCAAGCGCGACGACATCGCCGTGAAGGGCCTGGCCAATATGAAGAAGTTCTTCGGCAAGAAATAACTCCGACGCCATGTTCACAGCCCGCCTTCTCCTCTGCCTCGCGTCGATGATGTGCGCAGGCCTCGGCGTCTCGGCATCTGCGGCCGATGACGCTGCGGCGCGCGAAGTGGTGCGCAAGGAAAGCCTCGGTGGCTTGCGCCTCGATCAAGCCGTGAGCGAAGCCATCAAACTGCTCGGCAAACCCGAGAAAGAAACCAAGCTCGCCCTCCAGGAGGCGGATGGGAACTACGTGCAGACGTGGAAGTATCCGTCCAAGGGAATCGAGCTGGGCATCTCCGCCGGTGCCAAACCGAGTGGGCGCAAGACCGTCGCTTCGATTACGGCGACAGCACCGTGCGACTTCGCCACGCAACGTGGCATCAAGATCGGTAGTCCGGCTGCTTCCGCGAAGAAGGCTTACGCGGCGTGGGGCGATCGCGATACTCCCGCTACGCCGGACGCTTTCGTCGTCGCCTCGGTTTACGGCGGCATCATCTTCCACTTCGAGCACGGCAAGGTCAGCAGCATCTTTTTCGGCGCTTCCGCCGAATAGATTCTCCATGTCCGCCCGACCTCTCATCGTTCCTGCTGGCACGGGTCCGCAGCACGTGGTGCTCGGCGACCACATGACCATCAAGATCCACGGGCGCGATACCGGCGGCACGCTCGCGCAGATCGAGAGCTCGTGCGGTCCGCAAGTGGGACCACCCCTGCATATCCATCACCGCGAAGAAGAAATGTTCTTCGTCATCGAGGGCGAGTTTGAATTCGTCTGCGGTGACCTGCAGACCACCGGAGGTCCGGGCACCGTGGTGCGTCTGCCGCGCGGTATTCCGCATCGCTTCAAGAATATCGGCGACACCGTCGGTCGCCTGCTCATCACCCTCACTCCCGCAGGAGCCGAGGAGATGTTCGAGGCGATCGGTGCGCTCACTCCTGAACAGCAGTCGGATATTCCAAAAGTCATTGCCCTCGCCGCCCAATACGGCATCGAAATCTTGGGCGGCTCCTAGATTTCCGCTAAGGCACGCCAGCCTTACCGATTCCCCAAACACATCCATACCATCATCGCATGAAACTCCTCCCTCTCCTCGCCCTCTCGCTCTTCGCGGCTGCTTCGCTGCATGCCGGGGAAAAGAACCTCTTCAACGGCAAAGATCTCTCCGGCTGGAAAGGCGTGCCGGAATTCTGGAGTGTGCAGGATGGCTGCATCACCGGCCATACCACCGCGGAAAACATGGTGAAGGAAAATACCTTCCTCGTATGGCAGGACGGTGAAGTCGGCGACTTCGAGTTCACCTGCAAATTCAAGCTCGTCGACGCCACCGGCGGTTCGAAGGGCTTCGGTAACTCCGGCGTGCAGTACCGTAGCAAGGTGGTAAAGCCCGAATACTTCGTCGTCTCCGGCTATCAGGCCGACATGGACACCGGCAATACCTACACCGGTATGCTCTACGAGGAAAAAGGCCGTGGCATTCTTTGCAAGCCGGGCGAAAAGGTGACGATCAACGCCGCAGAGAAGAAGGCCGACGATCCCAAGTCGAAAGACTTCAAGATCGAAGCCAATGGCAATACCGGCACCGGTGAAGAAATCCGCGGATTCATCAAAGCCGCAGACTGGAACGAGTACAAGATCGTGGCCAATGGCAACCACCTCCAGCACTTCATCAACGGCCACCAGACCGCGGACATCATTGATAACGACACCGCGCATGCCGCCAAGTCCGGCATCCTCGCCCTGCAACTGCACAAAGGCCCGACCGGCATGACCGTTCAATTCAAGGACATGGTTCTGAAGACCGATAACTAATCGGCTTCACCCGCAAATCGATTCTCGCAACGCCCCGGCCCAAAGCCGGGGCGTTTTGCATTTGCAGAATGTGCAACTACGACGCCATCGGCCGGCGATGCCTACTTTCGCCCACTCCAGAAGCTGGAACGCTGACGGAACAGCGACCTCCTCATCTCCCTACGGCGCTCCCGGCGTCGGCTTGAGTGAAAGCTTGGGCAGCGGAGGAGGTGCAGTCGGGCCCGCGGCGCCCGGGGCAGCGCCCGGAGACTGCGGATTGGGCGCGTGAGCGGCTTCGAGGTCCATGAGCTTGAAGCCGGAAGGACCGGCATCGGCGGTGCCCATGGCCTTTTTCGCCATGTCGAGAGCTTTGCGCATATTCGATTTGTTCACGCTGTAGAGAACGGCCGTTTCCTCAGTAATCGTCCCTTCCTTGTAATGCCGCAGCAGGCACTGCTCGAAGCTGTTCCAGCCGTTCTGAACGCTCGACTCGATGATCTCGTGAAAATTGCGCAGGTCGTTCTCCCCGAGCAGGATCGCTTCGCGCGTGCGCAGATTTGCGCCCATGACTTCGTTCACCATGATGCGCCCGCCGCCCACTTTCGGCGCGAGACGCTGGCTGATGACGTAGCGCAGGGTATCCGCGAGACGCTGGCGGATCTGCACCTCCTCCTCACTGGTGAACATACCGATGACGCGGTTCACCGACTGCGCGGCGCTGATGGTATGCAGCGTGGAAAATACCACGTGGCCGGTCTCCGCTGCGGTGAGCGCAATTTCCATCGTCTCACGATCGCGAATTTCGCCGACAAGAATGACCTTGGGCGCCTGGCGGAGCGCGGCGCGCAGACCGATTTCGAAGGACGAGAAATCCTTGCCGAGCTCGCGCTGGCTGAAGGTCGCCTTGAGGTGCGGATGCATGAACTCGATCGGGTCCTCCAGCGTCACGACGTGATACTCGGAGTCTTGATTGATCTCGTTGAGCATGGCCGCCAGCGTCGTCGTCTTGCCGCTGCCGGTGGCGCCGGTGACGAAGATGATGCCGGTCTTCTCCTTGATGATCTCCTTGAAAATCGGCTGCAGGTTCAGCCCCTCACAAGTCGGGATCTTCGTGCTGAGTTTGCGCATGACGATGGCGTGGTAGCCATTCTGGCGGAAGATATTCACGCGGAAGCGGGCCAACTCCGGCACGAAATAGCTCGTATCGCAGGAGCCGTTGTTCTTCAGGTCTGCGGCCAGCCGCTCGTTATCGCCGATGATGCGCAAGGCGATTGCCTCGACGTGCTCAGGCTTGAGCATCGGGCTAAGTCCCTCGATCTCCACCCCGGTCAGCTTGCCGAAGATTTCCACCTGCGGCAGGCGGCCGACGACGAAGAGCAAGTCGGACACGCCTTCGCCGGCGTTCACCAGTTGCGTAATGATATCGTCGAGCGCAAAGCTCTGAACCGGAGCTCCGGTGCGAGGAGCGCCGCCGATATTGGCGATATTCGGACGGATCTGCGGCGGACTACCAGCCGCTGCGCTATTGATGGGAGGGCGATTGCCCGGGGTGTAATTCGTCGGAGCGGGTTGAGTTTGCATGCCGTTTTCGCGTGCCAAACAGAACAGTTTGCGTGCCAAAAATCGTCCTCACTGCGTGATAACACGTTTGTGACAACCCGTGCCCCCTGCGCCCGATCTCAGCAAGGCCACGCGGAGGCACGCTGCTCCGGATGCAACTCGACCGCTCTCCGAATCAGCGCCCTTGGCGAAGGACCTCGCTCAAAAAGGGCGCGGTGCGGCTCTTCTTGCTCTTCGCGACCTCTTCCGGAGTGCCAGCGGCGACAACTTCCCCGCCCTTTGCACCCGCTTCCGGGCCGACATCAACGATGTAATCGGCATCGGCGATGAGGCTGAGATTGTGCTCGATGACGATGACGGTATTCCCGTCATCCACGAGCCGGTGCAGCACCTTGAGGAGCTCGGCGACGTCCGCCATGTGAAGGCCGATGGTCGGCTCTTCCAACAAATAGAGCGTCGACTTCGCCTCGCGGTTTTGGCGCAGACGCGCGGTCTGAGCGCGGCCGAGACCACGAGTGAGTTCGCTGACCAGCTTGAGACGTTGCGCCTCGCCGCCACTGAGGGTCGGGCTGGGCTGGCCGAGCTTGAGATAGCCGAGGCCGGTATCGCAAAGCAGCGCCAGGGGGCGATGGATCTTCGGCTGCGCGGCAAAGAATTCCGACGCCTGCTCCAGCGTCATCTCCATGACGTCACCAATGCTCTTCTCGTTGTAGAGCACCTCCAGCGTGGCTCCGTTGTACCGTTTGCCATGGCAATCGGTGCAGGGGACGTAGCTCGTCGGGAGGAAGTTCATCTCCACCTTGATCACGCCTTGGCCCTGACACATTTCGCAACGGCCGCCCTCGGCGTTGAAGGAAAAGCGGCTCGCGGTGTAGCCGCGCATGCGTGCCAACGGCATCTGCGCGTAAAGCGCACGGATTTCGTCGAAGACTTTGATGTAAGTCGCCGGCGTCGACCGCGAGGTTTTGCCGATCGGCGATTGATCGACCTCATACGCGGTCTCGAGGTGCTCGACTCCGCTGATGCTGCGGCAGCCGGGCGTTTCCATCTTGCGAGTGCGCTTGAGATTGGCCGTCACTGCCGGCTTCAATACTCCACGCATGAGCGTGCTCTTGCCCGAGCCGGAAATACCCGTCACGACGCTCAAGCGACCGATCGGGAATCTCACGTCAACGTCCTTGAGATTGTGCAAATGGGCGCCCTTCACTTCCAGCCAGCGCTTCACATCCTTGAGGCTGCGGCGCTCGCCGCGCGTTGGGTGCTGGAGCGGCTCCCGCAGGAACTTGCCGGTGGCCGAACCTGGCACCTTCTGAATCTCTGCCAGCGTGCCCTGCGCTACCACCACGCCGCCGCGCGAACCGGCACCAGGACCGAGATCGATAATGGAATCCGCGCGCCGCATGGTGTCTTCGTCGTGCTCGACGACGATGAGCGAGTTGCCCTTGCGCTTGAGCGCCTCCAGCGTGTCGAGTAGCTTCTCGTTGTCTCGCGCGTGCAGGCCGATCGTAGGTTCATCGAGCACATACAAGACACCGCGCAGATTCGAGCCGAGCTGCGCCGAAAGGCGAATGCGCTGGCTCTCACCGCCGCTAAGCGTCTTGGCCGAACGGCTCAAGGCCAGATAGTCGAGGCCGACCTGGCCCATGAAAGTGAGCCGTTGCTCGATCTCCGGGACAATATCCTGCGCGATCGGTTTCTGCGCTGGGTCGAACTTCAGCTTGCCGAGCAACTCCAGCGCGCCGCTCACAGAAAGGCCGGTGAACTCATCGATGGTCCGTGACTGCAGCCGGACGTGCCGCGCGATTTCGTTGAGACGCGCGCCGTGGCAACTCGGGCAGGGCGAAGCTTCTCCCTCCTCCAGCCACTCGTGCTGGCGCTCCTGAGCCATCTCGATCTCGATCGCCGACTCCAGCTTCGGATCGATGTAGGCTTTCCAGACTTCGCCAAAGCCGTGGCACTCCTCGCACCAGCCGTGCGGAGAGTTGAAGGAAAATAGACGTGGATCGAGTTCTTCGAACGACAGTCCGCAGCTAGGGCAGCTCATCTCCGTGCTCAGCACGGTCACGCGCTTGCGTCCATCCAGGAGCTTCGCCGTCCCCTTGCCGATCTCCAGCGCGCGCTTGACCATGTCACGGACTTCCGTCGGCGACTCGGGCTCGCCGATGACCACGTCGATGGTGTGTTCGCGGAACCGGTCGAGCTTTTCGAAACCTTCGACAGCCATGAATTTGCCATCGACGAAGAGCTCGTCGAAACCCTGTTTCCCCGCCCACTTCGCGACATCCGTATGGAAGCCCTTGCGTGCCTTGATCAGCGGAGCGAGCACGCGGATGCGGGAGCCCCGCGCGAGGGTTTCGGCGTGTTTCGCCACGGCAGCGGCCGTCTGCTTCTCCACAGCCACGTCGCACTTCGGGCAGTATTGTGTGCCCAGCTTGGCAAACATGAGACGGAGGAAATGATAGACCTCGGTCACGGTGGCGACGGTCGACTTGCCACCGCCGCGGGTGATGCGCTGCTCGATGGCGACGCTGGGTGGCAGGCCGGTGATCAAGTCCACATCGGGCTTCTCGAGCTGCTGGACAAACTGCCGCGCGTAAGGCGACATCGAGTCGAGGAACCGCCGCTGGCCCTCGGCGAAAAGAATATCGAAAGCGAGCGTGGACTTGCCCGAACCGCTCAAGCCCGTGATGACCACCATCTTGTCGCGTGGAATTTCCAGCGAGAGGTTCTTGAGATTGTGCTCCCGCGCTCCATGGATGGAGATGGTGGGCGAACTGCGCACGGCGTAGCCATTCGACGCTTCCTCCGCCACGCGCGCGCTTCCTTCCTCGCCTCCAAATCCATGGCGGCCACGGCGCGAGACATGCGTCTCGAGCACTTCCCGTAAAAAACGGCCGGTGTGCGATTCTTCGACCTGGGCCACTTCCTCCGGTGTGCCGGTCGCGACGACGAGACCACCGCCGGTGCCCGCTTCCGGGCCGAGATCGATGACCCAATCGGCGCACTTGATCACCTCAAGATTGTGTTCGATGACGAGCAGCGAATTCCCCTGCTCCACGAGGCGATCGAACACTCTCACGAGCAGCGCCACATCATCGAAATGCAGACCAGTCGTCGGCTCGTCGAAAATCAGCAGCGCCTTCTCCTCGCGCTGGGTCACGAGGCGCTCGACCAGCTTGAGCCGTTGCGATTCACCGCCGCTCAGCACGTTCAACGGCTGCCCCAGCGTGAGATAGCCGAGGCCGACTTCCTCCAGCGTCGCCAGCGGCTTGGCCACGCGATCCTCGCCGAGCTTGCGGAAAAACTGGATCGATTCCGTGACGGTCAGCGAGAGGACATCGTGGATACTCTTCCCGCAGACGTGGATCGCCAGGATGTGCTGTTGGTAGCGCTTTCCATCGCACTCCGCGCAGCGAATGAAGACATCGCTGAGGAACTGCATCTCGATTTTCTCGAAGCCCATGCCACCGCAGCGTTCGCAGCGGCCGGCACCGGAGTTGAACGAAAATGCACCGGCCGTCAGGCCTTGGGCCACCGCTTCCGGCGTGGAGGCGAAGAGCTCGCGAATGCTATCGAACACGCCCAGATACAGCGCAGGACTCGATCGCGGTGTGCGCGCGAGCGGCGATTGGTCCACCATCACGACCTCCTCCACCTTGTGCGCGCCGACGAGCTTCTTCAGCGCACCGGGCGCCTCTTCATTCGCGATGCCCGCGGCCGCCTGCAAATTCGCGTAGAGGACATCGTGCACAAGCGTGCTCTTGCCCGAGCCGGAGACACCGGTCACGCAGGTGAAAATTCCGAGCGGAAAATCCACGTCCACGTTGCGCAGATTGTGTTCGCTGCCCCCCTTCACCGAGATGACGCCACGCGCCTTGCGCCGTTGTTGCGGCACGGGAATGGACTTGCGGCCCATCAGGTAGTCCGCGGTGAGCGATGTGCGGCCTTTCTTTTCCAAGGCGCTGAGCGAACCGTTGAAAACGAGTTCGCCGCCGGCGGCCCCACGACCCGGGCCGAGCTCGATGAGATTGTCCGCCGCGCGGATCACCGCCTCATCATGCTCCACCACGAGTAACGTATTCCCCTTATCGCGGAGCTGCTGCATCACGCGAATGAGCCGGCTCGTGTCGCGCGAGTGCAGTCCGATGCTCGGCTCATCCAGGACGAAGAGCGTATTCACCAGCGATGCGCCGAGGCAGGTGGTGAGGTTCACCCGCTCCACCTCGCCGCCGCTCAGCGTGCGCGTGGGGCGATCCAGCGAGAGATAGCTGAGCCCCACCTCGATGAGGAAACCGAGTCGCGAGGAAACTTCCCCAATCAGCATCAGCGTCGAGGCATCGTTCCCGCCACGCTCCTTCTGCTGCTGAATATGCGCGCTCAGGTCGGTGATCGAGGCGCGCATGAGTTCGGGCAGTGTCTTGCCACCGAGGCGGAAATTGATCGTCGCCGGCTGATAGCGGCCACCGCGGCAATCCGGGCACTCCGTGTAGCTGCGGTAGCGACTGAGCAGCACGCGGACGTGCATCTTGTAGCTCTTCGTCTCGAGCCAGTCGAAGAACCCCTTCACGCCGTACCACTCGTTGCTGTCGTAGAGTTCCTCGGCCGTGGCGCCCGTTCTCTCACCGTAAAGGATCCAGTCCTGCTCGGCTTTCGGCAATTCCTCAAATGGGCACAGTGTGTCGATGTCCTTTTCCCGCGCAAAACGCTGCAGGTCCCGCTGGCATTCGCGGCCGCTCTCGCTCTGGAATGGCTTCACCACACCTTGCGCGATACTCAGGTTGCGATCCGGAATCGCCCGCATCAAATCGATCGCGATGGTGCGGCCGAAGCCGCGGCACGTCGGGCAGGCGCCGAGCGGATGATTGAAGCTGAAGAGGCCCGGCGACGGCGGAGTAATATCGAGATCGCAATGCGCGCAGTGCCAGCCGGTGGAGAATGGCTGGTGAGTCTTTTTCGCCGGTCCGTAGACTGCGACCTTGCCCTTGCCAAAGCGTAGGGCGATCTCGATCGCTTCCGTAAGCCGCGAACGCCCCTCGGCGTTCACCGTCACGCGATCCTGAATGACCGGCACGATGGCGGGCAGCCGCGAATTCTTTACCGGCTCATCGACTCGCACTGTGTCTTCATTGAGCCACACGCGCAGATAGCCCTGCTGCTTGAGGAAGTCGAAGAAGTCCGCGGGCTTGGTCCCCGGCGGCACGGGCACGCCGAAAGTGACGAGCAGTGTTTCGTTTAGCTGCGTCGCATAAATCTCATCAACGATCGACTTGGCCGTCTCGGGGCGAATCTCCCGGGAGCAACCTGGACAAAAGGCCTGCGCAAGCCGCGGGAAGAGCAGCTTCAGGTAGTCGTTGATCTCCGTCATCGTCCCCACGGTCGAACGGGTCGTCTTGACCGGGTTCGATTGCTCGATGGCGATGGCCGGCGGGATGCCGCGAATCTCGTCGACCTGCGGCTTGTCCATGCGATCGAGGAACTGCCGAGTGTAAGGCGAGAACGTCTCCACATAGCGCCGCTGGCCTTCAGCGTAGATCGTATCGAAGGCGAGCGAAGACTTGCCGCTGCCGCTGGGACCGGAGACGACGTTCAGCTTGCCTAACGGCACGTCGAGATCGAAGCCCCTCAGGTTGTTTTGCCGCGCGCCGCGGATTTCAATCACACCAGGGTCAGGAACTACGGTCAGCTTGGGTCTCTTCATCGACAAAGGGCGGAGATGCTCGCCCCGCAAGCGACGGATTGCAACCGACACGAGCGATTTTCACGCAGAATTTCCCGCACAATAGAAGATGAGTGCCCGCCAAGGGACGATGAGCGCGATTTCGCTTATCGCGGTTCAGTCATAGCGACGGCGCCCGCATGTATGGGTAGCCAGAAACCTTCAACTGAATTCTAACGATGCCCTACCTCTTCTGCCTGCTCGGTTTCAGCCTCGGTGTGCTTTGCGCCGCCTTCGTAATCAGCAGCATTTCGAAAGCGAGCTAAAGACTGGAGACCAGCGACCGCACCGCTGTGAAAACAGCAGCGGTCATGAATCTGCAGATCCTCGCGACCTGCGCCGCTACTTCGCCGTCGCTTCGCGCTTCATCACGGCAGAGAGCTTCGCCACTTTCTGGCGCATGATCTTGCCGGACTTGAATTTCACGGTTGCCCTCGCTGGAATGACGAAGCTGCTGCCCGGTTGGTTCGGATTGCGGCCGACCCGGGGCTTCGTGAGTTTCACTTCGAGGATGCCGAAGTTACGGAGTTCGACGGTATCCCCTTGGGCGAGAGCGTCGGTGATGTGATCGAGCGTCCGTTGGACGACGTCGAAGACTTGGTGCTGGACCAAGCCCGTTTCGTTACTGATTTTAACGACGAGTTCCCTTTTCGTTAATGTTCCCATAAATATGGGGCCAACGATTAGCGCGTCTCATGCAAATGAGCAAGGGCGCATTGGCGAAATTTGCACATTTTTTCGCCTTTGTTCGCTGAACCTCAGGATTTTGCGTTATTCTGCGGTCGCCGGCCGAGGCGGAAAAAGCACCGGCGCGAGCTCACTTGCGGTCTTAAAATGTGTCTTCGCCAGTCGACAAAGCACTTCCGGTCCGTGCTTTGCGATTAGGTCGCGCCCGACTTGCTTGACCAGCGCCGAGGCGCCTCGCGGCAACTCCGCCTGCATCTCACGGCCTTTGTTGCGAAGCCAGTCGATGAAGGCCTCACGCGCCAGGATCGAAGCCGCCGCCACCGCCACGTCACTTTCGGCCTTCGTCCTTTGGTCGAGTTGGATTGCGCGGCCTTTTTCCAAGAGCGCCCGCTTGATGAGGGCAGGGTTGGCAAATTGGTCCGACAGCGCCCGCGGGCAGTCAGGCCGAATCTCCAGCAGGTTTTCGATGATCCGCGCGTGCCCCCAGGCGAGCAGCCGGTTCAAGTTGCCGAACTTCGCGTAAAGCTGGTTGTATTTCTCCGGCCCGATCGCCACCACGCTGTGCACCGCGCCTTGCGTTCGCTTGATGACCTCCGCGAGTTCGCGGATGCGTTTGTCGCTGCCGATCTTCTTGCTGTCCTGGATGCCCGCGTTCATCAGCTTGCGCGTGATCCCGCGATCCGTGTAGCAGCCCGCAATGACGAGCGGTCCGAAAAAGTCGCCCTTGCCGCTTTCATCCACGCCAAAGTGCGGCGCGAACATCTCCGGGTTCACCACGTCCTCGTAACCGATCTTCGCCTCGCCGAGGATCTCCGGCTCGAGCCGGAACGTCACGAAGTCCTGCGTCCCCTTCCCCTGCAGCACCACCTTCGGCCCCTTCTCGTAAACGGCCACGTTCAGCTTGTCCTTCACCGCGTAGTAGAGCGTGTAAGGCTTCGGCTCAAATTTGTAACCATCTCCGAGCAGGATCTGGCGCAGCTTCTCCGCCTGTTCGGACGTGAGAGGCGAAGTGAAGAGCGTAAGCGGTTTTTCGTTTTCTGGCATCGGGAAGGCGACCAAAGTGCGCGCCTTGGCTGACAAAATCCAAATCGAAAATCCGAAATCGTTGCGCCAGAAGCTCGCCCGCTGGTTTCAGCAACACGGCCGCGACCTCCCCTGGCGCCGCACGCACGATCCCTATGCGATCATGGTTTCGGAATTCATGCTGCAGCAAACGCAAGTCGTCACCGTGCTCGACTACTACGCGCGCTGGTTGGTGCGCTTCCCAAATTTCACCGCGCTCGCCAGCGCCAGCGAAGCCGATGTGCTCCACATCTGGCAAGGCCTCGGCTACTACGCTCGCGCGCGCAATCTCCATCGCGCCGCCCAGCACGTCGCTGCGCAACACGGCGGCCAATTGCCCGACGACCTCGCCGCCATCGCCGCGCTGCCCGGCGTGGGTCGCTACACCGCCGGCGCCGTGGCCACCTTCGCCTTCGATCGCGCCACACCGATCATCGATGCCAATATCGCCCGCGTCATCGCCCGGCTGATCAACCTGCAGGAGCCGATCGATACCAAGCGCGGCATCGAGATCCTCTGGCAGACCGCCGAGGAACTGCTCCCTGCCAAAAGCGGCCGCCTGCACAACTCCGCCCTCATGGAACTCGGCGCGCTCATCTGCACGCCCCGCGCTCCGCAGTGCCTCATCTGCCCAATACGCGAAAACTGCCGCACTGAAAACCCCGAGTCGCTGCCCCGCAAAAAGCCGCGTCCGAAAACCATCGCCCTCGCCGAGAATTGCGCATGGATCGTGAACGACGGCAAACTGCTCCTCGAGCAACAAACCGGCTCGCGCTGGAAGGGTCTGTGGAAGCTCCCGGTCATGGACGCCCCCAATCCCCGCAACAAACTGCTCCTCGCCTTCGATTACCCGTTCACCAATCATCGCGTTACGCTCAGCGTCTACGCGGCCACTCCGCCGACCACGACCAGTCCCAACCAGCACTGGGTTCCGCTGAATGAAATCGACAGCATCGCGCTCGCCGCACCACACAAGCGCGCCATCAAACGCCTCGCCGCAGCACATGCGCTGTAGCCGGAGTCATTGACCGGCCTCAGTGAGGCCGACTACAACGACTTGCCTGCAACCGCTACGGCGCAGAGCGCAGCTCGCCGACCGGCATAAAAGATGCAGCAACTCACTTTGTGAAACGCCCCCTGCTCTCGCTCTTGTTTTCCGCCGCTGTCGCCTTTGCCTCGCCTGCGTTGGCTTGCATGAACGATTACGTTCCAAACGTCGCCGCGATCGAGCGCTCGAAATCCGTTCTCGATCAACTCCAGAAGCACACGGAAAAGGAACCGTGGGAGGCCCGCCGCAATCGCTTGCGCAAGGAACTCACCGCCGGTGGCGACTACAAGGTGAAGAACGACCTCGCCACCGCGCTCGCCCAAACCGGCGAAGCTGCGGAAGCCGTGACGCTCTTGGAACAAATCGAGGCAGAGAAGCCCGGTCTTTATGTCACCGCCGCGAATCTTGGCACTGCTTACGAACTCAGCGGCGACGATGAAAAAGCCCTGGAGTGGATTCGCAAAGGGATCGAACTCAACGCCGACGCCCATGAGGGGACGGAATGGCTGCACGTTCGTATTCTCGAAGCGAAGCTGGCTCTGAAAACGGATCCGAAATGGCTCGACGCGCATTCGATCGTGGACCCAACGAAGAACCTCGCCGCGCCCGGCCTATTCGCCGCGGGCAATCGCGGCGAAAAGCTTTCGACGAAGCAGATCAAGAACGCGCTAATCTACCAACTTCACGAGCGGCTGCAGTTCGTCCGCCCCCCCGATGCAGTTGTGGGTTCTCTGCTTGTCGAATTGGGGTGCTTCATTCGAGAGGAACCTCCCGGCACGGCCGCGGCTCAGGGTGTCTTCGCGCTGGCTGCTACCTACCTCAAAGACATACCCAATGTGGACTCCTTGCAAACCATAGCGGATAAACTCCACCTTCAAGCCCAACGAGGATGGCGGTCCCACACTGCTATCAAATACGAGGTCGACCGCGTGGCCCTGTCGATAGCCGGTATCGCAGGCGTTTTGCTCGGCACTCTCCTGATCGGTTTGAAACGCTTGATGCAGCGCAAGCGGGCAGTCCAATCCGCGACTGCCCACCCAAACGGAGCACTGTAGTGGCGGTCTATGACCGTCGCTGACTTTTCAAGGAGATCACACGCGCGAAAGTCGCGAAGCATCCGACGGTCATAGACCGCCGCTACAGCAAGCCCCTTACGAAGCCAATGCTTCGCGGCAGTACTTGATGCACTTGGCCAGTTCGGTCATGCGATCCGAGCCGGCGGGCACTTTGTATTCGAATTCGATCGTGGCTTGGATGTTCCACTTGTTGTCGCGGATCAGCTTGAGCACGTCGACGATGGGCGTGTCACCTTCGCCGAGCGGGAAATTCGCGCCGTTGTTCATCTTGCGGTCCTTCACGTGCACGTGGGTCACGCGGTCGTGATACTTGGTGATGAACGGGACCGGCGAGGTGTTGTTGCCCGCGACGAAGTGGCCGAGGTCGACATTCGCGCCGTTGAATTTCGCCGACTCAAAGCCCGCTTCCCAATGCTCCGGCTTGGTATCGCCGTGGCCATGATAGCCGATCATGAACTGATGCTTGTCCGCAAAGGCGCCCACACGCTTCAAATCTTCCGCCTTATGCGAAATCTCCGTCGACATCGCCCGTGCGCCCACCGCCTTGGCGAGGGTGAAAGCGTAGTCGAGTTCCTCGGGAGAAAGACCAAAGACACCGTCCACCTTGAGGATCTCAATATTCACACCGGCAGCGGCGTACTTGGCGGCAAATTCCTTGGCCTTCTCCAGCGGGGCCGACTTGCGCCACTCGCGAGTCTGCTGGGCGATCTCGCCCTTGTTCTTGGCGGATTCCACCGGGGGCAATCCCATGAAGGCCTCGATCGGCTGGGCGCGCAGTTCCAGCCCGCTCAGGCCGAGCTGCAGGCAGTTCTTGAGGATATCGTCGCCACTCAGGAGTCCATTGCCGAAGCTGTAGGGCACGTTCATGCCGATCTGCACACCCTTGACTTTCGAGTCGGGCTTGGCATCCGCCGCCGCGAGCCGGCCGACGGAGGAAAGCATGGCAGCGCCCGGAAAAGCGGCCAGGGCGAGCTTGGTGAAATCACGGCGGGAGTAGGGACGAATATTCAAGGCGTGGGGAATGGTGGGGTTAAAGGGTGCAGAGGGAGGTTCCGCGCTGCTCAGAATGCATATGGCGCAGATTCCGTCCATCGTGAACCCCGAAAATGCGGCAGGTTGCGGACAATCGCGCAAAGGCCATTTAATCGCCGAGGCGCCCGCTTAGCCGGAATCAATGCAGTTGAATTAGCCACGGATGAACACGGATGAAACACGGATTGGCCAATCCGGGGCGAAATCGGGGTTTGCCGTGACACGTACTTTGGTGAACCAAGCTCACCCACTCGCCGCTCCCTATCCCCATCCGTGTTTCATCCGTGTCCATCCGTGGCTCAACCGCTTTGTTTTTGCTAAGATGGCCTTCGCTACAGCATTCAGTAAACGTAGTCGCCTATTGCGGATTACTGATTAAGACAAACGTATCGCTCTCCCCATGAAACGTTTCCTCCTTCTCCTGCTCTTGGCAGCACTTTCCTTTGTCGCCCCGGGCGCCCGCGCCGAAACGAAGCAGCCGAACGTCCTCTTCATCCTCTGCGACGACATTCGCTGGAATGCGATGAGTTGCGCCGGGCATCCGTCGCTCAAGACACCGAACATCGACCGCATCGCCAATGAAGGCGTGCGCTTCGCGAATATGTTCTGCACCACGTCGCTCTGCTCGCCGAGCCGCGCGTCGATCCTCTCCGGTCTCTACGCCCACACGCACGGCGTGGTGAATAACTTCACCGAGTTCCCCGAGAAGATCACCCACTGGCCCATGCGCCTGCGCGAGCAGGGTTACGAGACCGCCTACATGGGCAAGTGGCACATGGGCGAGGACAACGATATGCCCCGCGCCGGCTTCGATTTCTTCGCCACGCACAAGGGCCAGGGCAAATACTTCGACACCGAGTGGAATATCAACGGCGACGGCTCGAAGCTCATCCCCGGCTACTACACCACCATCGTCACCGACCTGGCGCTCGATTGGCTGAAGAAGGACCATAGCGGCAAGCCGTGGGCGCTCTGCGTGGGGCACAAGGCGCCGCACAGTTTCTACACGCCGGAGGAAAAGTACGCGCACACCTTCGATAGCGTCCGCGTGCCCTATCCCGACAGCGCTTTCCATCTCGAGGACAAACCTTCGTGGATCAAGGAACGCCTCTACACCTGGCACGGCATCTACGGCCCGCTCTTCGAGTGGCGCAAAAAATTCCCCGACGACCGGCCCGAGGCGGTGAAGGATTTCGAGAATATGGTGCACGGCTACTGGGGCACGATCCTGAGCGTAGACGACAGCGTGGGCCGCCTGCTCAAATACCTCGAGGACACCAAGCAACTCGACAACACGATCGTCGTCTTCATGGGCGACAATGGCTTGCTCGAAGGCGAGCACGGCATGGTGGACAAGCGCACCGGCCACGAGCCTTGCCTGCGCATCCCGCTGCTCGTCCGTTATCCCGGCCTGGCCAAGGGCAAGGTCATCGATGCCCAGGCGCTGACCATCGATGTCGCGCCGAGCTTGCTCGATCTCTGCGGGGCCAAGCCCCTGGAAAAAATCCAGGGCAAATCGTGGGTGAAGCTCGTGCGAGACGGCGATCCGGCATGGCGCAAATCCTGGTTCTACGAATACAATTACGAGAAGCAATTTGCCTACACGCCCAACGTGCGCGCAGTGCGCACGGATGAGTGGAAATACATTCACTACCCGCACGGCGACGGCTCGCCCGACCATTACATCGCCGAGCTCTACAACGAAAAGGCCGACCCGGACGAACTCCACAATCTCGTCAATGATCCGCAGCAAACCGCCCGCATTGCCGAGTTGAAAGCCGAACTCACGCGGCTGATGAAGGAGACCGGTCTCACGCCGGAGACAGACAAGATGCCCATCGACGAAGGCATCAACAAAGCGCTGCCGGATCAGAAGATTCGGTAGGTGCGCATTTCTCGTTGACGTACCGTCGCTCCTTTTAGGTCCTAGTTGGGAATTGCGCACGACCGTCGCGCAGCGTGTCCAAAAGAGGCCGTCATCCTGAGCTTGCGAAGGATCTCTGATCTCCGCCTGTTAGAGCATCTGCCAAAAGGAACTTCCGGATAAGCGGTGCAAATTAGGAAAGCAGGAAAGCAGGAAAGATTCGTCTTCTTTTCCTGCTTTCTTGCTTTCCTGATTCAAACACTCCACACGGCCGGATTCGGAAACTTCTTTTGGCAGACGCTCTATCTTGCATCGCACCAGTGAAGATCATCGCGTGATCCCCAACCCAACTGGTGAGGAAGAGCGATTTCAGAGATCCTTCGCAGGCTCAGGATGACGTTTGTTTTGGAAACGCTGCCGCGACAACCGTGCGCGATTCGTAAACGGAACCCGATGATACAGCCGGCTTTATGGATTTATGAAGGAGACGCCGCTTCATCAATCTGTGTCATCCGTGCAATCCGTGGTCTCATCGTCCGCTTCCAAAAGATCACAACCCCAATCTCTAAATCCAGTGGCGATTTTGCCGTTTCGCCGAGTCCTAATTTCCAAAACCATCAAGGGTTGTAAGCCATCTTGCATACCTAAAAACCCTGATATTCCGCGCGAGCGTTCTTGCCTAAACGCTGGCAATTCGCTTGCTAGATATTTGCCATGTTCCGAGTCTTCTCGAGTGTTTGCGTGTTCCGGTGGTTGGTCGCTGGGGGGCTCGTCGTCTCGGCGTGGGCCGCGGACCCGGGCGAAGACAGGACGGAGCCGCTACGCCCCCTGCCCCAGCGCATCGCCGTCGATCGCGCCCGGGCCAAGCTCGGGGAAAAGCTCTTCTTCGATCCGCAGCTTTCCGGCGACAACTCGGTTTCGTGCGCGGCCTGCCATCATTTCGATCACGGCGGCGCGGATTACACGAAGCACTCCCTCGGCGTCGGTGGCAAGGAAGGCGGGGTCAATTCGCCCAGCATCTACAACCTCGACTTCGACTTCCGCTACAACTGGAACGGCGCGGCGGACAATCTTTACCAGCATCTCGACCTGCCCATGCG
>JBGGMZ010000415.1:0-10720 GCA_041287745.1 Chthoniobacter sp. | reverse complement strand
AAAAATACGCGGATGCGCTCTGGGCATTGTCATCGGAACTGCTCCTCGTCGGCCGCTTCGAGGAGGGCTGGTGCATGCATGCCCGCTTCGGAGAATGTCCGCAGGACAAGATACCGCGGTGGAAATCGCAGGCACCGCGATGGGACGGTTCCCGCCTTCATGGTAGGACGATCCTGATCTCCGAAGAGCAAGGCCATGGCGATACGATTCAATTTCTCCGCTACCTGCCACTCGTCCGCGAACGCGCGGGCAACTGCCGCATCCTGCTCGACTGTCCACCGCTTCTGTGCCGCCTGCTGAAACAAAATAACGCTTTGGGAGCCGAAGTGCTGGAACGCGATCAACCCGCGGCGGCTGCGCCCCGCTTCGATCGCCAGATTCCTTTTCTCGATCTGCCCTTTGCCGTACGACGCTGGGAGCCGGTGCCAGTCTCGGAGCCCTATCTGCACGCGCCCCCAGCAGCCCGGGCCTTCTGGCGCGACAAGCTGAGCGCGACCTCAGGCTTTCGCGTAGGCGTGGCGTGGGCCGGCAATCCCAAGCACCCCAACGATCTCCGCCGCTCGATGCCTGCGGAAAAGCTCTTCCCGTTGCTCGGCATTTCCGGTGCCGCGATTCACTCCCTGCAGATCCTGCCGCAAGGTGGCCCTCCGAAGTCGCTCCTCGATGCAGGGCTCATCGACCTCGCCGCATCTATCACCGACTTTGCCGATACCGCGGCGGTCATTTCCGAGCTCGATCTCGTCATCACCGTGGATACCGCCGTTGCTCACCTGGCGGGCGCTCTGGGGCGCCCGGTCTGGACGCTCCTCCCGTTCGTTCCCGAATGGCGCTGGGGCCTCCATCGTGAGGACACCCCGTGGTACCCGACCATGCGACTCTTCCGCCAGCCAGCGCCCGGCGACTGGGATGCCGTTATTCATCGTGTCTTTGAGGAGCTAGGCAGGCTGGCCTCCCAGCGGACGGGAAGCTAAACAAAAAAGCAGCTCCTAATGCTTCGGAGTTTGATTCAGCAGCAGCCAGTACAGCCCGATCTGCTGCACCGCGGCGAAGAAGCTTTCGAAGGCCACCGGCTTCACGATGTAACTATTCACGCCCAGCCGATAACTCTCCACCAAGTCCTGCTGCTCGCGAGAGGACGTCAGCATCACCACCGGAATCATTTGCGTGCGCGGGTCAGCCTTGATCCTCCGCAGCACCTCCAGCCCATCCATTTTCGGCAGCTTCAAGTCGAGCAGGATCACCTTCGGTGTATCCTCGATCTTCCGGTGGGCCTGGGGTCCTGTGCAAAAGATAAAGTCCAGCGCCTCTTCACCATCGCGGGCCACTTCGATTCGATTAACAATGCTGGCCTTTTCCAATGCTCGCAGCGTGAGTTCGAGATCGTCTGGATTGTCCTCCACCAGCAAGATCTCGATGAGATTGGCATCGGTCATGGCGCCAGTTCTCCACCGAGGGTAAAATTGAAACAGGCTCCGCGATTCAGCTCCGCCTCGGCCCAGATGCGGCCGTCGTGCCGATGGATGATGCGCTGCACAATGGCCAGTCCTACGCCGGTGCCTTCGTAATCCTCAGCCCGATGCAGCCGCTGGAACACGCCGAAGAGCTTGTCCACGTAGCGCATATCGAATCCCGTGCCGTTGTCTCGCACAAAGTATACCTGCTCGCCGCCCTCAGTGCGGCAGCCGATCTCGATCTTCGCGAGCTCTCGCTTGCGCGAATACTTCAGCGCATTCGAGAGCAGGTTCACCCAGATCTGTTTCAATAGCGCGGGGTCCCCGTGACCGGCAGGAAGTTCATCGCACCGCAGCTCGACCTGCCGTCCCTCGGTCTGCGGAGCAAGCTCGTCGATCGTGTCGCGCACCAGCCGCGTCATGTTCACCGGCCGCCTGGCAATCGGCTGGCGGCTCAGGCGTGAGAAGGTCAGCAGGTCGTCGATCAGCGCACCCATCCGTTGCGCACCCGCACGAATCCGCTGCAGGTGTCGCTGGCCCTTCTCCGGCAGCAGCGCTCCGCAATCCTCCAGCACCGCCTCGGAAAAACCATCCACCGCACGCAGTGGCGCGCGCAGATCGTGCGAGACGGAATAGGAAAAAGCCTCGAGTTCCTTGTTCGCCGCTTCGAGCTGATTCGTGCGCTGGACCACGCGCTGCTCGAGCTCAGCGTTCAAGTGCTGGATCTGCTCGTTCACCCGCTTACGCTCCGTGACATCCACCGACACGCCGAGCACCGCACGCTCGCCTGTCTCGGGCACGACAAAGGGAATCTTCGTCGTCTGCAGATAGCGCGTCTCGCCGGCGTTGTTGGTGTTCGCTTCCTCGGCGATGAACTTTTCCCGGCCGGTTTCCAGGACCTCGCGATCGACTTCCCGGTAAGCCTCCGCCTGAGCGCGATCCATCACCAGTTCATAATCCGTCTTGCCGAGAACTTCCTCCACCGGCAACCCGCAGCCCTCTGCCAGTGCGCGATTCACGAAGATGTAGTGACCCGTGGCGTCCTTCGCAAAGATGCCGTGCGGCACCAGGTTGGTAATCAGGCGCAATCGCTCCTCGCTGGCGCGCAAGGCAATCTCCGCCCGCTTTCGCTCTGCCATTTGCCGCTGCAAATTTTGGTTCGCGCTATTCAGCTCTGCCGTGCGCTCGATCACGCGGATCTCCAGCTGCGTATTCAGCTTGTGCAAGTCTTCCTGGGCTCGCCGACGCATCTGGACTTCCTCCTCCAGCTTGGCGTTCAACCGCGCGAGAGCCGATGGACTGGGCAGCGCCAGCGCCTGCGGCATGAGCCGCGTGAGCAGCACCGCCGTGGGGACCGAGGCTACCGCTGTCAGCGCCTTCACCAGCCCGGAGAGCCAGTAGTTGCCATGCCACACATTCCAGATCTCCATCAGGTGGGTCGTGCCGCAAGCCAGGATGAACACCGCAAAGCAAACAAACATCCATCGGAAATCAATGTCCCTCCGCCGCCGGACAAACCACGCCAGCGTGAGCGGGATGGAGTAGTAGGCCAGCGCAATTAACACGTCCGAGACCACGTGCAGCCACACGATCCCAGGTGTCCACAAGTAGCAATGCCCGTGCGGCATAAACCCCTCTGCCGAGAAAATCCTGCGTAGCAAATCGATCATGATAGCAATTCCCGTAATGTGTACACGGCCGCCGGGAACGATTCAACGACTGCTCTCCAAAGACAATGGCCGTGCGCGCCCGCCGTTGCTTCCCGAGCTCCTCCGGCCATCGTCGTCTGGCGTTACCATGGGCTTCCTACGATCGTGCTCAGCTCGCGCGTCAATGCCTCTCTGTCACCCGACGAACTCCACCAGCCCGAATCGCTCCGGGGTGTGGAAATTCGCGCGGCCGGGAGAGGACCAGGCGCTGAGCTCGCGCTCTATTCCGGGCGGGCGATCGATCCGGCAGAAATTGGCGCGCCATTTCGTGCCGATCTGCGGTGGATCGGCAATGAGGCTGCAAAAGGGAATCGCCAGCTCGGCGCACCAGCCATCCGTGGTGCGGCGCGTAGCGGTGCGCAAGCCGTCGCAACGCCAGGCGAAATCTTTAAGGTAACCGCTGCGGTTGCGGCGCATCACGATCTCGAGCGTGGCGTTTAGGGGATTCAGCTCGATCTCGAAGTAGCTCGAGAGGTCGCCCATCGGGTCGATGAAGACCTCGACTACTTCCTCTTGATACAACATCGCTCCTCGCTCGGTAAGCGTAGCCCACACGTGCGTGTCGTTTACCTCGAAGAGCACGCGCCATTCATCTGCGTCCCACACGCAGCGGACGCGGGTCCCCTGCTCCGGCGCACGGCCATCGACTGCGAGGTGAAACGAGTGGGGCTCGACGTCACGCCACATTTCCGCCGCAGGGTCGGCGGAGACATTGCTAAGAATTCGTCGCCGGCACAGAAGCTCGGGCAGCCCCGGCAATGAGGATATTACGCCACTCATTCAACGGACCCAAAGCCAGTCAGGCAGACGCGCCTGCCCCTTAAAGCGACGGCGGCTGGATGCTGAAGATCGCCGCCATCACTGCGCCAAAGCCAAGGATGGCCAGCACTGAGACGACGACAAGAGCCACGCCGATCGGGTCCTTCTTCTTCTTCTTCTTCTGGAAAGGCGATGCGTTGGCGAAATCCGCCGGACGCTTGCTCGAAGACGCCACCACGGCGCTCACTTCCTCGGTCTCGGGCAGCGGGCGTGCTTCGGCCGGATTTTCGGAAACGTAGCTCGCTTCGATTTTGCCGAAGACGACCTTGTCGCCGTCCTGAAGCTTGTGATCGGTCTCGCGGTCGATTTCCTTGCCGTTCAGCTCCGTGCCATTAGTCGAGCCGATATCGCGCAGCACGTAATCCCCTCCCTCACCCAGCGTGAGCGTGGCGTGACGGCTGGAGACGGAGATATCTTCGATCTGGAGCGAATTTTCCGAGAGACGGCCGACCGTGATTTCCGGATCGGTCAGTTCGTGACTCACATTACCGGTCTCGGGGAGGGAAACGAGGAGCTTGGGCATGGCGGGGAAAACTAGCGGCCCGGCTGCGAGGTTTCAATGAGTTTGGCAAACTCCTTGAAAAAATAGCCGGCGTCGTTCGGCCCGGGGGCAGCCTCGGGATGGTACTGCACGCTGAAGATGGGGAGCGACTTGTGGCGCAGCCCTTCCACGGTGTGGTCGTTCAGGTTGATGTGGGAGACCTCCACGTCGTTGGACAGCGAATCGGCGTCGACCGCGAATCCGTGATTTTGCGAAGTGATCGAAACCTTGCCGGTGGCCACGTCCTGCACGGGCTGGTTGCCCCCACGGTGGCCAAACTTGAGCTTGAAGGTCTTTCCGCCGAAGGCATAGCCGAGCATCTGGTGCCCGAGGCAGATGCCGAAGATCGGCGTCTTGCCCATGAGACCGCGCAGATTGTCGTGTACGTAAGTGAGCGCCGCCGGGTCGCCGGGGCCATTGGAGAGGAAGACGCCCTCGGGCTTCATGTCCAGCACGTCCGCGGCCTTCGTATCCGCCGGCACGACTTGCACCTGAAAACCTTCCTGCCGCAACCGGCGTAGGATGTTGCGCTTCATGCCGAAATCATAGGCCACGATCCGATGCTTCACCGGCGGCAGCTTTTCGAAGACCTCGCCGTCTTCCGTGACTTCGGTATTGGCGCCGTCGCCCTTCACGATGGTCCACGCGCGGCTTTCGCGATCTTCCGGATCCCAAGCGTAAGCCGCTTCCGGGGTCACTTCCTTCACGAAGTCCGAACCCGCCATGGGCGGGGCAGCCTTGGCGAGGGCCACGGCTTCTTCCGGCGTGATATTTTCGGTGGTGAGGCAGCCCTGCATGGCGCCGCGGGAGCGCAGATGCTTGGTGAGAGCCCGGGTGTCAATGCCCTGGATGCCGGGGATCTTCCACCTCTTAAGATACTCGTCGAGCGTGCCGCGCGAACGCCAGTTGCTGGCCACCGGGCTGAGTTCTTCGATCACAAAGCCACGCACATGCACCGCCGCGCTTTCATCGTCGAGATGGTTCACGCCATAGTTGCCGATCTGCGGAGCGGTCATGGCCACGATCTGGCCACGGTACGAGGGATCGGTCAGCACCTCCTGGTAGCCGGTCATCGAGGTGTTGAAACACACTTCGCCGACCGCCGTAACCGGGGAGCCAAAGGATTCGCCGACAAAGTACCGACCGTCTTCAAGAGCAAGGATTGCGCGCATTGATTGTGACCGCTCATCATGCGCATTCTGGCGGGACGTGCGAAGGGAATTTTGCGTTCCTATGAAATTTTACCGTGCCAATGGCGTGGACATCTGACACCTGACACCTGACATCTGTCATGAGCAGCACCGTGGGAATCTCCGCAGCAATCCTGATCATCGCCGGAATTGTGGCGACTGCGGTCTATTGGCCGAGGCACGCCCGCGGTCAGTCTCCAGCAGGGAACACGCAGCCGCCGCCAGAGCTTCAATCCGCCAAGTTTGGAACGCTGCGTCTCAAGGAAGTGCGCCTCGAGAACTTCTACGCATTTTATTACGTAGGCGCTTGGAAACATCCCAAGCGTGGAACGATCCAAGTGGTCTTTCATCCTCCGAAGACGGAACCCGGCAAATGGCCTGCGAGCCTCACCGAGGCCGAAATGCGATCCGAAGACTTGGTCACACGCGATAACGCCATCCTGCAAACGGGACAAGGGCAGTTCGACCGATTATTCAAAGACTACCAAATCCGCACCACAAAAGTTGACGCGATTTACCCCGCGCTGAAGCTATCTATCCTGAAGCTGAACTCTGAGGAGGAGGATGAACTGGTGTATGCGCCGTGCAAATGGTTCCCGAGTTTCGATCTTTTCATTTCGGTGAACCGCGATCGCCGCGTGACGGCGGCGCATTTCGATGGGTAGATGCCGGCACATCGTTGGAGACCTTTATGAAACCGAACATCGTCTGGTACGACATCCCCGCCCTCGATCTGGATCGCGCCATCCAATTTTACTCCGCGGTGCTCGGAGCCCCGGTGAAGAAGGAAACCGTCGGCGAGGTACCGCTCGGCTGGCTGCCCACTTCGGACGGGGAGCAAATGGGCTGCGTCTGCGTGGCGAAAGATTTCAAACCGTCCGCCGATGGTGTGATGATTTACCTGAGCGTCAGTGGCCGGCTCAAGGCGGCAGTCGAAGCCGTGAGGGCAAATGGTGGCACGGTGCAGAGCGACATTCACTCGATTGGCGAGTACGGATTCCGCGCCGAGGTACTCGATTCTGAAGGCAACTGCATCGCGTTGCATTCGGAGACGGACGCCTGACCGAAACACCGGGGCTGGGATATAATCCACGGATTTCACGGATGACACTGATTGGGAAAAGCGTGTGCCCGCACTTCTCTCATCCGTGTTATCCGTGAAATCCGTGGTCAAAAATTCAGCATTGGGCACGTCTTCATTCCGCGAGCGTTATCCAAGTGTGACTTTCCCCGTCACCTCGCGGTAGGATACGCGGCGTTGCGCTGTCCGATCGCCATCATGCCTCGTTTGCTCCTCTTCATTGCTCTGCTGGTCTTCGTGGCCGCAGGGCATGCGGCGCCCGTGCTGGAGCTCTCCCCAGCAGAGCAAGCCTTCCTGCGGGAGCATCCCGTGTGGCGCATCGCCGGCGGTCCATCGCCGCCGTTTCAATGGATCGATGCAAAAGGAAAGTTCCGCGGCATCGGCGCGGATTACCGGGCGATCGTCGAGGCGCGGCTGGGTGTGCGCCTCGAGCCACTTCCGTCGGATTCCTGGGCGACCAGCCTGGAGCAATTGCGCCGGCGCGAGTGCGATGTTTCCCTGCTCACCGCACAGACGCCGGATCGAGAGGTTTTCCTGCTCTTCACGGAGCCTCTGCTCGTGCTCCCGCCATCCATCATCACGCGGGTGGACAACCAGCAGGTGAAAAATCTCTCCGACCTTGCCGGGCGCCGGGTCACCGTGGCGCGGAGCTGGCCTATTCACGAGCTACTGGCGCGGGAACACCCGGAGATCATTCTCCTTCCGCGGGAAGATGTCGGCGGCGCCATCTCAGCAGTGGCACTGGGCGATGCGGATGCTTACGTGGGAGACCTGGCTTCGGCCACGCAGGCGATCGATCGTCTCGGCATTCGGAACCTGAAAGTCGCCGCCGAGTCACCTTACTCGTTTCCATTTCGCATTGCCGTGCGCAAAGACTGGCCCGAGGCCGTCGCGTTGCTCAACAAAGCAATCGCGACCATCACGCCCGAGGAACACGCTGAAATTCGCCGCAAATGGATCGTCATGCGGCGCGAAGGCCTCTCCTGGCAGCGGGTGCTCGCCTACGCGATTCCGATGCTGATCGGCAGCGTGCTACTCACTCTTCTTTTTCTCAACCGGCGGCTTTCCCGGGAAGTCGGCCAGCGCAAAAGCACCGAAGCCGCGCTACGCGAGAATGAGGAGCGCTGGAACTTCGCCCTTGAGGGCAGCCGCGACGCGGTGTGGGACTGGAACGTGAAGACCAACGAGGTCTTCTTCTCCCAGCGCTGGAAGACCATGCTCGGCTTTGCCGAGGACGAGGTGGCCAATCGGTTCGACGAATGGATCAACCGCGTCCATCGCGATGATCTCGACCGAACGCTCGATGCCATCCAGCAGCACCTGCGCGGCGAGGCCCCGGATTACCAGGTCGAGCATCGGGTGCAGGCGAGGGATGGCAGCTATCGCTGGATTCTGGCCCGCGGCCGCGTTGTCACCCGGGATGATTCCGGCGCTCCCACCCGCATGGTCGGCACCTTGAGCGACATCACCGGACGCAAACAAGCCGAGCGCGCGCTGCAGAACTCGAAGGAATTCGCCGAGGAATTGATCCAGACGGCGAATGCGATGGTCGTGGGACTCGATGAGGCCGGCAACGTCACCATTTTCAACCGGGCAGCGGAAGAGATCACTGGCTACACGGCGGAAGAGATCAAGGGACGGAATTACTGGGAAACCCTCGTGCCGCGCGAACATTTTCCGGAGGTGAGGGCAGCGCTCGATTCGACTCCCGCGGACATTTCGCCGCACCGGGAAATTCCCATCCTGACCAAATCCGGCAAAGAGCGCTTCATCATGTGGCAGAGCGCTGTGGTCCGCGAAAATAGCAAGGAAGTGGGGACGGTTTCCTTTGGCATCGACATCACCAGACGACGACGCGCCGAACAGGAGCTGAAGCGCAACGAAGAGCATCTCGAGGAAACTGTCCGCCGGCGCACCGCCGAACTGGAACAGGCCGAGCGCCGCATTCGGGACATGACCGACCGCATTCCGGGAGCCGTCTATCAATTTGCACGCTACCTCGATGGCACCTTTGCCTTTGAGTTTTGCAGCGAGGGCATGGAGACGATGGTCGGCGTGCCGGCCGCGGAGGCGGTGCGCAACGTGAATAGCGTGTGGGCGGTGATTCATCCCGACGATCTCGCCGGGCTCGTGAATCGAGCGGGCGAATCTGCTAAGACCATGACCCGCTACGAGCAGGACCTGCGCATCCAGCAGCCGGATGGCCGCCGTTGGTGGATCCGCGCCGAGTCCGAACCCCAGCGCCGGCCGGATGGTACCACGCTGTGGAATGGCAGCATCATGGACATCACGGAGCGCAAGTCGCTCGAAGAGCAACTGGCCGTGGCGAAGACTGCCGCCGAGGCCGCAAGCCAGGCGAAGAGCACCTTCCTGGCGAATATGTCGCACGAGATTCGCACGCCGATGAATGCCATCCTCGGCTTCTCCCAGCTCATGTTGCGCGATGCCGCGCTCAACCCGCAGCAGCGGCAGAATCTCGATACGATCAACCACAGCGGCGAGCACCTGCTGGCCTTGATCAACGACATTCTCGAGATGTCGAAAATCGAGTCCGGGCGCGTCACGCTTCATGCCAGTGATTTCGATCTCTTCGCGCTCCTCGATGATCTCGAGCGAATGTTCCGGCTACGCACGGACGCGCGGCGGCTGCACTTCTCCATCGAGCGCACTGCCGCTCTCCCGCAATATGTGAAAGCGGACGAGGGCAAGCTACGGCAGATTTTCATCAACCTCCTCGGCAACGCGGTGAAGTTCACCGAAAACGGTGGCATCACCGTGCGAGTGGATGCCACGCAGGCCGCAGGTCAGGCGCTGCGGCTGCGAGCCGAAGTCGAAGACACCGGCCCAGGTATTGCCGAGGCAGAGATGCCGCGGCTCTTCCGTGAATTCGAGCAGACCGAGAGCGGACTCCGCGCCGGTGGCGGCACGGGCCTGGGCCTAGCCATCAGCCGAAAGTTTGCCCGGCTTATGGACGGAGATATCACCGTCGAGAGCACGAAAGGAAGCGGGACCACATTCCGCTTCGAAGTGCAGGCGGAAGTCGCCGAGGCCACCGCCATTCGCGCCCGCGCGGAACCGCGGCGCGTGTTGCATCTGGACGAGGCCCACGAGGGGATGCGCGTGCTCATCGCCGACGACACACCGGAGAATTGCCGTTACCTCGAGCAGTTGCTCCAGCCTTTGGGATTCAAAACGCGCGCCGTGGCTGATGGCGCGCAGGCGGTGGAGGCGTTCACCCTGTGGAGGCCGCGCCTCGTGCTCATCGACCTGCGCATGCCCGTGCTCGATGGGCGCGCGGCCATTCGCCAGATCCGTGCGCTACCTCGCGGCCGAGACGTGGCCATCATCGCCATCACGGCCAGTGCCTTTGAAGAAAACCGCCGCGAAGTCATCGAAGCCGGCAGCGACGACTTTCTCGGCAAACCGTTCCGCGAAGAGGATTTATTTGAAAAGATCGCGCAACACACGGGCGCCAACTTCCGGTATGCGGAAGACGCCGAGAAGACAGACATGTCCACTGGAACGGGCTCCCTTTTGCTGAGTCAGAAAGACGTGGAGGACGGCCTTCCAGCCGACCTGCGATCGCGTCTGCGCGCCGCAGCCATCCAGGCGGATTTCGACCAGATGCTCGCTCTCCTTGGCGAAGCAAGCCCCGAGGCCGCGCATATCACCGCCGAACTGCGCAGCCGCGTCGAGCGTTTCGACTATCAGAGCTTGCTTTCGTTGCTTGAACCGCAAAGCGTAGTGGCATGATTGAGGACCCGTTGCCGGTCGTTATACCGGATATCCTGGTGGTGGACGATACGCCGGCAAACTTGCAACTGCTTTCCGGCATGCTGAAAGAGCGCGGCTACAAAGTGCGCCCCGTTCCGAATGGCAAACTTGCACTCCAGGCGGCGAAAAGCGCCCTGCCCGATCTCATCCTGCTC
>JBGGMZ010000414.1:0-10661 GCA_041287745.1 Chthoniobacter sp. | reverse complement strand
TGGCGCTCGCCGCCCGGGAGCTTCGAGGGAAAATGGTGCAGCCGCTTCTCCAGCCCGACGAGGCTGAGCAGTTCTGTCGCCCGCTGCTTGCGCTCGGAGACAGTCCGCTTTGATTCCATCATCGGGATCTGCACATTCTCGATGGCGGTAAAAGTGGGGAGTAAATGGAACGACTGGAAAATAAAGCCGATGTCGTGCGCGCGATACGAGGAAAGCTCCGAGCGAGCGGTCAGCGATTTTCCCCGATACAACAACTCGCCCGAGGTCGGGTGATCCAGCGCACCGAGCATCTGGAGCATCGTCGATTTGCCCGAGCCGCTCGCCCCCACGATGGCTACGAATTCTCCTGCCTGGATGCGAAAATCCACTCCACGCAAGGCTTGCACCTGGCCTTCGTCGTATTCCTTCTTCAGCGCGATCGCCTCGAAGACACACTCGCTGCCGTTGCTTGATGTAGTCATGCGTTTGTCGTCGCAGCCTGCTGGGCGGCCTGCTCTTTCCGGGTGAGCACGGTCACGCCACGCCATTGCGCTCCAACGCGCGGATCGGTCAGGCTGATGAAAGTATCGTAGAGCGCTGCGCTGAAGCTGGGGAAAGGCGGACGCTCTTCCTGCACCGTCGGCTGCAGTGCCGCCTTGTGCCGTGGTAACTCGGGATGCGCCAGGCCGGAGCGCCAATGATGCACACCGTGATATGGCTCGTGCAGCAGGGTGAAATTCAGGAACGTTGCCATCCATCCTTCAGTCACCACGCTGCGCGTGGAGCTATTGACCGTGGAGCCGAGCAGTCCGACGTGCTCCACATACTTGCGCACACTTTGCATATTCGCCGCCAGCCAGGCCGGCGCGACATGCAGCCACAGGAAATAGGTCCACAGGTGAAAGTAGCCGATCAGCGAGAGAGACACGATCCAGAAAACAATCGTGCCCACATATTCTCTCCAGATGCGCCGGCGTAGTTTCTTGTTGCGGATCGGCGACCCACTACGGACGAAAGTGCGGACGAAAAGAAACGGGGTGAAGAAAATCCCCATCGTGAGCTCGAGGATCGCCGCGAGCACCCGCCACCAGCGCGGCATGTTCGGATGAATGAACGGCCATAGTTCCTCATCGCGCTCGGAGGCGAGATACGCGTGGTGCAACTGATGCGCCGCGCGATAGAGAGAAAAGCTCATCAGGCTCAAAGTGCCGATGACCAATCCATCGATTTCATTCAGCAGCCGGCTCTTGCGAAGCAGGCCGTGCGTAGCCTCGTGAAAGCCGATGAGCATCCCGTGCATAAGGTGACTCGTAACGACGACCAGCGGGACCGCGACCCAATAATTGTGATGGTAAACGGCGATGCCCAACGAGACCTGCGAAATGACGAACAACAACACGAGGATCGGAAACGCAATGTGCGTAATCCAATGCGGCTCGTGCGGTTCGACTTCGATTTCGTAGGTCGTCGCAGGGTTCATGGACAATTATTCGGTGAGCGTGGCGACGCGAGCCTCAGGGGATCGACAGGCGCCGGTCAAGACACTCTGGAACAAGCGCCCGAGGTTTTCCACCTCAGCTTGCGGAAAGAGTTGCGGGCGGAAGAGCCAGACGACCTCGAGTTGCTCGCCTTCCTCAGTCACTTCGCAGGCCAGGTGGTAGCGGGCTGTGCCCGTCGCACGCATGCGCAGTTTTGTCGAGAGCCCCGGGAGGGCCACATCGGGAATGGGATGATTTTGCAAGGCGAAGCGCACTTCGAAGATCGGGTTGTGACCCGGTGCGCCCTTGTCGCCGAGAGCTTGGGCGAGCTCGGCAAATGGCATGGCATTGGCAAAGCAATTGACCGTCATCTCGTGCATCGCGCGCAAGCTGGCGGTGAAGGTGCGCTCTGAATCGACACGCCCGCGAATCGGCACGACGCCCGCGTAGTAACCCATGGTTTCCTTCGAGGATTGTCTCGAACGATTCGCCACCGGCGAACCCACGAGCACGTCATTCGTCTTCGCCCAGCGCGAGAATGCCACTTGGAAGGCGACGAGCAGCGTGCTGAAAAGCGTGGCGCTGGATTTGCGCGCCAGCTCCCGCACCGCCTTGGCCAACTCTGCCGGGAAATGCGAAACGAGCCGCACGTGCGTTCCGGACGCGGTGACAGGACCTTCGAATGCGCTCCACAGTCGCTGATAGCCGCCGAGGTGCGACTTCCAAAAGGCGATTCGCGGCGCCATCTCAGCCGGCGTCCAAACCGCCCGCTCGGCCGCGCCCCACGCGCTATAGCTCTGCGCCAACGGTGGCAGCGGGTCTTTTATTCCGCGCACGTGCTGGAGGTAGGCGAGGCACAGTTCCTGGACAAAGAGGCCAAGCGTCCATCCATCACCAATCGCGTGATGGATGGTGAAGACTACGATGTGATCGTCCACCTCACGCCGTAGCATGTCGACCCGGTAGATCGGTCCCTGCAGCAAGTCAAAAGGCTGGCTGAAGATCTGCCGCGCGATTTCCTCCACCGCTTCCGGTGACTTCTCTTCCTCGCGCAATTCGCGGGAATGGAAGTTCAGGAGTCCATCGCGGCGGATCATCTGCACGGGCCCGTCCTTGCCGGGGAGGAAGGAGACGCGCAGCGCCTCCTGCCGCTCCAGCACGGATCGAAAGGCGCCGGCGCCATCCTCCGGCGTGATGTTGCCCCGTACTTCGATGAGGCAGCAGATGTGGTTCGCCTTGTCGCCGGGCGGCACGGGCGAATTTTCCCACAGCTCACGCTGGGGAAAGGTCAGGGGCTGGAGCCGAAGCTCGCCGCTTTCCAATCGCTGTTTCAGTAGAGCGCGTTTATCCCCGGACATGTCGTACCGGTTCTGCTACTTCGCCGCTCCCTGAGGGTCGGGATCGATGTCCTCCGCCGAGCTGCCGCCCAGCAGGCGGTCGAGATCCTCGTCGGAAAGAGCTTCGAGATCGACGTCCTCGGTGCTGGTCGTCTCCACCGGTGCGGCAGCAGCCGCGGCAGGTGCAGTCGCGCCCGTTTTGCCGCCCATGTCGCCGGCAATGAGGCTGGCGATTTGGCCGATGGTGCGAGCCCGCATGAGGCTGGTCGGGGGCAGAGCCACGCCGATGGCCGCCTCGAGCGAGTTTTCGATTTCCACTCCCATGAGAGAGTCGAGACCGAGGTCAGTGAGCGGTTGATCGTCGCGCAGGCTGTCGGGCTTGACCCGCAGCACGGATCCCACGACTTCGCGCACCGCCTGGGCGATGACGCCTTCGCGTTCCTCGGGCGAGGCGGATTCGATGCGGGGACGCCAATCGCTGGTTCCCCCACCCGATTCCTGACCCTCGACCGCGGTGAGAATGCGCTCGAACAACGGATTCTCCTGGCCGCCGCGGAAGAACTGCCGCCACTTCGCCCAATCCACCCGGATGGCTGCGACCTGCGCATTGCCGGCCACGAGCGACGACTCGAGAATCGACACCACTTCGCCCGGCGAGAGTTCGTAAGTGCCCTGCTTGGCGAGGAATTCGGCAACGCGCTCATTGCGCGCGACGTAACCTTCACCACCGAGCACGCCCCAGTTCATGGTCAGCGCCGGGAGGCCGAGCGCGTGGCGATGATAGGTCAGCGAATCGAGGAAGGAGTTGGCCGCGCCGTAGTTACCCTGCGCCGGATTTCCGAAGATACTCGAAACCGACGAGAACATGACGAAGCAGTCCAGCGGCTGGTCCAGCGTGCCCTTGTGGAGCAGCCAGGCGCCGTAGGCTTTCGGACCCATGACGGTGCCGAAACGCTCGCGCGTGAGGACGCTCAGCGGGGCATCGTCGATGACCATGGCGAGATGGAAGACGCCCCGCAGCGGTTGCGGGCCAGCCTTGATCTCCGCGAGCAGGCGCGTGATGTCCTTGTCGGAACCAGCATCGGCGCGGACGACCCGCACCTTGGCACCAAGGTCTTCCAGGCTCTTGACGAAAGCTTTCGCTTCCGGTGTCGAGGCCCCGCTGCGACTGCTCAACACGAGGTGTTTCGCGCCGGACTTCACCAGCCAGTTGGCGAGCACTTTGCCGAAGCCGCCCAAGCCGCCGGTGATGAGATAGCAACCATCCGGCTTGATCGCGAAGCTCGGCGGGAGCGGCTCGCCGCGTCGCGGCACAAAGGCTTCGGGGAAGGAGACGACCACCTTGCCTATGTGCTTGCCGCTGGCCATGAGGCGGAAAGCGGCATCCACGCGGCTGGCCGCGAAAGAGCGGAACGGCAGCGGGTTGAGAGTGTGCTTTTCCACCAGTTCGCCGACCTCAGCAAACATTGCGCGGGTGAGCGACTCGTCGCCGCTGAAGACAGCATCCATCGCCACGACGTGGAAGGACGCGTTGCGGCGCAGATTCCACAGCGGGATGCGGGAGTTTTGGTAAATGTCGCGCTTCCCGATTTCGACGAAGCGGCCGAATTCCGCGAGACAGGCAAGGCCCATCGGGATCGCCTCAGCGGCGAGCGCGTTGAGCACACAATCCACGCCACGGCGGTCAGTGAGTTCCATCACGGCCTCGGCGAAGTCGCCGCGGCGCGAGTCGATGACATGTTTTACGCCGAGCGTTTCGAGCAGGGCGCGCTTGGTGGCGCTGCCCGCGCTGGCGATGACTGTGGCGCCGAGATGATGCGCGATCTGGATCGCGGCCATGCCCACGCCGCCGGCGCCCGCATGCACGAGCACACACTCGCCCTTGCGAATGCGCGCGACGTTATTCAACGCGTGCCAGGCCGTCATGAAGACCACGGGAACCGTCGCTGCTTCCTCAAAGGAAAGATCAGCCGGCAGACGGCGCAGGTCGCCGCCACGGGCCAGCGTTTGCGTCGCGAGACCGAAGACGGCAAGACCGTAGACGCGGTCGCCTGGCTGAACGTGCTTCACATTCGCGCCGACGGCAGTGACGACACCGCCCACTTCGTCGCCGAAGATGCGGGCATCGGGGGCCTCTCCCGGATACAGCGCGAGCGCCTTGAGGACGTCGCGGAAGTTCATGCCAGCGGCTTTGACATCGATGACTACCTCGCCCGGGCCGCAAGGCGGCAGGGCAAACGGAGCAAAGCGCAGGGTGTCCAGATGACCGCGCTCGCGAGACTCCAATCGCAGTGTGACTGACGGATCGAGCGTGCGCTGCACGGAAGGACGGCCACGGTCGAGACGCTGCGCATAGCGCGCTTCGCCACGCAGGGCAACTTCGCGTTCGGGTTCGTTGCGCTGGAGTTCACTCCAGAGCAGCTTCAAGTCATCACCAGAAGCGGTCGGCGGCAGATCGATACTGCGGCAGCCGAGGTTCGAGTACTCGTTGAGAATCACACGCAGCAGGCCGATGGCCGGCGCCTGGGCGACCGCCGTGGCACCCATGTCGCGGCCCACCGGCTGGGCACCGCGAGTAATCGAATCCACGCGGATCTTCGCGGATGGATAAATGGCGTCGAGCGCCAGGGCGAGGTGCAAGAGGGCATCCGTGCCCATGATCGCGTCGCCATCGCGCACTTCAGTCGCGTCGAGGTTCCAGAGGTAGACGATGCGCTCGGGAGCAGCATCCGCGCAGGCCTTGAGCAAGCGAGACCAATCCTCCGGCACTTCCGAGCGCAGAGTGAAGGTATCGACGCCCGTAGTGGAGTATTCATCCGCACGATGTGCGACACGGCAGCGAGCGCCGGCGGCACGCAACTGCGCAACCAGCGTTTCGCCCAACCCGCCTTCATCGGCGAAAATGAGCCACGACTTCTCGGCTGGAGCTTCGGCCGTCTCCGCAACGCTGGTCTTGGGCGCTTCCCAAGCCTTGCGGGCGAGCACTCCGAATTGGCCTTCACCACCCGGGCCGATGAGACCAGGGAGCGATGCCGTTTCGGCGAAGCCAACTGCGCGAATCACCTTTTCCCATTGCGCACGCTCCATGAGCGGTTGCTCAGGACGCAGGTCGAGATCGGTGAAACGCCACCATCCGCTAGTCAGGCCGAATACAGCCTCAGTCCACAATTGAGGTGTGGCCGTGTCCATGAAAGCGAGGGTGCCACCAGGCACGAGCAACTCGTGCAGATAGCCGAGCGTCGCGCGAACATCACTCACAGCGTGCAGCACATTCGTGCCGATGATGAAGTCAAACGAACCGGCCTCGAAGCCCTGCTCCGTAGCCGGCTTTTCGAGATCGAATATCTTGCACTCCACCTCGGGGAAGGCGGCGAGCTTTTGCAACGCGGCCGGGAAGAACCCAGCGGAGACGTCGGTGAACGTGTAGGAATGCAATCCACGCTCGAGGAGCGGCAGTGCTTGAGCCCCGAGGCCGGCGGTGCCGCCACCGATTTCGAGGATGCGCAAACCGCGCCCCTCGGGCAATTGCCGGGCGGCTTCACGCACGGAGGCGGAAATCGCCGCCAGCCACTGGCTGGTGTAGAGACCGTCACCGTAGAACTGATCGAGCAAATCCGCGCCGGCTCCGGCGAAGAGCACCTGCACGGCATCCTTCTCCCCGCGCAGAATCGGGCCGAGTTCGGCGCAGCTGCCTGCGCACAGGAGCGCTTCCGGCAAGTGGCCGGAGTTCTGGGCGATGTAAGTGCGTTGCACTTCCTGGGCGCTCGCGGCGATCTTGTCGAAATTCGCGCCGGCTTCATAGCCGTCGCCGGATTTCTTGAAGAGACCGTGTTTCACCAAGCCGAGCATGAGGCGACCGAAAGCCTGGAGCATCGGCTTCGCAATATGCAGCGAGGTAGCGGTGAATTTTGCACCGGATTTCACACCCATGCTGCTGAAACCGCGGGCGAGTTGCGCCACGGCGAGCGTTTCGCCCGCGTAGACGGCGGCTTCGAGTTCCTTGCGGCCACGCGTAGCGATGACTTGCTCGAGCGCTTCCTCGGCAGCGGCGTGCAACTGATCCAGCGCCAATGGCGGCTGGGCGACAGCGCGAGTGGAAGACGGTGTGCGGAGCCAGTCCACGTGGTAAATAACGTCGCGCGTGCCCGCGGCGGCGCCTGCCCGGCGGACACCCGTGACGCTGATGGCACGGAAGCCATCGACGAGCACGCAAGGTTCACCGGCCTCATTGTAGAGACCGATGCGGCCCTCGACGAACTCCTCGTTGCACTCGATGACATTCGCCTGCACACGCACGGAAGCTCCAGGCGGACGCAGGAAAAGAATGCGAGCGAAACGCACCGGCAGCTTCATGCGCGAACGGCGGTCTTCGACCGTCGCCGCACCGGCGGAGAAGGTTTGCAGCGCGCCATCGAACAGCACCGGGTGCAGCGCGAATTCATTCGCGCGTCCCTCGATCGCTTCCGAAAGAGCCACGCGACCCGAGGAGTGCCCAGCGCCCGCCGCGAGCTCGCGGATGGGGCGGAATTCCTCGCCGTAACGCAGACCGAGATCACTCATGTAACGATAGAAGCCCTCGACTTCCACCGTCTCCACGCCCTTGCCGGCATGGCCGTCGTAGCTGGTTGCGGCGAAAGGCGACTCGGTGCGCTCACCGCGCATCGAACCCACCACGTGCAGCGACCATGAGCCTTGATCGAAACGGCTCTGGATGGAGAAAGTGCGCTCCGCCGGCTCGTAGGATATCTCGAGGTGCACGCCGTGCACGTTCTCCGGCAGGATGAGCGGCTTGCGGATTTCGAAATCTTCGACAACGAACGCGCGTCCTTCGAAAAGTTGCACGCCGGCTTCGAGCACCATGTCGACGAATGCCGCTGCCGGGAAGATGACATGCGTGTCGACCTTGTGATCCTTGAGGAACGCCATGTGACGCGCGTCCAGGCGGCCGGTCCACGTGGGGATGGCGCGCGGCTGGCGCTGCTCGAGGAAACCACGCCCACCGGGAGCGAGGCGGCCTTCGCGCCAGTCGGCAGCTTCATTCCACCAGCGGCTCTTTTCCCAAGCGTAGCTGGGGAGCGAGAGCTGACGGCGGGACGGCGTCATCGCCGCGAAATCCAATGCCACGCAGGCACGATGCAAATCGAGGGCCGTTTCCAGCAGCGACTCGTGCTCGCGCTCGCGACGCGCCGAAGCGAAGATCGGCACCTTGGCGCCACCACGGGCGGTAAGGCATTCCTGGATGGAGTGGACGAGCGCGGGATGCGCGCCGAGTTCCAGCCATACATCCACGCCGAATTCGGCGAGAGCGTTCACCGCCGGGGCGAAGAGCACTGGCTGGCGCACACCTTTGCCCCAATGCTCGGGGACGCACGATTCGCCCGCACAACGGTCACCGGTCACGGTGCTGAAGAAAGGCGTCGTCTCGGCCTGCGGCTGCAGGTCGGCGATGGCTTGCTCCAGTTCCTCGGAAGCCGGGCGCATGAGCGGGTGATGGAAAGGATGATCGACCTTGACGAGTCGCGCGAAGACCCCTTGCGGCTCGAGCTCGGCGAGCATCGCCTCGAGCGAGATGCGCGGACCAGCCATGGTCAGCGAACGCGGGCCATTGATGGCCGCGATCGTCACCGTACGGTCGTGGCGGGCGATGAGCGCGCGCGCTTCTTCTTCGCCCAGGCCCACGGCGAGCATGGTGCCCTCACCACGTGCGCAGCCATCCATGAAATGCGAACGCAACACGATGACGCGGGCACCTTCTTCAACGCTAAAGATGCCAGCAACACACGCCGCGGCGATTTCACCGACGCTGTGGCCGACGATTGCCGCCGGCTCGATGCCCCACGATTTCCATAGCGCGGCCAGCGAGACCTGCATGGCGAAGATCGCGGGCTGCGCGATCTCGGTGCGGGTGATCTGCGAGGTTTGCTCGGTCTTGCCCAGTTCTTCGAGCAGATCGAAGGTCGCGTAAGGCTTCATCGCCTTGGCGCAGCGCTCCATCATTTCACGGAAGACCGGCTCGTGACGCATGAGCTCGCGGCCCATGCCCCACCATTGCGGCCCCTGCCCGCTCATGACGAAACCGATGCGCGGCGCCGTCTCGCGACGTGGAGAGAAGGAGGTGCGGATCTTGATGCTTTCCTGCTCGGTCGCGTAGCCTTCGAGTTCCTGGATGAGCTCCGCCATCGACTTCGCTGCAAGCGTAATACGGTAAGCGTGGTGATTGCGGCGGGCGCCGAGCGAGTAGACGAGATCGGGCAGCAAAGGTGCGTCGCCATTGGCGTGCGAGCGCTCTTCCAGCCATTTTGCAAACGTGCTCGCGTAGGTGCGCAGCGACTTCTCCGAACGCGCGGAGAGAACAATGGGCCACGGACGTTCCTCGACCGGATCGTCACTGTGCTTCGGGTGCGGACGATGCGGCGGCTCCTCGAGAATGACTTGCGCATTCGCGCCGCCGAAGCCGAAGGAATTCACGCCCACCATGCGGGTCCCGCGCTTCACTTCGGGCAGTGGCTCCAGCGTGGTATTCACGCGCAGCTTCAGCTTCTCGAAGTCGATGTTCGGGTTCGGCGTTTCGAAATGGAGGTTCGCCGGGATCTGCTTCCGCTTGAGAACGAGCATTGCCTTGGCGAGGCCCGCCACACCGGCGGCCGTTTCGAGGTGGCCGAGGTTGGTCTTCACCGAGCCGATGGTCAGCGGCTGGTCGTCCGGCCGGTTCGCGCAGAGCGCTTCGGCCAGCGCGTGGGCCTCGATGGGATCGCCCACCGCGGTGCCCGTGCCATGTGCCTCGACAAAGGCGACCTGCAGCGGATCGATGCCTGCCTCAACGCACGCATCGTGCACCAGGCGCGCCTGCGCCTCGGGGCTCGGGAGCGAGATGCCGTTGGTGTGGCCGTCCTGGTTCAGCGCCGTGCTCACGATTACACCGTGGATCGTGTCGCCGTCGGCGATCGCCTGCGAGAGGCGCTTCATCAGGATCATGCCGGCGCCTTCGCCGCGCACGAACCCATTGGCGCCGGCGTCGAACGCCTTGCACTTGCCGTCGGGAGACAACATCGAGGCTTGCGAGAAGCCGATGAAGCCACCAGGCGTAATCATCACCGTGACACCTCCGGCCATTGCCACATCGCCACGGCCAGTCCAAATGTGCTCGCACGCCGCATGCACTGCGGTCAGCGCGGAAGAACACGCCGTATCCATGGCCACGCTCGGGCCAGTCAGATTGAGGCAGTAGGAAATGCGGTTCGCCGCGATGCTGTGCGCGCTGCCCGTGGGCGAGTGCGGGGTGATGCCCGCCGAATCCCACGGCGTGCCCTGGATCACCTGATAGTCATTATGCGAGATGCCGACATACACGCCGATGTCCGTCCCCTTCTCGAAGTCGAGGACGACGCCGGCGTCTTCGATGGCCTCCCAAGCCGTCTCCAGGAGGAGGCGCTGCTGAGGGTCGACATAAGGGGCTTCGCGCGGCGAGATGCCGAAGAACTGAGGGTCAAATTGGTCGATGCCTTCGACGAATCCACCTCGCTTGGCGATGGATTTGCCGACGATGCCCGGCTCGGCATCGTAGAAGCGGTCGATGTTCCACCGGTCCGGTGGCACCTCACTAACCGCTTCGCGTCCCTCCACTAAAAGCTTCCACAGGGATTCTGAGTCGTTGATTCCGCCGGGGAGGCGGAGGCCGATTCCGATGATTGCGATACGGTCTTTGGACATGAGATAGATAAAGGCACGGGAGAGCCCGGCCTGCGATTGACCGATGGGAGCATTGCCGCGTCAAGTCGCGTTTCCACAATTATCGTGGCTCAAGCAATTCCGTGTTCGCGTTTTTATTCAGGAATTTACGGGAATTAAAGAGGAAATGGTCTTTTTT
>JBGGMZ010000413.1:0-7808 GCA_041287745.1 Chthoniobacter sp. | reverse complement strand
CGGGATTTCGGTGCGGGGCATGGACGGTTTTTCTCGAGTCCGCCGGCTCCCTTCCTCTTGATTCGGAGGTGGGAGCCGGCGAATCGACTCATGCTTAGTGGTTCGCGCCTGGGCTCGCAACCGCGATTGCGTTCAGTTCGGCGAGGGTCTCGGGCGAGAGGGGCAACTGGGCGGTCGCGAGATTCTCGCGGAGATGGGCGACCGACGAGGTGCCGGGGATGAGCAGGACATTGGGCGAGCGGTGGAGCAGCCAGGCGAGGGCGACCTGCATGGGGGTGGCGCCGAGCCGTCCCGCGACTGCGGAGAGGCCGGAGGATTGCAGCGGGGTGAAGCCGCCCAGCGGGAAGAAGGGGACGTATGGGATGCCCTGGCGGGCGAGGTCGTCGAGGAAGGCGTCGTCCTCGCGCTGGACGAGGTTGTATTGATTTTGCACGCAGGCGATCGGGGTGATGGCTTGCGCCTCGGCCAGTTGGGTGGGGGTGATGTTGCTCACGCCGATGTGGCGGATGAGGCCCTGCTGCTGGAGCTCGGCCAGGGTGGTCACTTGCTCGGCGATGGAGCCTTCCGCGGGGGCATGGATGGATCCCGTGGAGCGGTAGTTGACGATGTCGAGCGTGTCGAGGCCAAGGTTGCGGAGGTTGTCGTGGATGGCGGAGACGATCTCCTTCGGGGTCTGGGCGGGCGCCCACGAGCCATCAGCCGGGCGGCGCGCGCCGACCTTCGTGACGATGACGAGGTCTGCCGGATAGGGGTGGAGGGCTTCGCGGATGATCTGGTTGGTGACGTGCGGTCCGTAGAAGTCGCTGGTGTCGATGTGATTCACGCCGGCGGCCACGGCTTCGCGGAGGACGGCGAGAGCGGCGGCGCGGTCCTTGGGCGGACCCCAGACGCCGGGGCCGGCGAGCTGCATGGCGCCGTAGCCAACGCGACGGACGGTGAGATCCGTGCCCGGGAAGGTAAAGAGGCCGCCGAGGACGTCGGGCGAGGATGGAGAAGTGGAGATACTCATAAGAACGAGATCATAATGTAACAAGTTACAGATATCAAATTATGTAATTTACGATCCGTGGCCTCGTGCCTGAACTTGAGAGAGCCCTCCTTGGGCTTCATTGCCCAAAAGAGTTTTAAAAACCAATAACGGCGAAGTGCTTTTACAGCCCGCCTACCCCAGCATCGCCTGTGAATCGAGCCAGCCTTGCAAGATGAGTTGAGCGGCAACCTGGTCGATGACTTCGCGGCTGTCCTTGACGTTGCGTCCCGCTTCGTGGAGCGAGCGCTGGGCGGCGACGGAGGTGAGGCGTTCGTCCCAGAGCTTTACTTCACACGTGCATGCAGCGCGCAGCTTTTCCGCAAAAGCCCGCACCTTTTCCGCTGCGGGGCCATAGCTGCCATCCATATTGCGCGGGAGCCCGAGGATGATGTGGCCGATGTCCCTGCTCGTGACGAGCGCGGCGATGCGGGCCACCGGGTCGGCGACATCCTTGATGCGGATGGTCTCCAGCGGATGCGCGAGCATGCCGAGATCATCCGAGATCGCCACGCCGATGCGGGCGTCGCCGTGATCAATGCCAAGAGCGCGCTTCATGGAGAGACCCGGAGCATGTGGTCGGAACGATCGCCAATCTTTGAAACGCGGAGACGCAGAGACGCAGAGGTCGCGGAGAATTTGACTGGCTGCGACCGACAAAATCTCTGCGGTCTCTGCGTCTCTGCGCCTCTGCGTTTTAAATTCATCGCAGACAGAGTTACTGCAATTCCGGGGGCACGAGGCCGATGAGCTGCTTGATCTTTTCTGCCTCGTGCCGGTTGCAGACGAGGATGGCGTCCGGGGTTTGCACCACGATCAGGTCGTTTACGCCGAGCAGGGCGACGGTCCGCGGCTCGCTGGTGAAGACGATGTTGTTGTTCGACTCGAGGATCTTCACGCTGCAGTTGCTGTGGTTGCCGGCGTTGTCGCCTTGGAAGTATTTGGCCACGGCCGCCCAGCCGCCGACATCATCCCAATCGAACGCCGCTTCGACCACGAGCACGCGCGTGGCTTTTTCCAGGATGGCGTAGTCGATGGAGATCTTGGGCAGGTTGGGGAAATGGTTGCGCAGCAGAGAGGGGAGATCTTCGCCGGAGTGCAGGCGTCCGATGAATTCGCCGAGGGCGGGAGCGTGGCGATTGAAAGCGCTCAGAATGGCGCGTACCGTCCAGATGAACATGCCGGCGTTCCAGCGGAAATGGCCCTGCGCGAGGAAGCTCTCGGCGAGTTCGGCATTCGGCTTTTCGCGGAAGCGCGTGACTTCGAAGACCGGTGGGTCTGACGGCCCGCCGGCGAGCGGGAGCGGGGCACCCTGCTCGATGTAGCCGAAGCCTGGGCAGGCCCACGTCGGTTTGATCCCGATGGTGACGAGCTCGCCCGTTTCCTCCGCGGCGGCGGCGGCGACAAGCAGGGTGCGCTGGAAGCCAGCGGTGTCCTTGATGAGGTGATCGGCGGGCAGCACAATCATCGTAGCATCGGTGGTGCGCTGGGCGATCCATCCGGCGCCGAGGGCGATGGCGGCCGCGGTGTCGCGCTTGGCGGGTTCAGCGATGATGTTTTCCTTTGGCAGCGATGGGCAAAGGGAGCGCACGGCGCTCTCCTGGTCCGCATTGGTCAGGATGAGGATCTGCCCGACGGGCACAAGGCCATCGAGACGGCGCAACGTGGCCTCGAGCAGCGTCTCCTCGGAAAAGAGGGAGAGAAGCTGCTTGGGCCTGGACTTGCGGCTGAGCGGCCAGAAGCGTTCGCCACTGCCGCCGGCGAGGATGAGGACGTAGAGAGGTTTGGCCATGGGATAAAATTTCAGTCGAGGGCGCCGATGCGGGAGAAAGAGCTTCGCACGTTCGACCTTCTTCTCTGCAGCATCAATGTTTTCCGGTTTCCTTTTGGCACGCCCGCTGCATATTGCCTAGCATCATGTCGAAGTCATCGGATCCAGTGCAAACCAGTCTTTTGGCGATCACGCAGACGGCCGTGGGCTGTGGGATCGGTCTCCTCATCGCGGGCAAGCTCGGGCGCCCCGCCCAGAAAACGACGGCGACGACGATGCTTTCAATCGGTGCGCTGCTGGCTTTGCCCGTGGTGGTGACGGCTATCGTCCGTGCGGTAAATCGTCCAGACTCTGCGCGCGGCATGCGCCGCCGGCTGGATTCCATCCGCCGCGATTCCGGTTTCCCGGACGAAGCGGAGATTTTGTAAGGTCGCGGTTTCGCGGCTGTTTTCCGGTAGAGACGGCTGATGTCAGCTGTCCTTTGGAGCAACGCGTTAACTCATGCGCGATGCATCGAGGCCAATGCGCCTTACCGGGGCTGGAGCGCGTCGCGAACGGAAAATTATCGCCCTCTCAAAAAGTAGACATCCGCAGGGAAAGGCATGGGCGATGCTTGGATGTTATCCATGAAGTTCCCCCACATTCATCGTCCGAAGCTGGACCTGCACTCCGTTGCGGTCCAGACCACCCTCGAAATCGCCGCCGGCGGAGTCCTGATCGCCATGCTCATGCGCTGGATCGAGTCGTAGGGAAGAGTGCCAGGAGTTAAGAGTTAGGTGACAGTGCGTTACGGACACTGGTCCCGCCGTAGCGGGGTGACTTGATTCCTGCCACTTTTCAGCGCACTGCGTGCCCGAAGTGCAAGTACTCCAAAATCTCGCCGCGTAGTTGCAAGAATTCCCGGCTGCTGCGTTCGCGCGGGCGATCGAGCGTGACATTGATGATGCGTTCAATGCGGCCCGGGCGCGGTGTCATGATGACAATGCGGTCGCTCATGTAGATGGCCTCGTCGATGTCGTGGGTAATGAAGACCATGGTGGTGCCGCGGCCTTCCCACAGGCGGAGCACTTCGTCCTGCATGCGCATGCGGGTGAAGGCGTCCAGGGCGCCGAGCGGTTCGTCGAGGAGCAGGACCTTGGGATGATTGATCAACGCGCGGGCGAGAGCCACGCGCTGGGCCATGCCGCCGGAGAGGTGATGCGGGTAGGCATTGGCAAAGGATTCGAGGCCAACGAGGCGCATGAATTCATCCACCTCATGGCGCTTCTCGCGGAGCACGCCGCGGGCGACGAGGCCCGCCTCGATGTTGCGACGGACGGTGTGCCACGGGAAGAGATTGGGATCCTGGAAGACGAGGCCGCGCTGGGCGCTGGGCCCGACGATCTGCTCCTCACCGACCCATAGTTCCCCGGCGGCGGGTGTATCGAGACCGGCAATGAGGCGGAGCAGGGTGGACTTGCCGCAGCCGCTCGGGCCGACGATGGATACTAGTTCGCCGGCGGCGACCTCGAGCGAAACGTTGTCGAGAGCGTGCGTCTGGGCCGTCGGGTCCGTGGGTGAGGTGAATTGCTTGCTCACGCCGCGCACGCGCAGCGGAGAGCCTTCGACGGTGACAGGAGCTGGTGCGGTTACCATTTGATCGTTCCTTTCTGCCAGACGAGCACGCGATCGCGCACCTTGAAGAGCGCAGTCATGATGGTGGAGAAGAACACGGACATGATGACGAGCGCGGCGTAGACCTTGGCGTATTCGGCCCAGCCTTGCGCCCAGTCGACATACCAGCCGAGTCCGGATTTCACGCCGACTTTTTCGGCGACGACGAGGGTGAGGAAGGAAGTCCCCAGCCCCATGAAGAGACCAATGAAGATATTCGGCATCGCCGCGGGAATGGCTACGCGGAAGATGAGGTAGCTGGGCTTGGCGCCCAGCGTGCGGGCGACATCGAGATACGAGGCGCGGGTATTCGAGATGCCCGACGCAGTGAGCATGGTCACAGGGAACCACACGGCCAGGGCAACGAGGCCGATGGAGGCGACCTTCGTCGACGGAGCGACCACCATGGCGAGCGGGATCAAGGCGGTGACGGGAATAGGCCCCACCACTTTCAAGATCGGCATGCCCCAGTAGCGTGCGATGGAAAACCAGCCGATGCAGACGCCAGTCGTGACACCGATGAGGACGCCGAGCAGATAGCCCTCCACGAGCAAAAGCAGCGAATGCCAGGCGCAGTCGAAAAGCATCTCGCAGTCGTCGATCAAATTGAACAAGACAGCCGCTGGGCTCGGGAAGTAAGGCATTGGCAGCAAGCGCATGCCAGCAGTGAGAATCTCTGCGACACCGAGCACCAGGAGCGTTGCGGCGATGATCGGAGCCATGTCATTCAGCCATTTCCGTAATCCGGACCAGAAAAGCTGAACGATCATCAACAGCACACCGGCGCCGCCTACGATGGCGAGGAACTGGAAGTAGGCGGCGGTCTCCAGAGGGTTCTGCTTTTGGGAAGCCTGCCAGTGCACCGCTGCGGCCGCGCCAGCGGCGATGGGGATCAGCAATCCTTTCCAGTAAGAAGGGCGTGATGCCGATGCAGACTGAATCGTGGAGACGGTCTGGGCTGCCGCCGCCGGTACAACGGTTGGTGGTGCGGGTTCGTTGATTTCGGGCAAGGCGTTCATTTCTTGGCAGGGCCGCAGCAGGTGGCAACTTGCAAACGATCGTTCATGAGACCGATTTCCTTGGCGAGGCGCAGGGGTTGATCAGGCGGGATCTGGCCATCGGGGAGAGTGGCTACCTGAATAGTACCAACCCAATCGTCAGTCACGCCATCGAGGTGGACGAAAGCCTTCTTGGCCAGCGCATCGACATCCGTGTGGGAGGTGAGCATGCCGGCTCTCTTCATCTCTGCGGCAGCGGAATAAACGGCTTTCTCTGCACCGGATACGCTGGGAATATAGAAGAGGTTGCCAATGGCGGTGGTGTTCAACTCGGGATTGGAGGCGAGGTATTTCTTTTCCACGGACAGCCGGGCGGCGGCGCGTGGGTTGGCTTGCACCCACTTGGCGGCCTTGAGCAGCGCGCGGGTGGCGGCTGCGGTGTTCTTCGGGTTGTTCTTGAGATACTTGCCGTTGACGATCACCGCACAGCAATACTCGTCCTTGTAAGGCATGTCCTTGGCTTGATCGGCGACGTTGTAAACGATGCCTTGGGCAAGCAGGAGCGTGCCGATGGGCTCGGAGTCGCAGATCGCGTCCACTTCGCCTTTTTGGAGGGCAAGGCCGAGTTCGCCGGCTGGGAAGACGCGCCATTCCACATCGCGCTTGGCGTCGATGCCATTGGCGCCGAGCACGCGATTGCAAAAGATGAAGGGCGGGGTGCCCATGCCGGGAACGCCGATGCGCTTGCCCTTCAGGTCCTTGGGCGACTTGATGGGGCCATTCGGTGCGGCCTGCACGCGCAGGCAGCCGGTGTGGATACCGCCGGTCATTTTCACATCCAGGCCCTGCTCGATGGGCTTGAGGAAATACATGATGAGGTGGTGCGTGATGTCGAAGCCACCGAGCGCGAGCACGTCCTTGTATTGCGACCACTCGCACTTCACCAATTCCACCTCGAGACCCTCCTCTTTGAAGAAGCCATTCTCCACGGCGCTGAAGATCGGCGCCTCGCAGGTAATGCCGATGTAGCCGACGCGGATTTTGTGCGAGCTGTCCGGCACATAGGCGGCGTCCTTTTTGCAGCTGCCGAGGAAGACGGCGCTGAAGAGGGCGAGGGCGATCAGTTTAAAGGAGGGCATGTGGACGGATGTAGGGACAATCCACCATAAATACCGGGGAAACGCCTTGTAATGGAAATAGAAGTTCGTGATTACAGTGATGCTGGCTGGTTATTACAGCGTGATGAACATCCAACACCCAACATCGAACGTCCAATATCCAATGGACCGATGCCGCGCGCTTGCGCCATTGGATGTTGGGTGTTGGGAGTTCGATGTTGGATGTTCTGCCTTTTTCCTATGGACCTAAGGCATCTCCGTTACTTTCAGGCTGTGGCCGAGGAACTCAGCTACTCGCGCGCTGCTGAGCGGCTGCGGATCGCCCAGCCGGCCTTGAGCCGGGCGGTGCAGGAGATCGAGGCGGAATTGGGCGGGCCGGTGCTCGATCGGAATCGGCGCAAGGTGAGCCTCACGCCGGCGGGGCAGGTACTGCTGCGGGAGACGGCGATCGTTTTTGAACGGTGGGAAGAGGCGATGCGCCGGGTGCGCCGGACTGCGGCGGGGGAAGAAGGCGAGTTGCGCCTCGGCTACATCGGGCCACCTACGCAGCCTTTTCTCGGTCGTTTGCTTGCGGAATATCGAAAGCGGTATCCGCGAGTGGCCGTGCATCTGGAGGAACGCACGCCGGAGCGTGTGTGGGAGATGCTGGCCAAAGGGCGGCTGTCGGCGGCGTTCACGCGACCGGTGTCGGCTCCGCCGGCCTCGGGCTTGCGCACGCTGGTTCTCCGGCAGGAGCGATTTGGAGCCGTCATCCCGCCATCGCATCCATTGGCCGCGCGCAAGACGATGCCGTGGAAAATGCTGATGGGGGAACCACTCGTGGTGCTGGCCCGACGGGAAGGAGTGAGCTCGCACGACGGTATCTTCGCCGCTTGCCGCCAGGCAGGCTTCGCACCCCGCCTGGCGTACACGCCGAGTCTCATTGGCACGGTGCTGAGCTACGTCGAGGCCGGGGCGGGTGTCGGGATCGTGCCCGACTCGGTTGTGACAGCCGATTTCAAGCTGCGCTTCGTGCCCCTGCAACCGGTAATCACCATCCCTCTGGTGCTGGTCTGGCAGGAGAGGGAAGACACGCCGGCCGTGCAGCGGTTTCGGGAGATGGTTGTGCAATGGCAGAAGACCGGGCGCTTGTGGAAGGCGGATTGACCCTCGGCGAACTGTATCGGGAGGCGGCCGGATCGTGGAGGCTGGGAGATTTGCCCTTCGATTGAGCACGATTAGATACGATTCACCACGATTAC
>JBGGMZ010000412.1:0-5796 GCA_041287745.1 Chthoniobacter sp. | reverse complement strand
GAGCCCGACGCCACCGCCCCACCCGTGGTCGCGCATGGGACCGGCGTGGGTGGGCCCTTCGCCCACGGTGTATTGACCGAATACATCAATTTGGAACTCGCGGTCATTGAAGCAAGTCTCTTCGGGCACTTGCTTGTATTCCTTGGTATCCTTTCCGCTCGAGATCATCGGTTGACCCGCGTAGCTGGTAGCTGCGAGCAAACCGATAATGATCGGCAGAAGGCTAGTCAGTTTTTTCATGTTTCTGATTTGTTGTGAATTGTAGTTTAGGTTGGGTTCCGCGAGCGGCTGTAACGTGCTCACGTTGCTGTGGATAAGAACGAAACCGCAGAACATTGCCTAGCAGGGGGAACCCCTAGAAATCCGTAGGGGCATTTGACAGTTTTGGCGCATTCGCATGTGCCGTCCGGTGTGGATGTATAAAGGTTTCGCGCTCCTTTTTACGTAGGACCACGCCGCCCGATAAGAAGACTTCTGCATCCAAGTTGCAGTTCGGTTTGTGCCTCGCCACGCAGAGCTGTGAATCAGTTTCTCTCATGCACGGCGCACAATCACGTGGAACAAAATCTTACCTGGATTGAACGCGCTTCTCGCTGTGACTTGCCCCATCTATTAAGTTGGCACGGTGCGCTTCGCTCTTCCCCTCCTCCTCGCAACGTTTCCCCTCATCGCCGCTGGTGCTGATGGCCCTGCCATTACCCACTCGGTCTTCATCGCCGGATCCGAGACCGCCATCCTCTCCAGCACGGGTGAAGTCCTCTGGCGGTATCCGGCGGCGACACGCGACGGGTATGTATTGCCCAATGGAAATATATTGATGGCGCTCGCGAAAAATAAAGATCACCCGAAAGGCGCGATGCTCGAAGTGACGCGTGACAACCAAACCGTTTTCCAGTTCGAAGGGACCCAATCGGAGGTCAACACCGCGCAAGCATTGCCCAACGGAAACATCATGCTCACCGAGGCTGGCGATCATCCCCGGGCACTCGAGGTGGATCGCGCAGGCACGATCGTGGAGGAGGTAGCGCTGCAAGGGCAGACCGCGAATCATCACATGGAAAGCCGGATGAGCCGGAAGCTCGACAACGGCCACTACCTCGTGCCGCAGCAGATCGACAAAGTGGTGCGAGAGTATTCTCCGGAAGGCAAGGTCGTCTGGGAATTTAAGAGCCCGGACGAGCCGAAAGGCTGCATGCCCTTCACGGCCATTCGCCTGCCGGATGGCAACACGCTGATCACGCTGAGCAGCGGAAACCTCGTGGTGGAAGTGGACCCGGCAGCAAAGATCGTCTGGCAGCTAAGCAATGCGGACCTGCCCACTCCGCTGCTGCAAGTCCCCTGTGGCGCCCAACGGCTGGCGAACGGAAACACCGTGATCACCAGCTATCATGCGGACGAGCGTCCCGTGAAACTGCTGGAGGTCACACGCGACAAAAAAGTCGTCTGGACGCTGGAGCGCCCCCAGAAAACCGGCATTCACGAGTTTCAGATCCTGGACACGAATGGAGCGCCGCTCGAAGGCGTGCCGCTGAAATAGGAAATGCGTCCCCGCATTCGAGCATAGCGACCCTCCTATTCACCTGCATCTCGTTTCGGCGGGCTGCATCGCCTCCTCGGGGCCCAATTTCCAAAGTCCGAAATCAAACCACCGTCTCAAGAATCACCGTGCCAATCGTGCTGTAGACGGTCAGCAGAGACTCACCAAAATCACTCAGTTCCCGCGCTGCGTCGATCGCGGCCAGGATACTGTCGAATTGGCGCACGTCCGCCTGGCCGACCGCTTTCAAGGAGCAGCGGCAGTCTTCGTGGCAGTAAATCTGAAAATGCACGGTCGCGCTTATTGTCGATTTTGAATCTCATTTCAACTACGTATCAGTAATACTATGTAGAAATTGCGCCACCCCTGCCGCTGAGAGGGGGGCGCTACAGAGACCCTGATGGGTGCGCCGCCCGGTCCAGGCCTCGGTACTGCGGGCACAGGCCGCGATTCAAGCTGCGACCTCTGGACGGTCAGTTTCCGTCGCTGATGCCCCAGGCGAAGTGTTGATCGAGCACGGCACGCGAGACATCCGACAGGGACGGCTCGGCGCCCGCTTTTTCCATGATGCGACGCAGGATGGACTGGCCGGTCTCGAAAGGAATGATTTCCGATTGCTTGCCCGTATAGAAAACCAACTCCTCGATCCCCGCGAGGCGGGCCGCGAGGAGTTGCAGTAGAGCCATGAGCGGACGGTTTCCGCCGAACGCTCCGCATCCCCAGAATCCAGTGTGAATGACGACCTTTCCCCCGACCGAGATGCGGGACGATTCCAGCGCGGCGGCGCGCATTCCCGTGAATGCGGTTTCCAGGACGTCGCGGATTTGCGCTTCTGTGTAGCGACCGCTCCCCGTAGGCGCGGCGATGCAGATGAGATTCGTGAGAGTGGACGGACGTAGAACCGTGAGAGCGGATTGCACGTCGCGCCAGTCAGCCTGCTGGAATTGATTTCCGTAAAGACCCCGCGGCCGGCCTTGATCGGGATCGGGAAAGATATCCAGCGCGCATTGCCTCGGAACGTTGGTGATAAGGACTGGCGTAGAGCGTTCATGCTCACGAGTGCGGGCCGTGTATCCCGATGCCAGGAGCGCCTCCCGGACAGAGCCGAGCGTCGGATGTTCCAGCGCCTGCAGTTCGTCCTGCGCGAGAAGGGACGAGCCGTACGCCACGAAAAGGTTGGGGTCCGCGAAGTTGACATGCCACGCCACATCCGGTGATGCCGGATAGCTATAGACATCCGCTTCGACTTCCACCTTCAGCGGGTGAGCGCGAACGACTTGAGGCAGGTCTGCCACCTTCCATCGGCTGTATCGCACGACACCACCGAGCGGCGCACCATTCGCCCGCACGTAGTCATGCACCTGTCGTTTGAGAGCATGTTTCCAGATCGGTGGATGAGTCGCCGCCAACTCGGCTGAATCAAACTCCACGCATTCGAAGCATTCAGGATCGCTCATAATCGACTTTGCCCTGCACCACTTCTTTCAATCAAGCCGTTGGCGTGAAACCCGTGATCATCCGCATTCACCAGAAAAAGAGCGGAAGGGGTGGGATTCGAACCCACGGTGCCTTTAACAGCACGCTCGATTTCGAGTCGAGTGCCTTAGACCGGACTCAGCCACCCTTCCTTTTGATACTCAGGGACTTATGATGCACCGTCGCCAGCACGTCTCCGTCTCGGAGGGGCGTAAACTATGTCCGCACTTCTTATTGAGGCAAGCGAAATTGGAAGATCGGCGTGAAGTTCGATGTCGCATGGGCCACAGGAGCAGTCCCTACGCTTCTATTTGCATTCGCACAGAGGCGGGCAAGTATATCGCCCCTTCTTTTCATGAGCACTCCTCTCGCCAACCATTTTGAACTGCGCGGACAGTTTTGCGGGTTCATCCGCACGCTGCTCGGCAAAAGGCGCCTGGTCCTGCGGATGGGAGATGAGGAACATTTCCTGAAGGTGGAGAAGGCACTGCGGCATCGGCTGAAGCATTCCTTGATGCCAGGCACGGAGATCCTGGTCTCGGGCCATGCACGGAGCGGGGACGGCAAGCGCGAGGTTTCCAATGTGCATATCCTCACGCCCGAGGGACCGGTGGCTTGCGCGACCTGCCCCATCCGCGTGTGCACGAAGAAGACGTGCTGGCGCAATGGAGGAAAAGAGCTGTGGGATGCGCTAGAAAACACGATCGCGCAGCACGGCTTGGCCGACGAGGTGCAAATCGAGGGCGTGAATTGTCTCGATCACTGCAAACGCGGGCCGAATGCAGAATGGCAGGGGCACGATTTTCACCACTGCACAACGCGGGACGCCGAGCGGATCGTGGCCCAGGCTACAGGGAAAGACTAAGAGAGACGCCAATGCCGGGTCTTTCAACACTGTCCGCCCTGAAATTCCTCTGTCCCCCGCCTCTGTAATTGTGCTAAGTTTCGGCCCAACCCTCTCTGAACTATGAGCACAACTACATCCAAACCAGCAGCAGCGAAGAAAGACACCCGCGTGATCGACGGGCTGAACCTCGTGGTGGCAGATTCCTACGCCCTGATGGCGCTCACTCACCTCGCCCACTGGAATGTGGAAGGTCCCGATTTTTTCCCGCTCCATAAGGCGTTTCAGGAGCAATACGAAAACCTCTTCGAGGCGATCGATGAAGTCGCCGAGCGCGTGCGTGCGCTCGATGCCTATGCCATCGGCGGCCTCAGCACCTTTGCCAAGGTCGCGCAGATGGAGGAGTTCAAGTCGCCCATGCCGCAGAAAGATTATGTGGCCGCGCTGATCGTGGCGCACGAGAAGGTGGTCGACGATGCCACGCGCACCCGCGACCTCGCCGGCGAATCGTCCGATTTGCAGACCCAGGATCTCATGATCAAGCGTCTCCAGTGGCACCAGAAAGCGCTCTGGATGCTGAAGAGTTATCTCAAGCCCTGACGCCGTTTCCGTGGATCCCGCCATCTGCTCCGCTTCCATCGCCGCCGAGTGCGCTTCGTCGCACTGCCGCCAGCGTTGCGCGCTGGAGGTGATCGACGAATTGCTGCGCGAGGAAGATGGCGTGTCGGGAGAAGAGGCCGATCTGCTGCTCGATCTGCGCTGGCACTTGCGCCAGGGCAACGATGCCGAGGGCACGCTGCGCCTGTTCTGCGACCTGCGCATTCGCATGGAACAGCGGCACTATCTCGCCTTCTTCCGTTTGCGTCGCTGGCTGGAAAATCATCTCGTCGCGACGGTGCAACTGTGTCCGGCGGCGGAGCCGCACGTCACGGCGGTGAAGTTCGATCGCTACTGCGTGGAAGCCATCCGCCGCGTGTGCCTGTGCTCGGCGCTGGGCCGAGGCAGCGTGATGATCGCGCCCCGCGTGCGATTTTCCTTCCAGGACATCACGATCGTGGCGCCGGAGACGACTCGTTGCGAAGCAGCTAAGCCCGTCGAGGCTTGTTCGGCCGCCTAAAGAAGCGTCACCGCTCCCTTCGGTGATTTGGCGAAGGCGTGCAATTGGCCACCCTCGGCGCCGATATGCCGGATGACGAGGCGCTCATCCGTGATCTCGAGATGGGTGAAGCCGTGCACGTTGCGGTTGAAACGATTGAGCGCGGAGGATTCGGTCGTCTCCTTTGCTCGCAAGGTTGTTCCGCCGCCGCCGGTCACCACAAATGATGTCGGGTGCCCTTCAAACTCCAGGTGCTCCAGATCGTGAATGTGGCCGCAGAAATAGGCGTGGGCCCGGTGTTCGCGGAAGAGAGCGTCCCATTCGCCGATGAGTTTCGCACTGTCGCCAGCGTTCGAGTAGAGCGGGTGGTGCCCGCACACGACGAGATAGCGCGTGGTGCGCGGCTTCGCGAGTTCGGCCTTGAGCCATTGCGCTTGCGCGGCGCGCTCTTCCTCGGTGAGCGAGAGCTTTTCCGCCGTGGCCTTTTGGTAATTGCTATCGAGCATCAGGAAGGTCACGAGCGGCCGCTCTTGCGGAAAATCGAAGCGATACCATTTGGCGGGCAGGGTCCAGCGTGTGCCCGCGTGCGCTGCGGCGTAGGCCAATTGCGCCTCGGCCTTGCCTGCGGGCTCGACGTTGTAATCGTGATTGCCGAGCAACGCATAGCATGGCCCGCCGAATTGCGACGTGGGGTAGGTGTTTTCAAATTGCGTCTGCCAGCGCGGGCAATTCACTCCGCCCTCAAGCTGTCCGTAGAAATTGTCGCCCAGCATGAGCAGCGCCGCGGGGCGAATCCCCTGCCCCTGCATATAGGTCGCCATCGTGCGCGCGACCTGGCGCAGC
>JBGGMZ010000411.1:0-6347 GCA_041287745.1 Chthoniobacter sp. | reverse complement strand
ACGAACCAGCAAAAGCCTCGCCGCTTACCATTGGTTAGCTGCTGTCTCCCTCATGCTCGGCTCCTTGTTCTCCTTCTCCAAAAGTGCATAACAGGCTCTAGAGTCGAGTGACGAGCCGGTCACTGTGTTCACCACAGCGCTTTGCCGGCGCTCTATCCTCCTCCCCATCGAATTCGCCCTCGGGCGAGACCTACGAGCGCCTGAGGTACTTCACCACCGCCTCCGTCCGTGAGTGGACGTGCAGCTTCTCATACGTACGGCGGATGTAAGTCCGCACCGTGTCCATGCTGAGATTCAAGTGATCGGCGATCTCCTTGTAGTGGCGGCCTTCCGCGAGGCAACGCAGGATCTCGTTTTCCCGAGCGGAGAGCTTTTCCACGCCTCCCGCGGATTCCGTCGTCGATTCGTGTTTACGAAAGAACTGCACGACCTGTCGCGCGATCTGCGGCGACATCGGAGAGCCTCCGCCCCTGAGTTCATCGAGCGCCTCCAAGAGTGCGGCAGGTGTGGTGCGTTTGAGCAAATAGCCGGTGGCCCCGGCACGCAACGCCTCGAAGAGGTTGTCGCGGTCGTCGAACATCGTCAGCATCACAATCTCGATCTTCGGCACAGACCGTTTTAATTCACGCGTGCACTCGATGCCCGATTTTCCGGGCAGGTTGATGTCCATGAGCACGAAATCCGGCGGGGTCTTGACCAATCCCGTGAGCGCGGCCTCGGCACTCCCGTAGTCGCTCACACAGCGATAGCCACTCGACCGGTTGATAATCTTTACCCAACCCGCCCGGATAACGGGATCATCTTCGACAATGGAAAGGGTAAAGGGCATGAGGGAGACTCGCGCAAGAGCCGCGAACGATACAGCGCGTGAATGCTTAGCGCGAGACGCCATACCATCCACCCATCTCTACAATGGTCGAGTCGCATTTCTGGGTGACAAGGTGGCTTTTCATTTGACGGTGAGCGGGACGTGCAAAGTGACCGTCGTTCCGACTCCCGGCTGGCTGACGACCTCCGCCGATCCACCGAGCGCACTTAGGCGCTGTCGCAGATTGATAAGTCCATTGGAAAACTCTGTCACGGCTTGCGGGTCGAAACCACAACCGTCATCGGATACTGCGATGGCGAGCGTCCCGTCCCCGGCCAGCACGCGCAAGGTGATAACGCGAGCCCGCGCGTACTTGGCTGCATTGTTTAGCGCTTCCTTCGTCGCGAGGAGCACCTCGTGGCGGATTTCCGACGCCACGATCCGTGCGGGCACTTCGGCGGGCAGTTCCAGGTGAAAGCTGAGTCCCGTCGGAGCGAAATACTCGGCTGCGGATTCCCCCAGGTAACCAACCAGTCGTTCCAGCGTGTCGTTGCGTGGGTTCACGGTCCAAACGATCTGGTCGAGAGTTCCTGTCACCAAGCGCGCCGCCTGGGCAATTTCACCGAGTTGTTGAGCAGCGGCGCCACGCATCTCCGGTTCGTCGGCGGCGATCTCGCTCATCAGTGCGATGCGCGTGAGACTCGCCCCGAGTTCGTCGTGCATATCCCTGGCGATGCGGGCGCGCTCCTTTTCCAGGGCATGTTCCTGCTCCATGCGCCGAATCCGCGCCCGAACCCGCCGCAGGACGATCATTCGCACCAGAACGGCAAGGACAAGCGCACTCAGGAACCCGACGGTGACACGAAACAGATTCGTTTCCCACCACGCGGCCTGCACCACAAAGGGCAACGTGGCCATCGTGTGGTCTGTTCCCGGTCCCTCGCTCGCGGCAACTTCAAAGCGGTAATTCCCCGGCGGAACTCGCGTGTATGTCGCCATGCGATCGTTCTGCCCTGCCGTCCATTCTTCTTCCAGCCCGGCGAGCCGGTAGCGAAACTGCAATCTCTCCGGTGCGCTCAGTTGCGGCGCGGTATAGCGAATTTCGATGGGACCTGGCTTGGGCGGCAGGGTGATCGCCCCGCGGGACTCGAGCGCTATGGGCTCACCCCCGACTCGCATCTCCTCCAACAGCACCGGAGACATCGGAGGGCTCTCCGACGCCGGCGCCGGCGCCGGCTTCACTTCCAACGGTCCGCGATCGGTGGAAAACCAGAGATGGCCGTCGCGCGTGCGTATCGCGGAGTTACTCCGGCCAGATACGAATTTCAGCTTTGGCAAACCATCATCGCGCCCATAGGCGGCTCCCCTGAGCAGACGCCGATCGCCTGCAATCACCTCCTCCAGATCTTTCCGGGTCGTACGAAAGAGACCGCTGCCCATGGCCAGCCAGAACCCTCCGTCGGGTTCGATGAGCAGCACACGAAGGTCCTGCATGCTGGGTCCAGCATCGATCGGCAGGCGCTCGACGCGGCCCGAGCGCCAGCGGTATAAACCCCCTTCCCGTGCGCCGATCCAGACTGTGTCGGCGCCATCCGGCACCAAAAATCGAATCGATTCACCACTCTTGGCACCAGGAATCCGAACAGGCTCAAACCGGCCATTTTCCTGGCGGAAGACACGGCCATCGTCCGTGCCCGCCCAGATGTGTCCGGCTCCGTCTTCGGCCAATGCGCGAAAGAGGACGCGACCGTCGTCCGTTGGCATCCTCTCAACAACGCCATCGTGGTAGCGAAGGAGACCGCCAAGAATCGTAGCAATCCAGAGATTGCCCTGATGGTCGCATAACAAAGTCGATACCGGCTCGCCTCTATTTGTCTTGCTGTAAACGCCATCGCGCCAGCGCAACACATTTCCGCCATCGCGACCGACCCAGATGCCTCCTTCGGGATCCGCGCAAAGACACATAGTGACGGAACTTACCCAACCCTCGGGAGCCGCAAAAAATTGGTTGCTGGTATCGATCGCCCGAACGGGCGCCGAATCGCGGACGGCCAGCCACAATTTTCCTTCGGTATCCTCGCAAAGCGAATGTACCCCCTCTTTTTCGAGACCGCGCGGTGAGCCAAGTAGAAAAAAGCGCCGCGGTCGCAACCGATTCAGGCCACTCAGCGTTCCCACCCACAGGTTATTGTCTCGATCCTCGTAAATGGCCTGGACCGCCTGGTGCGAAGTCGGCACACGGACAAACTTCCTCGCACTAAATCGCAGCAACCCCGCACCGCGCGTCCCCAGCCATAAGTCTCCCACATGATCCTCATAGACCACAGTCACCTCCACCGCCCCACCCAACCACTGGAGGTCGGCGATCTCCTCGCGCCTGCCGTCAATCCCATAGTGCAGCAGCTTGTTGCCGCGCGTCGCCCACATGCCTCCGTCGCGCGCTCGTGCAAGATGCACACGGACTCCGCCCTCCGGATCAAACGGTTGAAATCGCGTGCCGTCGAAAACTCCGCACATCGCTTTGGTTGCATACCAGATCCGCCCGTCCGCGTCCGCGTGCACGAAAGTATCTTTCCCAGCGCCCACCCCATCGTCCGCCGTCAGTCTTGTCAGCTGCCCCTCGCGCCAGCGATACACCGCCTGGTCCGGCGCCAGTCCGATCCACATCGCTCCCGCGGCATCCTCCGCAAAGGAACTCACCCAACTCGCCTGCGCCTTCGGAGGCGCCACCGGCACGATAGTTTCAAAGTGGCCACCGCGCAGGCGGGCGACTCCACCGCGCTCTTGCCCAATCCACAAAGCGCCTTTCTGATCTACCTTCAGGGAGCGCGCGTAGCTCGATTCCAGCTCCGGCGTTGTCCCCTTCTGGAATAAGGTGAAGCGTACACCATCGAAGCGCGCCAGCCCATTTTCCGTCGCCAGCCAGAGGTAGCCGTCGGGTGTTTGAGCGATCCCCGTGACGGTATTTTCAGGCAGCCCGTCATCCGTGTCCCAAGTCCGCAAATCGTAATCCTCGGAAACCGGGACAGCCTCCGGCCCGGCGCGGGCGACTATTGCGGCGCCCCAAGCGTGAAACAAGCAGCATGCAAAAATGAGCGGGCGCATCGGGGGGAACGACATCGCTATGTTTTACTTATCTTACCCGAAGTCGACCACCGTTTCAATTCACCCCCAAGGCCAGGGAGAACGATGTCCCTGAGCGACGACGATCTTCGCCCCTGAACTGTAGTACTGATAGGCGAAGGGGGTTTTTCACTTCGGACTTTCGTAGGCTATGCGAGTGATGTTTGGAAAGCAGATGGCCATGTTCGCTGTCAGATTGACGGTCAGCTGAAGGTCTCCTCCGGAAGATGTTTGATCGTGCCGCCGGCCAGGGCGCTTTCATGAGCAAGGATGCCGGTGCACGTCCAGTTGGCGGATTGCCTGGCATTGGGGAAAGGTTGGCGATTTTCCACCAGAGCCATGGCAAATTCGTGTGCCAGATGAGGATGGCTGCCGCCGTGGCCGTCGCCTTGGGTAAAGCTGAGGTGCGTCGCCTCTTCAGCGTCGTACACTCCCCTGGTCGTGTAACGCTGAATGCTCTCGGGCAATCGTTCCGCGAAATCAGGACTCTTCACTTTCTCGGGAATTTCCGGCTCTGGCTTCTTCGCAGTGTGGACGACCAACGGCTCGTGCTCGATCAACGGCCACTCGACTGACTTCTTCGAACCGTAGATGTCGATGCTCTCGCGATATTGCCGCGCGGTATCGAAAAGGCTGCGGATGACCCGCGCGCTAAGGTCGGAGTTCCGCACCTTAATGTGTGCCGTCTCGACGGCGAAGGGTGAGCCATAGTTCTTGATTAGCTCCTCGCGGATCGTGCCGGAGCCGAAACAGCTCACATATTCCGCGTCACCACCCGCGAGCCCGAGAACCGGACCGACACAATGCGTGGCGTAGTGCATCGGCGGCAGGCCGGGCCAGTAGTTCGGCCAGCCATCCATATCTTGCTGATGGCTGCCCTGGACGTACTGGATTTTGCCCAGTTCCCCCGAGTCGCGCAGTTGCTTCATGAAGAGATACTCGCGCGCATATACCACCGTCTCCATCATCATGTAAGTGAGCCCGGTCTGCTGGGTAAGCCGGATGATCTCCAGACATTCCTCGACCGTCGTCGCCATCGGCACCGTGCAGGCCACGTGCTTGCCAGCTCTGAGCGCGGCAATGGATTGTTCGCCATGATTAGGGATCGGTGAGTTGATGTGGACTGCATCGATGTTCGGGTCCTTGAGAAGTTCCTCGTAACTCGTGTAGCGCTTCTCGACGCCCCAGTGTTCGCCGCACTCCCTGAGTTTATCCGGGTTGCGCTGGCAGATGGCGTAACAATCGGTATGAGGATGTTTTTGCCAGAGGGGGATAAACTCTGCGCCGAAGCCAAGGCCGACGACTGCGATGTTGAATTTGCGTGTGCTCATAGCGGATCGGGGTTGTGTGGTAAATGACCCCAAACAATGAAATTCACGAGTGCCCCGTTCGGACATCTTTTGTCGGAAATCGGCCATCGCTTTCCCGGAGCCACCTCGAGTAAGACCTACCGCGATTATGTCCCTCCCAAGCATACAGGACCTGAGAAGGCGCGAGCGCTTCCTTCAGCAGATTAGCCATGAGACTCCGTTTTATCGCCTGTTCGACTGCCTTCCAGAGGTCACTTTCTTTGCGAAGAGCCGCGATTTTCGGTTGATGTGTGCCAGCCGGCGCTTCCTCGAACGATTCGGCTTTCACGAAGAAGCGGAGGTGATCGGGAAAGACGACTTCGAGCTTTTCCCACCTCGCCTCGCCGAAAGCTTCCGTCGGGACGACGAGGAAGTGTTTCGCACCGGCGAGCCGAAACGAAACATCGTAGAACTCTTCTTCAACGAGCAGAGCGTGCCCGACTGGTTCATTACGAACAAACTGCCACTCCGCGATCGATGCGGCGAAGTCATCGGCCTGATGGGGATTTCACACACCTATGAGGGGCGGCGCGAAGTGCTGCACCGCGATCTGCAGCTTGATCGAGCCATTACTTACATTCGCGAGCACTTTCGTTCCGGGGTTTCAATCAAGGAACTCACGCACGCGGTGCACCTCTCCGCGCGCCAGCTTCACCGGAAGTTCGTGGAAGCTTTCGGCATGAGTCCCCAGACCTTCATCATGAAGCTCCGTATTCAGGCGGCTTGCGAAACGCTCCAGCGGCAAGACTCGCAAATCGGCGAAGTCGCACAAGCGTTCGGCTTTTGCAGCCAAAGTGCATTTGCCGAATTGTTCCAGAAATACGTCGGAATCACGCCCCTGAAGTTCCAGAGGAGTCACCAGCTTCGGCGCACGTGATCCGGAGATGTTTCCACGTCGCGTCCTTAAAGCGGGCGACTTCTGCGATTCTCATAAAGCGCTTCAAATTGCCGGCCGTCGTGGGCCTGGCCCGCCGTTACGTGGAGCGCGACCGCGCAGTTTTCGTCGATGGTGGCGGCGTGGATCTTTGTGCTAAATCCCCCCCGAGACCGCCCCAGAGCTTGCTCGC
>JBGGMZ010000410.1:0-9388 GCA_041287745.1 Chthoniobacter sp. | reverse complement strand
CACGCGCCTCCACGCCCCCGGCATCATCCAGCCATTCCGGCGCAGCGCAGAGCGCAAGGATGTTGCCGGCGAAGCCGTGCGCGGCTCCGATCAAGCGTGAGCGTCTGCCATAGAGGTCCTGGGTCCATAGACCATCCTCCTCCTGTCGGGCGAGCAATTCACGAGCGCTGGCCCGCCAGAGCGCCGCGAAGCGATCCTCCCCGGTCCGCCCGTGCATCGCGCGAGCGGCCAGCATCGTGCCCGGAGATCCGAGCAGCAGTTCATTGGAAGGATGCATCACGTTGGCCGTGATCGCAGCCGCCAGGGTGTCCGCCGTTTTCGCCGATGGGGTGAGACGGTGTGCGACCAGTAGCATGCCGCTGGTCCCGACCAGCAGCGCTCCGTCGGCGTTCTTCTGGTCCGGCGAAATCAGCGCGGCTTCATAGAGGCCGGTAGTGATCGCCGCGAGGTCGAGCGAGGGCTCATAGAAGCCAGCCTTGGCGAGTCGGTCGAGCGCATGCACCACACCGGCCGCACCGTCATAAAGCCCGCGGAGAATCCCGTCCGGTGGGTTGACAGGGTCATCGTCCTCCGGGTGCAGCGGCCAGAGGCGGTCAGCGGCGAATGCCGACTCCGCATCTTTGCAAATTGCCGTAATCGCGTCGGCAACACGTGCGGGGTTCCACTCCGCATTCGCGAGTGGTTCGTGACGGTTTGGATCGTAAAGCACTGGGTTTCACCAGGCTTTGCGAATACGGCGGCGTGTTCGCCGCAGAGCATGCTCAGGCGTTGCGGTCATTTGGATTCCGGGTGCTGGCTCCGATAGACGCGCAGCAACTCACTGACGAGAATGCCGTCGATGCACATACCCTCGTAACATGCATTCTCGATGGTCAGGTGGGAGCAATTGGCATTGCGAATGACAGCTCGGGTCAAGGCGACATCCTCGAAAAGTGCTCCAGCCAGGTTGACGTCAACGAACTGAGCTGCAGCGAGACGGACATCTCGAAACTGCGCTTCGCTGAGGTTGGTGTTGATGAACTCGGAACCGCTGACATCTGCATTTTCGGTCTTGGATTTCATGGGGCAGGTGGAGTCGGAGGCTGCTGTCTTGGCGTTCGGTAGTCGGTGATGAGGGATGACGGATTGCAGCGGCCTATTTGACGGCAATAGATTCGAGGAACTCTTTCATAAGGGCCATGCGCTCGGGGTCGTAGAAGACTTTGCCACCGTGGACGGCGCCGGGGAGGATGATGAGTTTCACGGGCAGGCCGGCTTTTTCGTAAGCGGCGGTGAGCTCGCGGGATTGCTCGGGGGGCATTTGCGGGTCGGCGTCGCCGTGAATGAGAAGCAGCGGCGGGTCGTGGGCGTCGATGTGCTGGATGGGGCTGGCGAGTTTGGCGAGGTCAGGTTTTTCGGTGGGCTGTCCGCCGAGGAGGAGCTGGAGGGCAGGAATGCGGACGCCGCGGCCGTGGTCGGTACTCTGCTCGAGGATGGTCATGAGGTCGGATGCGCCGAAGAGGCTGATGATGCCTTGGACATCACTTGATTGGCCGAGATTCGTGCCGATGGCGCCTTCGAGTTCTTTGTGGCCATTGGTAACGCCGACGAGAGCGGCGAGGTGTCCGCCGGCGGAGCTGCCGGCGATGACGATGCGGGTGGCATCGATGCCGAGCAGAGATTGTTGAGCGCGGAGGAAGCGGATGGCGGCCTTGATGTCGTGGACTTGGGCGGGAAAGGGGGCTTGGGTGGAGAGACGGTAGTCGATGCTGGCGACCGCGAAGCCTTCGCGGGCGAACGGGGCGAGGGGACAATCGCTCTTCGAGCCGCCGCGCCAGGCGCCGCCGTGGATGTAGACGAGGAGAGGAGGGTGGGGCTTTTCGGGGAGATAAAGGTCGAGAGCGAGCGGGGTATCGCCGATGCGGGCGTACTCGATGTCGCGCTTGATATCGATGGCTTGAGTGAGGTGGGGAGCGGCGAGTGCGAGGAGGAAGAGGAGGAGGGTTCGGAGAGAATTCATGGGGTCATGAGGGTGAGGACGACGGAGCGGCTGCGGGGAGCGACTCCATTATGATTGAACCACAGAGGCACAGAGAACACAGAGGATTTAAAAGAACCGCTCATCTTGATCCTGTCCGTGCTCTCTATGTCACTGTGCTTCGATTCTGCGCCGACCGAGGACTGGAGGAGATGGCCGATTGCAAATCGGAGATCGCAGATAAGGCCGGACGGCGATAGAAGAGAGGTGCTTCGATTGGCTCTCTCGCTCCATTGCTCCATGGGCTTCTCTGCGGAAAGCGGAGGTCTTGAATTCCGTCAGGTGCCGCTGACGAGGAAGACGATTTCGCCTTTTACCGACTTGGCGGAGTAGTGCGCGAGCAGGGCGGGCGCGAGGCCGATGCGAAACTCCTCGAACTGCTTGGTGAGCTCGCGGGCGACGCAGAGGCGGCGCTCGGGGAAGTGCTGGGCGCAGACGTCGAGGGTCTTGAGCAGGCGGTGCGGCGACTCGAAGAAGACGGTCGTGACTTCGCGGGCATTGGCAGCGAGGAGATCGCGCTCGCGTCCACCGCTCTTCACCGGCAGGAACCCGCCGTAGTAGAAGGCCTCGGCGGGGAAGCCACTACCGACGAGGGCGGTGAGGACGGCGCTCGGGCCAGGCAGGATGGTGTAGGGGAGTCCGCGCTCGATGCAGGCTCGCAGTAAGCGATGGCCGGGATCGCTGATGCCGGGGAGGCCGGCGTCGGTGATGACGGCGATATGCTTGCCCGCCGCGAGTTCTTCGATGAGCTCGGCGGTGCGCCGGGCTTCATTGTGCTCGTGATAGCTGATGAGCGGCTTCCGGATCTCGTAATGGCGCAGAAGATTTCCGGAGTGCCGGGTATCCTCGCAGGCGATGAGGTCCGCGCTCTTCAGCGTCTCGAGCGCGCGCAGGGTGATGTCCCCGAGATTACCGATGGGGGTGGCGACGAGTGAAAGCACGGGAAGGAGATTCCCTGCGCCTTACCAGCCCTCGGAGTACTGGCTCACGAGCTGGACGGCCATGTCTTCCGCGGCGAGCGGAATGGCCTGGCGTTCGTCTTGGTTGACGTCCTGAGACACGGAGTCCGACCCAGTGGCGTAGAAGCTGGTGGTGCCATTCACCGTGCGCTCGTCGACCACGAGTCCAGTGGACTTGTTGGTGAGCTTGAAGCGGCAGCGGACGTTGAGCGTGTATTCCTTGGTGAGGAGTACGTTACCACGCACGGAGCGGGCCGGGCGGCGCTGGATGGAATCGAGCGTTCCTTCGAGGATGGCGTCGGCGTCCTTTTCATCCACGATCTGGTAGGTGCCGTCGTGCTGGAATTGCTTGATGCAGGCCGTGGCCAGCGCGACCTCGACGCGCGGCTCGAGCGTGTCATTACGGAAAGTCGGGATGGCGATCTTATGAATGTCGGCCATGAATTTCGGCTGCACGGGACCGAGCTTGTAGCCGGCGCAACCGCTGAGGAGCAGGGCGGCGAAAGGAAGAAGGAAAGCGAGTCTCATTGGAGCTTGGGTGTATCTCCACCAGGGAGCGGGGAGGTAGCGTCCGGCGCGGGCGCCGGGGCCGGAGCCGGAGTCTTGTCCTGGCCGGGCAGGGGAGGCTCGACTGCGGGTACGGGGCCGAGGTTGTCCGGAGAGGTGCGCAGCTTGGGCTTCGCTGGACCGGTCTCGATCTTTTGCTTAATTTCAGCCACGGGCGGCCCGACATAATCAGGTCGCGAGACGGTATCCACTTTCGCCTGCAGCTTGCGACGTTCTTGGGCGCGATTGCCGGTCTCGGTGCGCTCCGGTCCAGCGCGCAGGGCATCCTCACCGTATTGGCCTTTCAGCGCCTCGATCCGGCCCTTTGCGTATTCAGCTTCCGGCGTGCCGGGCTGGCCTTTGATCACGTCATTGTAGTAGATGACGGCCGCCTTGAATTTCTTCGTTTTGTCGTAGAATTTCGCGACGTCGAGGGTGTTCTTGTTGAGACCACCTTCGAGGGATTTGATGTTTTCCTTGGCCTGCGCAACCTTCTCGTTGTTCGGATAACGGGCGATGAAATCTTCGAACGCCTCGCGCGCTTTTCTGTTTGTCGCAGGGTCGTAGGAACCTTCGCGGGCATCGCGAGCGCGGACGTAACCGACCTGGTAGAGCGCATCGGACGCCACCGGGTCGTTGGGATATTTCGTGTAGACCAACTGATAGGCCTCGATGGCCTTCGGATACTCGCCCTGCTTTTCCAAGGCCTGCCCCGCGTTGAACTGTGCGAGCGGCGCCAGCTTGCTGAAGGGCGCATTCTTCACGATGCCTTCAAACATCGACTGCGCTTTGCTCATGGAAGCCGTCGTCGGAATGCCGAGCACCTTCTGCTTCTGGCCTTCGAGGAAAAGCTTGGCGATCTTGAACATCGAATCCACGACCGAATCGAAATCTTCACCCTGCGGATACTTGGTGAGGTAGTAATTGTAAGCTTCGTAAGCCTTGCCGTAGTCGCCGTGCTTCTCGAGAAGCTGGCCGACCTTGCGCTGGGCCTTCGGGGCGAGGAAGGATTGGCCGTAGCGCTTGACCAGCGCCTTGTAGGCTTTGAAGGCGCCGGAGTCGTCGCCATTCTCCTGCATCTTCTCCGCCTTTTTCATCTGTTCGGCCGCGCTGCCTGCGACCGCGGTATCGTCGCCTTCCACCGTCCAGCCTTCGTCGGATCGGTAGACGACGGCAGCGTCGGTACGGCTCAGCGGCACCAGCAGGGTCAGCAGCGTGAGGGCAAGGACGGGTGCGGTTTTCGACATGAGGCGCGCACGCTAAGCAAGCGAGGCGGGTGCGTCAAGCGATCACGTGCCTCTCAAACGAACGGATAAACACCCGATTTTTACGCACTCAAGCCGGGCCGTAGAAGAGCGAGGTCAGGCGGCCGAGGAAAGGGCGCAGCGCCTGCGGGCTGTTGCTCTGCCATTCGGAGAAATGCTGGGAAAGTGATTTGCCCTGCTGGCGCGCGCCGAGATTGAGGTAGCACGCGGCCATCCATCCCGCCGGCTCGGCCTCCAAAAGCGGCAACAGGTGCCTTGCGACGATCACGTCCTTTTCCCGTTGCACCGGGTTCTCGCGCATGGAGGATTCATTGGCGCGGAACCACGCGAGGAAGGTCGTGTTCTCGGGGAGTTGATGTTCCGGGAGCGCCAGGCGATCGGCGGCGTACTTGCCCATCGCCGGAGCGTAGCTGCGCCACGTTTCATAGGGCGCATTCTGCTGCCAGGTCGCCGCGAGGCGGCGAAGCACGAAGAGCGAGCTCGCTTCGCACAGGCTCTCCTCAAACCACAAATTCGCATGCCGTCCCGGATGCCATCCCCGCAAGGCTATCGTGCTGTGCTGCGCCAGCGTGTGGCAGAACTCGTGACCGACCTGAAATGCCATCTGCGCCCAGCGCGCGTCTTCGCAATGCAAGCCCATGCGAATCCGCCCGCGCCAGTCGTGGCCAAAATCCGTCTGCGGGAAATCCGCCCGATGGTAGACCCGGATCGGCTTGATCCGCTGCCCGGGACAGTTCTGCCACAGCTCGCTGGCCGCCGAGAGCGCCACTGCCCGCACTTCCGCCGGCGACGCCTTGCCCCAGCCTCCATTGTCCACGAGGATCTCCAGCGAAGCGCTATCCGCGATCGCATGCGCAAAACGCGGGGCAGAGACACTGGCGGCGGCGAGACTGGCGAGAAAACGGCGGCGGGACTGGCGATGCATTGGGAAACGAAGAACGCGGAGCTTTTCTCACCGGCCTGCGGTAAAGACGAGCGCCGATTTGCCTTTACGCCGGCAAGGCGGCTGCCTTCTTTACCGGCCCATGTCGCTCACCGACCCCAGCCTCTGGATCAGCCTCGTGACTCTCACCGTCCTCGAGATCGTCCTGGGCATCGACAACATCATCTTCATCTCCATCCTCGCCGGCAAGCTGCCCGCCGCCCAGCAAGGCCGGGCGCGCACCATCGGCCTGCTGCTCGCGCTCGTCACCCGCGTCCTGCTCCTGTGCTCCATCTTCTGGCTCACGCGACTCACCGCGGCGCTCTTCGCCGTCGGGGGACACCCCGTCTCGGGTAAGGACATCGTCATGATCGGCGGCGGCCTCTTCCTGCTCTGGAAGAGCGTGCACGAGATCCACGGCACCGTGGAAGGTGAAGAGCACGAGCAATCGACCAAGGGCCGCGCCACCCTCTCGAGCGTCATCGCCCAGATCGTCGTCATCGACATCGTCTTCTCCCTCGATTCCGTCATCACCGCCGTCGGCCTCGCCCAACACATCGAGGTCATGATCGCCGCCGTCATCCTCGCCATGGTCGTCATGCTCATGGCCGCCAAGCCCATCGGCGACTTCGTCAACCGGCATCCGACCATCAAGATGCTCGCCCTCTCCTTCCTCCTCCTCGTCGGCGTCGTCCTCATCGCCGATGGCTGTGGGCAGCACGTCGAGAAGGGCTACATCTACTTCGCCATGGCCTTCTCCTTCGGCGTCGAAATGCTGAACATCCGCATGCGGAAAAAGAAGACCAAGCCGCAGCACTAGCCGGCGCCGCAAAGCGTTGGATCACTTACCGGTTGCCGGTCTTCGCTCGGAAAGCTTACGGCACAATTCACTACGATCAGGCGCGATCAGGCACGACTGACCACGACTGACCACGACTGACCACGACTGACCACGACTGACCACGACTGACCACGACTGACCACGACTGACCACGATTGACCACGATTGACCACGATTGACCGCGACTGACCGCGACTGACCGCGATCAGGGCCTGGTATGCACTTTTTCAGAGGCAACGCGGCAGGCAACGCCGAAGGTGTTGAATCTACTAGCCCAGGGTTGCGAGGAACGAGCTACCCTGGGGCCGCATTCCGAATGCCCCAACCCTGAAAGGGTTGCAGCGGACTCGCCCCAGCAGAGGAGGATATTGGAAGCCGTGCACGCCGCGCTACGTTCCGCTTGCACCCTTGCCCAGCCGCCCCGCCCCGTCGGCGATTCACTCAATGTCAAAGAACGGCCGCGCCCGTGCATGGTAGGAAAGTGGCTATTTGAACACCATTTACCTCATCGCGTCAATCTCAATCGCTCCCGGCCAGCCGTCCGCTCCTCCGTGCGTGATCCGTCAAGATGGTTGACTGTCTCGAATCTGCCCCTATCTGCGTATCTGTCTATGCATCGAGCCTTCCCTCCGATCCCCTCGACCCCTGCTGCCGCGCCCCAGCAGGCATACTTATCCCGCTGGTCTTTCCCCGTTGCCGCGCTGCGCACCGCCGGCGTCGTTTTCCTGCTCTTCACCCTCACCTTCCAAGCCCGCGCCGCCGACCCCGCGTGGCATGCCCTCGTCGGCACTTTTGCGACCTTCCAAGCGCCCCCCGACCTCGTCCGCAACGCCAACACGATGAACGTCAACGGCAACATCGAAATCTACGATTGCCCCGACTTCAGCCTCACCTTCGAGAGCGGTGCCGGCGCCCTGCTTCGCGAAACCCAGAGCGACTTCGCGAAAGCTCTCGCCTATTGGTCCACCGAACGCCGCAAAAACTGGCGGGTCAACACCTACCTCGAGGACGACCAGCATCTCGCCTACGCCGCTATTCGCACGGTCGACGATCCAGCCTTCCGCGATCCGCGCCCGTTCCACCTCTCCTTTGGCCTCGCCGCCGGCGACAAACCCTTCTCGATCCACATCCGCTTCCACCAGCCCGAAGACCTCGTCACCATCGAGCGCGTGCTGCAATCGCTCAAGCTGAAGACGTTGTAGGCGCCTGCGCGCCCAGCACGTACCGGAGTCCCTATTCGGGTAATTGCTGAAATTTCAGCAGTCTTCGATTGACGTCGCTCGAAATGCTGATATTTCAGCATCTAGGTGAAACACGATCCGCTGAAACCCAAGCCCCCCGCTGTCGCCTCCGCAGCCCCGTCCGCTGCCGCGCCGCTTTCCAATCTCAGCCGCCGCGAGCGGCAGATCATGGAAATCGTCTACTCTCGCGGCTCCGTCAGCGCACTGCAGGTCCTCGAGAAACTTCCCGACCCGCCCAGCTACTCCGCCGTCCGTGCCGCCCTCAGTCTCCTCGAGAAAAAAGGCCTCATCCGCCACGCCCGCCGTGGCCTCAAGTATTTCTTCGAGCCCACCGTCTCTGCCGGTGACGCCCGCGTCCCCGCGCTGCGCCGGCTGCTCGAGACCTTCTTCAACAACTCTGCCGCCAGCGTCGTCGCCACCCTGCTGGATGGCGAAGCGCTCCGCGTCAGCGACGAAGAACTCGACCGGTTGGAAAAAATGATCCGGTCCGCGCGGAAGAGCCGCCAATGAACACCAACCCCGCCGCCCTCGGCTAAAGCACCTCTTCCCTATGCGTCTGCCCTTCTTCCTACTCGGCCTGCTGGTCGCGTTCACGGCAGTCGCGGCAGGCGACTCCTCCGTGCCGGTGGTGCGCTCCATCCAAATCCGGGGCAGCGGAGCCGGCCTCTCCCAACCCGGAATCCTGCGCGCGCAAATGCAAACGCGCGTCGGCCTGCCCTACTCCGAAAAAACGGTGGAGGAAGACCTCCGTCGCTTGCAAAAAAATCCCAAACTCTCGGTGCCGCGGATCTTCGGCGTGCCGGTACCGGATGGGGTTGAAGTCATCGTCGTCGTTCAACCCGCCTCCCATGCAGACGCCACCCTGGCCGCTGCTCCCGGCTCGCTCCCCAGTTTCCGTGCGGTCGCTGTGGGAATCGGTGCGCCCGTCGCTTGCTGGTTGTTCGTCGCCGGACTTTGCCTCTGCATTCCGCGCGCTTCCGCCGCCACGCGACACCTCCTCTGGCGCCTCGCCTTCCTCGCGCTGGCGGTCTGCCTCTGCATCACCCTGTTCCCCTTCGAACTGTCCATCCCCGTCCCGGCGATCCATGCCCCGGCGTCGGTGCCGCCGCCTGCCCCGAGAGTTGCTCCTCTCGATGGACGGTCAGGTCTGCCGTCGCCCGATTTCGGACCAATCAAGTTGCCCCACATTGATTTCGGCCAGGTCGAAAACGCGCCCGTCTCTCCCGCGCCCCCCGCGATTTCCGCGTCCGCTGCTCCCGCGCAGTCGCCCCATGGCCTGCCGTGGAGAAATCTCCTCCTCGCCACGTGGCTGGGCGGCCTCGTCTTCTTCACCCTCACCCGCGTCGCGGGAATATTCCGCCTCCGGCAAATCCTCGCGCGCGCCCGGCCTGCGACCACGCCGGGTCTCACCACTCTCTGGAGCGAACTCCTCGCCCACTATCCGTTCCTCGCCGGCGCGCGCTTGCGTCTCTCTGCCGAAGTTTCCGTGCCTCTCGTCACCGGTCTGCGCCGCCCTGTCATCCTGCTGCCCGCGGCGGCCGCCGACTGGCCCGCCACGGTCCTCCGTGCCTCGCTCCTCCACGAGGCCGCTCACCTT
>JBGGMZ010000409.1:0-19335 GCA_041287745.1 Chthoniobacter sp. | reverse complement strand
ATGGGTCGCATGTCCGCCTACACCGGCAAGGAAGTGACCTGGCAGCAGGCTCTCGACTCGAAGCTCGATACCATGCCGAAGAATCTCGCGTGGGACATGAAGCTCGAGGTGCCGCCGCCTGCCGTGGCGGGACGCACGCCGCTGGTGTAAGCAGCCGGAGGAGTGCGCTTACGCGCGCCTCTCTCCGATTCAAGCGATCAGTCGCCACAGAGCCGAACCGGCTCCGAGCAGGAAAAAGATCGCAGCGAAGCAACCCTTCGCCGCCGGCTTCGCAAACAGCCCCGGTGCGGAGGCTCGCAATTGCTTTTCGATTTCCTCCACCGCGCGTTTTGCCTCGGCAAGGCCGGCCTTGGTCTGCTCGCGGTACAGCTTGATCGCCACGATCTTCTTCCCCGCAAAAATTGCTTCGTTGATGGCGGCGTTCGACTTCGGGAGTGAAGTGTCGGAACTGCTTTTGGGAAGTGCGATCTCAGCGGATTCAAATCCACGGAGCCGCGTCTGCAGTTGCTCAACCGCGCTCTTGGCTTCGGCGAGTCCGACGCCGGTCAGTTCGCGATAGAGCTTGATCGCGCCAATTTTGTCGCCGGCCAGCACCTTGCGTTTCACCTCGTCGGAGTTATTCAGCGGATCGGGTTGTGACATCGGCATAAGATTGGGATCAGGAATGCGCCCAACCGCGGTCGACAAGCAACTCCTGCCCGGTGATGGCGCGGCTCGCTTCGCTGGCGAGAAAGAGAACGACCTCGGCAATCTCCGCGGGTTGCAGGAGATGCGGGATGCATTGCGAGCGGCGAATGAGGCGCTTAACCGCGGGCGTGACAAATTCCTGCAACTGCCGCTCGGTCATCACCCAGCCGGGTGAAACGGTATTCACCCGAATGCCGCGCGGGCCGAGCTCCCGCGCGAGTGAGCGGGTGAAGCCGAGAATGCCGCCCTTCGTCGCGACGTAGGCGGTCATCGGTGTGGGCGCAATGTGAAAGGTGATGGACGCGAAATTGATGATGGCCCCGGCGCCCTTGGGGAAGACCGGGGACACTTCGCGCGCCATGAGAAAATACGCGCGCAGATTGGTGGCAAAGAGATCGTCCCAATCTTTCACCGACATGTCCTCCAGCTTCATGCGCGGATCACGCGCCGCATTATTTACCAGTGCATGGACCGGCTTTCCACCTTGGGTGATGCGCTTCACCCATCGGACAATCTGTGCTTCTTGCTTGAGATCCACGCGTGTGAAAACCCCGCGCTCGCCGAGTTCGCGCGCGAGCGACTGGCCTGCTGCGGCATCGGTATCGCAGAAATGGACGATCGCTTCCTGCGCATGAAAAGCGCGCACGATTGCTTCACCGATGCCATTCGCCCCGCCGGTGACAATGACGCTGCGGTTGCAGAGATCGGGGTAGGCAGCCATCTTATATCGTGTAAGCAATCATGAAACGCGGGGTCGAAACTGTCGACCGATCCCTTTATCGGCAAACCCTCATCCAGTCACGCCATGTCGCTCGCTTTCCATTCCTCCACTTTTCGCCGCCTCTTCTCCATCGCTCTCACATTCCTGCTCACCAGCAGCGCAGTGTGGGCCGGCGACAAAGCCGCAGCAAAGACGCTGGCGGCGATTCCGCTCTTCGCTTTTGGGGGAATCGGCGTCGCAGGCACGACATCAAACGGCGAAGTCGCTTTCCACAACGTGCTCGCCTCGGAAAACGCAGCGGCAGATTTTGCGCAAATCCTGAAGACTGGTACGGCGCAGGCGCAATGCTACGCGCTGCTCGGTCTGCGACTGAAGGATCGGGCAGCCTTCGACGAGCAGGTCACGCACTTCGCTTCTTCAAAGCAAGAGGTGCAGACTTGTGCGGGATGCATGATGATGAAACAGCCGATGTCTTCCGTCGTGGCAAACATCAAAAGCGGAACCTTTGACGATCGAGGGAAGGCCGGGCCTTCGAAGCGCTAAGGAAAACCCTCCGCTGACCTTCGTGGCGCTCACAATTCGCAATCTTCTGGAGCCATCGGGCGATCCGGCTCATGGCGAAGGGATCAAAACGCTCTTTGCGGCGGATGGCGTACGCATCGAGCAGATCGTGTCGCATGGGCAGCCCAGTCCGGATGGATTCTGGTACGATCAGCCGGAAGCGGAATGGGTAGTCCTGCTCCAGGGTTCTGCGACGTTGGCAATGGAAGACGGGGAGAATGTAGAGCTCGGTGCGGGAGACTACGCTCTCATTCCTGCGCACGTGCGGCATCGCGTGGAACGTGTGTCCAGCGACGCGCTGTGGCTCGCCGTGCATTGTAGAAATGCGCGAGCCAACGGCTAGATGGCGCTACGGCGCGAAGCCTTCCCGAATCGCGTCGCTCGACACTTTTCACGCGTCCCAATAGACTGTCGCGCATGGAGATTCACATCGCGCGAAATGGAAAACAGTTCGGGCCATTTTCTGTGGAGGAAGTGCGGCGACAGCTGGGGACCGGAGAGCTTTTTCCGGGCGATCTCGGCTGGATGCAAGGTGCTGCGGACTGGGTGCCGCTCTCGACGATGCCTGCGCTGGCCTCGGCGGAGCCGCGCACAGATGCAGTCGTGAGCCCGCTGCGCGCCTTGAATCCCACGCGTCCCGCCGTGGGCGTCATCGGGCCTACGCAGGTCCCGTCGACCTCGGGCGCGGCGGTGGCCAGCCTCATTCTTGGTATCCTCTCCATCACCATCCTGCCTTTCCTGTCGAATATCCCGGGCATCGTCTGCGGACATATAGCACGTGGTAATATCCGCAACTCCGGTGGATCGCTCACCGGCGACGGCATGGCGGTCGCGGGACTCGTGATGAGTTACATCGGGCTGGCTCTGTGGGGGCTCGTCTTGCTCGTCATCCTTCCGATTTTGGCCGGCATCGCGATCCCGGTGTTTGGGGAGGTGAAATTGCGGGGCGACGAAACGAGATCGTTGAGCGACGCCAAACAGATCGGCACGGCTTGCATCCTCTACGCCACGGATCATCAAAATGCCTTTCCGCTGAAGCTCGACGACCTTGTGCCCGAATACCTCACCGATCGCACTCTCTTCACTTCCAAGCTCTCGCCGGGGGAATCAATGGCATACGAATACTTTGGCGGTTCGACCAAAGATCCCGCGGACAAAGTTTTGCTGATCAGCAAATTCAAAGACCGCCGCGGAAAGCGGATCATGATCTTCGTCGACGGCTCCGGTCGGGTGGGAATTCCCCCGCCGGGCTACTGAGCCGCCTCCACACGTTTCAGATCCATTCTAGTTTCCTCGGTTATGGAATTTCACATCGCCCGCGACGGTCAGCAATCCGGGCCATTTTCCCAAGAAGAAGTCCGGCGCAGGCTATCGACCGGCGAACTCCAGCCCACGGATCGCGGGTGGCAGACGGGCATGGCCGAGTGGATGCCTTTATCGACTTTCCCGATGCTCGTGGCGACAGCGCCGCCGATGCTCACGACAAGTGGGGGAGTCACCATGTATCAGCCGGCGACTACCTCCGGCATGGCGGTGGCCAGCCTTGTGATGGGCATCCTTTCCGTCACGTTTTTTCCCTTCCTGCCCTCGATTCTGGCGGTCATTTTTGGACATGCGGCCCGCAGCAGCATTCGCCAGTCGCAGGGGAGGTTGGTAGGAGATGGCCTGGCGGTGGCGGGCTTGGTCCTCGGCTATATCGGTGTCGGACTGCTCGTGCTGGCGATTGCGATCGCAACCGTCATGCTGTTCACGGTGGGCATTGCCGCGGCACATTCCAAATAGTGGTGCCGTCCCCAAGCGGGATCAGAATAGAACTTCGCTCCCGTGAGGGAAAGGAGTGCCGCCAATACCGGTGTCCATACCGGTGAAAAAGAGTGCGGGATGAGGGACTCGAACCCCCAACAAACTGCGTGTAAAGCAGCTACTCTACCATTGAGTTAATCCCGCGAAGAGAGGGCGGAAGTTGAGCCAAAATCGGAAACGAGGCAAGCGCCTTTAATCGCTGTTCCGCCCCACGGCAATCGCGCCTACTTCAGACACGTCACCGGATTCGCTTACCTCGAACAACGACACAAATCCTTGCGTCAGATGAGAGGCAAAGGAAAGGGCTTCCAATAAAGTGTTAAACTCGGCTCGGCACCCCTCGTCGTCCTTGACGAGGGCGAACTTGCTGCGCGCTACGAGGTAATCAAGCCTATACACGGTCGTTAAACACCAATCGGTTCGGGTGGATGAGTCATTTTGGAACTGCGTTCCACAATCCCTTTGAGCTTTTCCTCAATGTCCTGAATGTCGCCCGCTTGAATGAGAGCCCTCTTTACCAGTTCTCCAATCTCCTGTTTGACTTCTTCAGGCGGTTTCTCGGACACATTCAGCTTTCGCTTGGTCGGTCCTACGTGGCCGTATAAACCAAGGTTTTCACGGCAAATTTGTTTCGGAATTCACCGCCGGGACAAATCCGGCCTCACATTGTGGGGGCTGTTTCAGTCAGACGCTGCCCTGTGGCTCGTTTCGCTCGAATCCGAATGTAGCCTTGTCAGCCTTGGCGATTACGCGAGCCGCAAGTCGTAGGTGATGAGGCGCGGATGCAGCTTGTGGCAGGGTTTCGGCGAAATCTTGGGAGCGGCCGCATCAGCGTGCTTGGTGAAGTGCCGGCGATCGCTCTCCAGGCGATAGACGTGAGATTTCTTTTTCGAAGTCAATGTGACCACGAGCGGGGTCTGTGGCGCGATGCCGGGATGCAGCGAGGGATAGAGCGCGGTGCGGCGATAGCGCAGGCCGGCGCCGCGGCGGCCTCCCGGGAAGGTTTGCAGCGGCAGCGCACGACCGCCGACGTGGATGGTGTAGCGGGCGGCGAAGTCGCGCGTGGCGAGGAACTCCAGGCGCTCGATGGAGGTATCGACGAAACGGCTGGTGCTGCCGCCTTCGAGGGGTTGTTCGCAGAGCAGCGGCCAGCTTTCAAGAGCGCGGCGGACGGTGAGCTCGGCGGGACCATCGGAGTATTGCAGCATCGTAGGGAAGCGCCACTCGAAGATCTCGCGGAAGAGGGTGGCGGGCAGGGCGAAGCCACCACGCCGCAGATCGCGCAGCACTTTCTCGAAATCGGCCCAGACGAAGCTCGGGAGGAAAAAGGCGTCATGCAGTTTGTCGCCGAGATCGACGAGCGGCTCCTTGAACGGCCTGGCGAGAAGATGCGCGGCCAGCGCGTGCCAGAGCAGGGCCACGGCTGACATCCAGCGCGCCTCCGGAAAAGTCTCCACGGCGCGAAACTCGACCAGGCCGCGGCAGCCACCGTCGAAGTTCACGTTCCAGAATTTGTCGAAACTTGCCTCGCTGCGATGGGTATTGCCGGAGGTGTCCGTGTGGAGATGCCGCAGCGTCTCGCTGATGAGATAACGATGGTCGCCCTCGGGCAGACTCTCGAGAAAGCGGTAGGCCATCTCCAGATCGTAGTGTGCGCTGGCACCTTCATCGGGCCGCGGTGCTTGCGAGGAACTGCCGACGTATTGTCCCGTGAAAAGGTAGGCCAGTGAGGGATGATGCTGCCAATAGCGCAGGATGGAGGTGACCCACGCGGGACGGGTGAATAAAGGATGATCCTCCAGGCTCGGGCCGCCGAAGAGCAGGTGATTTCCGCCACCCGTGCCGGTCTGGTCTTCGGGCGAGAGTTGCTTGAACGAGCGAAGGCCCGCGGGAGCGGCTGCGCGCTCGAGGATATCGAGCCACCCAGCATATTCGCGCCACGTGGCGCAGGGTGGGAGATTGATCTCCAGCACGCCCGGATCTGCGGCAATGGCGAGGCGGGTCCAGATGCCGGCTTCATCGCTCGGGACATAGCCGCCGAAAGTCAGGGTCGCTACACCTTGCTCGTTGGCCGCGGTCACGACGGCTTCCAGCATGCTCAGAAACGCCGGCTGCAACAATGGGGGCAGAAAGATATGAAGCTGCTTGTCTACGACCTCGGCGGTGAGGGCGCGGCGATTGACCTCGGGGGGCAAGCTGTTGAGCGGCAGGCGCAGACCGGCCGGTCCCTCCGTGCGGAGCAGTTCCAGTTTGTTGCCCTTTTTCCAGTCTTCGATGACGAAGCGGGTGCCGTCGTGATCTAGTGGAAGCACTGCCGCGGGTCGGGTTTCATCCAGCGGATCGACAGCGCGCAGCCATCCCGCCTTCACGCCGAGGTGACGGGCCAGACCTTTTTGAAATTGTTTCAACACGGCGGCGTCGACCTTCACCCCACGCGCCGGCTGGTGGTCCAAGGCAGGGACCAGCGATGTGCCGTCGCGATTCCAGACGAGATTGATCGCCCAGCGCGGATTGACTTCACCCGGATAGAATTTGCCGGGCGAGTAAATGGCGACTGCCTTGGGCAGGGATTGCTGAACGAGCGCGTCCTTCAGCGCATAGGCGTAGCGCAGCTTGGTCGGCCCGAGCGCGGTCACGGTCCATTCCGGCCCATGTGGATCGATGGGCACGTAGGTCGGCTCGCCGCCGAGCGTGAGTCGGATATTGCGCTCGGTAAAGGTCGCCTCGATCTGGTCGGCGACGCCGGCGAGGGTTTTAAGAATCTTCATGGGGAACAATTTGCAGCGACGCGGTCATACTGCCGGACACTGGGGTGGGGTGAAAGTAGTTACCGAGGATCGGGGATATATCTTCGGGCGTGAAGCCGACCGCGGCGGTGATGTGATGGTGATTGCAGAGGTATCCGTTCGTGGGATCGAAGCCCACCCAACCGGCGCCGGGTAGATAGATTTCCGTCCATGCATGCAGCGAGCCTTCCGCCCGCTTCTCTGCGCTGCCAAATTCACAAAGGTAACCGCTGGCCAGCCGTGCCGCGAGTCCGAGTCCGCGCGAGACCTCGGCGAGGAGGACGGCGAAATCGCGGCATGCACCGCGGCCGAGTCGCAGCGTCTCTTCCGGTGTGTAGGCCACGCCCTCGTCGCGCCGCTCGTAGGCGAGATGCTCGTGCAGAGCCGTATTGAGCGCCACGAGGGCTTCGACTGTGGGCTGTGGTGTCGCGGGTGGCTGCCAAAAAGGGAGGACGGGCGCGGTGCCTTGCTGCAGATATGGCGAGAGCGCGTGGGCCTCCTGCGCCGTGTATTGGAAAGGCAGGTCGAGCGCGTGCGAATTGAGCAGGAAGCCGAAAGCGTTGCGCGGGGTGAGTTCCAGTTCGATCTGCAGACCGGCCTGCATCATCGAGGATTTTTCCGGGTAGAAACAGGACGCGATATCGTTATCAAAAAGATCACGCACGTAGTTCACTGCCGCATTCGCATTCGTTTGGAACGTGAGCTTGCGCACGGAAACGTAGCGATCCGATTTTGGAAAGAGTCGAAAGAGGTGGGGCGAGAAGCTGACTGGCTCCGCATAGGCGTACTGAGTTTGGTAGTAGATGCCGATTTTCATGTGGAAAAAGGCAGAACATCCAACACCGAACATCCAACATCCAACATCCAATGACGCGATCTGCGGCCGTCGTGCGCTTGCCCCATTGGACGTTGGATGTTGGGATTCGAGGCTTGGCGAGAAGTCCGCGGTGCCGTGGGGACAATTGGAGGTGGGATGTTTTTCATACCTTTGCTTTCTCCGGCTTGGATGTCCGACGCTTCATGATCACACGCACTTTCATACCCTGGCCGCCACTGCCTTTGAATGTGCCGCGCAGGGGCGTAGCGTCGCGCTGATCCCGGCCAAAGCTGACGGCCACATAGCGCTCATTGATCCACTGGCGGTTGGTGGGATCGATCGCGACCCAGGTCATGCCGGGGACGAGCACTTCGATCCACGCGTGCGTGGCCACCGCGCCAGTCATGCGACGCACCGTGCCATCGGGCGCGCGGATGGGGTCCGTCTCGATGTAGCCGCAGACATAGCGCGCGGGCAGGCCGGCCGTGCGCAGGATGCCGAGGCCCACGTGCGCGAAGTCCTGGCACACGCCGATCTTGTTTTTCCAGATCGTGGCCAGGGGGGTGGAGTTCTCCGTCGCACCGGGCTTGTATTTGAATTCCGAGTGAATCGCCTCATTCAAGCGCTGGAGCGATTCTCCGAGAGGAGCGCCGCCCGGCAGATACTTTTTCGCCCACTGCACGGCTTCGCGCGTGGGTTGCACCGCGGGCGTCATTTGCAGGTAGTCGAAGATGTCGGTCATGACCGAGCCCAGGATCTGCCGAGCTTCCTGCACCGGCAGGTCGAGGCTGCTCGCTGGCAGCGGCACGGTGTGCGTGCGCACCACGGCCTGGTTGCTCACATAGAGCTGCTTGTGGCGGAAGGGCAGCGCGAAAAAATTGACGTGGTTGCCGAAGTGATCGGTGTAACCGGAGGTAGGCACTTCCGGGTCGATCACCAGCCGATGGCTGAGGACGGTCTGCGTCGGGAGATTCGGAGGGGTGAGGCGAGCCTCCCCATAGGCTTCCGCGGCGGGATGCCCGTATTTGTAATGTGTAACGTGAGTAATCTCGAACTCCATCAGGCCCTGTGAAAAGTCCGGAACTATCGCCGAACGCGAGCCTGCCACCAAGCGTCAATTTGCGGCAGCACGCGTGTTTTAAACTCAGCCTGAAAACGGATGTTGTCGGCGGCTTTGGCCACGCTGGTTTCCGCGACGGCGGGTAGATTTTTACGCGCGAAAGCCTCCAGCTCATCCGCGCGCGCCGCGTCGTCGAAGGCCTCGAAGAGGCTCGGCACATAGTGATTTGCACCGGTATCGGAGAGCTTGGCCAGCAGTGCGTCGAGATGTTCGTGGGCAAAGTCCCACGCGAGCTGGGGCTGCTCGCCATCGTGGGCCACGCGCTGCACGAGGCGCGCGGCGTCCTGCGCGATGAGTTCGTCAGTCAGCGAGAGCGCCAGCGTCTGCTTGGCCAGCGAGGGATTGCGTGCGGAGACGAGCGCGCTGTAGAGCGAGCGCTTTTGTTCGAAGCTGTCTTCCTTGCGTGCCGCGGTGTGCAGTTGCTCCCACGTCAGCGCATCCGCATCGTGCCCGATCACGGAAAAGACCGCCCCGCGCAGGTCGCCGGGCAGCGAAGCGGGGTCGTGCAGGTAGGCGGCAAAGCGAGTGCGGGCTGAACTCACGATTTCCTCGCTGCCGAAGGCGCCGAGGATCGAGATGAGCGAGCCACGCAGCGTGGCATCCAGCGGTGATTCCCCGGCTTTCGGTTCCCAGCCGAGGCGATCGAATTGCGGACGCAGAAAGCCCTGCGCCCAGGCGCGAAAGCCGTCGCGATTCGGCGTGCCGCGCTCCAGGCCATCGATGGACCAGAGGACATCCACGATCCGCTGAATGATGGTGGGCGAGCGGTCGTCGCTCAGCGCATTCACGAGATCGAGGCAATCCGCCGCCGGGGTGCGGCCGGCCTGCACCATGGCCCAGGCATCGTTCAACGCGTTCAGCCGATCCGCCTCCGCGAGCATCGGCGCGGCTTTCAGCAGGCGCCGCGCGAGCGCGGAATCGTAGGCCACGCGATAGTAGCCGACGTCGCCGATGTTGGCCTTGATCGCGGCCTCGGGCTCGAGAAGCGTTCCGGGCTGGACACCATCCTTCAGCAGGGTGAGCACGGCACGATTGGGCGCACCGGCGGGGCCGTAGATCACCGGGATCTGCCAGCGGAGCGGCGCCGGATCTTTCTGGTGAATGGTAAAGCGCGTCTGCTCGAGTTGCACGCTGCCCTGGCTGCCGGTGGGCAGGGAGCTGAGCGTGATGACGGGGAAGCCGGGTTGCTCCGTCCATCCAGCGGCGAACTCGCGTACGGGTTTGCCGGAGGACGTGGCCAGCGAGGCCCAGAGATCCGCCGTGGTGGTATTGCTATAGGCATGCTCCTGCATGTAGGCGCGGATGCCGCTGCGGAAGGCGTCTTCGCCGAGCCAGCTTTCGATCATGCGCAGCACCGCCTGGCCTTTGCTGTAGGTGATCTCGTCGAACCCCTCGGCGGCGTGCGAATCCTGTGCTACAGGCCGCTGGATGGGATGCGTGGTTGCCCGCGCATCGAGGCGCATCGCGTATTCCTTGCTTCCGGCGGCGCGCAGCCACACTTTCCACTCGGGATTGAAATGGTCGGTGCACTTCGTCCCCATCCAGCTGGCGAAGCCTTCGTTTAGCCACAGGTTATCCCACCATGCCATGGTCACGAGATTGCCAAACCACTGGTGCGCGATCTCGTGGGCGATGACGGCGAAAACTCGCTCGCGCATGCTCTGCGCGCTCGTCGCCGGATCGTAGAGCAGCGTGTTGTCGTTGTAGATGATGCAGCCCCAATTTTCCATCGCGCCCGCGCCGGTGCTGGGAATAGCGAGCTGGTCGAGCTTGGGCAGGGGATACTTGATGCCGAAGTAGTCGTGATAGAAGGAGAGGACCTTCTTCGTCGATTCCAGCGCATAGCGCGCCTGCTCGCGCTTGCCCGGCGTGGTGAAGACGGCGAGCTGGGTGCCTTCGATTTCACCGCGCACTTCCTCGAAGTCACCGATGGCCAGCGCCACGAGATAGCTCGCCATCTTTGGCGTGGGCGCGAAGGTGACCCTGTAGCCCGAAACCAACTCGCCGGTCTTTTCATCACGCGACTCGCGTTTTTCATACTTCTCCACCGGCATATTGGAGATGGCGCGAGTCTTTCCCCATCCGTCTACGCTGAGCACGAATACCGCGCGGAAAGCGGGCTCATCCCAGCAAGGGAACATGCGGCGGCAATCGACCGCCTCCATCTGCGTGACCAGCGCCTTGCCCGTGACACCGTTGGCTTGATAGGGCGAGATGTAGAGGCCTCGCGGCTGTTCGGTGAGCTTGCCGGTGAAATCGAGCGCGAGCTTGTAAGTGCCCGGCGGCAATTCCTGCGGCAGGGCAAAGGTCAGCGTCTGCTCCTCGGCATTGAGCTTCGGGGTAAGCGCGATCTCCGGCTCGCCAAGAATTCGCGCGTGGCTGATCTCCAGCCCGCTGGAATGCAGCACGATCTCCCGCACCGGCTGCCGCACTTCAAGCGATACCGTCTCGCTGCCATTGAATGCGCCCTTCTCGATGCTCGGGGCGATCCGCACCTCGTAGCGCTGAGGGAGGATCGTCTTCGGCAAACGCCCCTGGTTTTTCTCAAAGACAAACGGCTCTTCGGCGAGCGCGCTCAAGGCCAGTAGCGAAAAGACAATCCAGGAGGAGATGCAGCGATACATAACGCGCGGAATGTGCGCGAGGTCTGTGAAAGAGGAAAGCAGGAAGACCTCTTGCTTGAGAGTCCGTTATGCAATTCGGGAAAACTCTGCGGGGCGGAAACGCCAACGGCGTTTAATCATTCAGCCCAGGGTTGCGAGGAACGAGCTACCCTGGGTCTGCGTTCCGAATTCGGCCAACCCTGAAAGGGTTGAATCACAGCTGCTCCAGCGCGCGAGATGCAACCCCTTCAGGGTTGGGACGCCATTGGTCTCTTCCCTCAGGGTAGCTCGTTCCTCGCAACCTTGGGCTGGTAGACTCAACGCCTTCGGCGTTGCGAACCGTGTCGCCACTGAAAATGTGTGGCAAGCTCTGGATCGACGGAGCGGCTGCCTCTCGCTGCTTCTCAAGACGAAGCCGTAGCTGATGCCACGCATAAGCTCGATCCGAACTACCGACGTCCCGGGGGCTGGACGAGGAGTTCGTCGAGGGCGGATTCGATGTAGCGATCGTTTGGCTTTCCGTCGCGCGACTTCTTCAGGAGATAGGATTGGTGACGGTCGGTGGCGGGCTGCCAGTCAAAGGTCATGTCGCTGTGCAGATCTATCGAGCCGGATGGGCTGATGTCCCAGTAGTCCCTCAGTCCGCGTACGGCGTAAAGCGTGGTGACGATATCTGCGACGTGCCGGCTTTTCTGGGCACCGAAGTAGTGGAAGTAAGCCATGCGCACCGGGTTTTCGACCGGTGTCTGGGCGAGGCTGGCGCCGGCATTGAGTCCACTGGGGACAGAGCCGATCTCGCGCCCGACGAAGACCAGCGGGACCGACGTGGGCCAATTCTGGATGACGTAAAGTGCGGAAGCGGAGTCGCGCTGGAAATTCACGTTGCCGAGTTTTAGGTCATCCTTCGGCGGGGTGCCGATGAAGTTGCCGCCCATACAGACCCACTTCGCGACTTTCGCCTGGAGCAGATCGAGGCCGCTGGGATGGCCATCGGTAGCCGGAAGCTGAAGCACGGCCTTGAGATTGGTGAGATAGCCGACGGTCACGATGGTCACGGAATGGTCGGGCTGTTTCTCGAGCACCTCGCGATAGATGGTCGTGGCGTCCGGGACGTCCTCGGCGGACTTCACCCGGTTGGGAAAATCCACGGCGATATGACCAACGTATTTGGATTTCTCCAGCACACCCGCGCCTTTCACCATACCGAGCGGAAGCTTCGGGCGGCTGTAGTAGACGTTGATCGCATCCACCGTGGCGGCGGAGTTCGGGTCGCGCACACTCACCACCGTGGCGAGAATCTCGCATTCCCCGCGATCGGCCAGCGCATGGAGCACGGCGAGCGCCCCAGCATCGTCGCAATCCGTCTCCATGTCGGTGTCGAAAAAGATCTTCACCGGCGTCTGGGCCAGACTCAGTGGCGAGCACGCGATCAGGAGTACGAAGGCGAAAAAGGCGAGGGGACGTTCCACGCTCGCGATGGTGCGCCTCCTACTCCACGCGAAGCGAGGAGGAAAACCTGCCTGCGAACTCGACGGCCCGGCGTGAGACTGGTCCCGGCGATTACTGCTGCGAGGCCGAAAACTCGAAGGTCTCCGATGGAGTGGGCGCTTTGGTCGGCCCATGGGGGCCGGCGGCGTGGCGGCCATGCAGGGTGAGCGTGAGCAGTGTCAGGAGCGCGGCGGCGGCAAAGGCTGCTTTGGCGAGCGGATGATAAGAGCGCGGAGCCATATGGTGGTGATGGTGATCCTTGTGGGTTACAACCCTAGTAGACGCGCGAAGTTGCCCCGTTATTTCATCGAAATGAGAAAATCTACCGGGCTCGAATGGGTGCGGCGTTCAGGCGGGTAGTGCTCTAATTCGGAATCATCGCCATGAGAGGATGATTTTGTAGAATAAGACGATTGCTGTAAATACGAGGGAAGCTTTTGCGGAGGCCAGCCTGTATGATTTCCGCTCCTGATCCGGCAAAGAGTAAGGATTCACGCCTCGCGCCAACTCATAAAACAGGATGATGGCCCAAGCTGCGGCAAAGTACAGGAAGCCAACGATCAGAAGTTTTGGCCAATCGTTTAGAATATGCATTTCAAGTCTCTGTTTGCACGGCAACCGCGACCTCTACCGCTGTTTTCGTTTGAATACACAGGAGGCAAATCAAGCATGCGGCCCTGCACCGCTTCAATCGAATAAACGCCAAACGAGCAACCTCGAAAGCTTCGGCCTCAAATTAGGACACTACCTTCAGGCGCTTACGCAACCTCGTAAGTGCAAATCCCCCGGCGAACGAGTTAACTCCTCGGATTCTCCAATTCGTTTCCCCATGAAGCTGCCGCTGCCGCCTAGACCTTTCACTCTCACGCTTGCCGCCTTGCTGGTGTGCCCTTTTTCCAGCCTGCGTGCGGTGGAGGCGGTGGATTACGCGGCGAAGATCGCACCCATTTTTGAAGAGCGCTGTGTGGACTGCCACGCGGGAGACGATGCGGAGGGGGAGTTCAGCCTGGAGACTTTTCAGCAGTTGATCAAAGGCGGGAAGGCGGGCAAAGCGATCGAGCCGGGCAAGGCCGAAGAATCATTGCTGGTTAAATTTCTCGAGGGGCGCAGCGGCAAGGAGGGAAAAAACAAATTCATGCCTCCGGGGAAGAAGGAGCACCTCAAACCCGACGAGATCGCGCTGATCCGCCAGTGGATCGATGCCGGGGCACAGCCGCCTGCGGCGCCGCAGAGGATCGCCGACGTGCTGGCGAAGCTGCCCAAGATCGCGCCGAAGGGCGATCGCAAGAAAGCGATCCAAGCGCTGGCGTTTTCGCCAACGGCCAAGGTGCTCGCGGTCGGCAGCTATGGCTCCGTGCAGTTGCTCGATGCGACCACGCGCCAGCCCGTGCGGATGCTGGAGGGCATCGCGGGCAAGGTGAATGCGCTGCGCTTTTCCGCGGATGGCACGATGCTCTTCGCCGCGGCGGGCGATGCGGGGATCGGCGGCATCGCGTATCAATGGAAGACAGCGGATGGCTCGCTGGTCCGCCAGTACGAGGGGCACAAGGACGCGCTCTATGCGCTGGCGCTTTCGCCCGATGGGCAGACGCTGGCCACGGGCAGCTACGACCAGAAGATCAAGCTTTGGAAAGTGGCCGACGGTACGGAGATCAAGACATTGAGCGGGCACAACGGCGGCGTGTATGGCCTGAGCTTCCGGCCCGACGGCAAGGTGCTGGCCAGCGCGAGTGCGGACCGCACGGTGAAGCTCTGGGACACGGCGACCGGTAAACGGCTCGATACACTTTCGCAACCGCTCAAGGAGCAAAACACGCTGGCTTTTGCACCGGATGGCAAGACGCTCGCGGCCGGTGGCGCGGACAATCGCATTCGCGTGTGGGAAGTGAGTGAAAAGGCGGAGGAGGGAAGCAATCCGCTACTGCTCACGCGTTTCGCGCATGATGGCGCGATCCTGAACCTGGCGTTCTCCGCCGATGGCAAACAACTCGTCTCCACTGCCGCGGATCGCACGGCGAAAGTGTGGAAGGCGGCGGATGTGACTGAGCTGCATCTGCTCGATGTGCAGCCGGATTGGTCGCCCGGATTGGCCCTGCTCAATGGGAACCTGATTGCGTTGGGACGTCTCGATGGCTCGCTCGAGTTTTACAATTCGGCTACGGGCAAGCCGGAGTCGGTGGTGCAGACCATTCTTGCGGGATCGAGCTCCATTGCCGTTGCCAAGAAAGCGATGGCGAAGGAGACAAAACCCGCGATGCCGCCCATTCCGGAGATCACCAAGCTGGAGCCACGCGGCATCCAGAGCGGCGCCACCACGACGATCAAGCTCAGCGGCAAAAATCTCGCTGGTATCAAGGACGTGAAATTCAGCGTGCCAGGACTCAAGGCCACGATCGCCCAGGATGAGAAGGGCATGGGCGCGGAACTGACGATCGAGGCGGATGCCAAGGTGCCGCGCTCGCAGGTGGACATGAGTGTGGTGACTGCCGCCGGAGAATCGGCGAAACAAAAGGTGTCCGTCGATTACCTGCCGCAGATCGTGGCGCCCGGGGCGAAGGAGCCGCTCGTGCTCGATAAGCTGCCGCTCAATATCTGGGGCACGCTGGCGAATACCGGCCAGCAGGACAATTTTCGCTTCAAGGCGAAGAAGGGCGAGACGATCATCTTTGATCTCGCGGCGAAGCGCATCGAATCCAAAGCGGTTACGCCGCGCATCGAGATCCTCGACGACGAACGCAAGCTGGTCGCGGCGAACAACGGCCTCGATAGCGGGAGCGATCCATTCCTCGCCTTCAGCGTGCCGCGCGATGGGGACTACACCGCGCGCGTGCTTGAGATCACGCTCGAGGGTTCGCCGGCACACGTCTATCGGCTCACGGCGGGTGTGCTCCCGTATGTCACCGGGTGGTGGCCGCTCTCCGTGCCGGCCAATCAGGAAAGCACTATCCATCTCGTGGGACACAATCTCGCGACAGAGACCTTCACGGTGAAAGCGGGCGCCGATGGCGAGGTGCGCCTGCCGCTCGATACCGATGCCTATCGCAGCCGCGTGGCCATGCGCGTGCTTGCCAGCACCACTCCGGAGACGCTGGAGCAGGAGCCGAACGACACGCCCGATCACGCGCAACCGTTGAGCATTCCCGCTTCGGTGAATGGACGGCTCTTTGTGAAAGATCAGCCGGAGGCGGCGGATTCCGATCTCTACAGCTTCGAAGCGGAGCAGGGGCAGCAACTCGTGATCGAAACTCGTGCGGCCATGCTCGGCTCGCCTGCAGATACGAAGATCGAAGTGCTCGATGCGAAAGGCGAACCCGTGCCCCAGGTGCTCCTGCAGGCGACGAAGGATTCGTGGCTCACCTTGCGCAGCACGGATGCCAGTTCGGCGGGCATCCGGCTCGGTCAGTTCATGGAGATGGAGCTGAACGACTACATGTATTTCAACGGCGAGGTCTTGAAGATCTTCCGTCTCGCCCGCGGTCCCGATGCGGACATGATCTACTACACGCGCGGCGGCGTGCGGCGCGCTTACTTCAACACAAGCGCCGCGGGACACGGGCTCGATGAGCCTTGCTATGTCGTGGAAGCGAAACCGGTCGGCTCCAAGCTCGTGCCCAATGGCCTGCCAACCTTCACGGTCTACTACGCCAACGACGACGATAGCGAACGGCAGCTCGGCAAGGATTCGCGTCTGCTCTTCACCGCGCCGGCCAAGGGCAAGTATCTCGTGCGGGTGAGCGACACGCGTGGCTGGAGCGGCGACCGATTTGCCTACCGGTTGATCATTCGTCCGCCGGAGCAGGATTTCACTCCTTCGTTGGCGAGCAAGGGCGCGATGAGCATTCCTGCGGGCAGTGGCGAGCAGTTCGTCGTGAAAGTCGATCGCAAGGATGGCTGGGAGGGCGACGTGCGGGTGGACATCAGCGGTGCGCCGGCTGGCTTCTTCGTGACCACGCCGGTCGTCGTGCAGGCGGGGCATCTCGCCGCTACAGGTTCCATCTATGTGCTGCCCGAGACGAAGCCGGGCGCAGTGGATTTCAGCAAGATGAAGCTGACCGCGACGGCACTGGTGAATGACAAGGAAACGACTCGACCGATCGCCAGCCTGGACTCTATCACCGTGGCCGCTCCGCCGAAGCAAGCGATCTTCATGGAGCCGGATGTGGCGGGCAAGCCGGCGGGGGATGGCAAGACCGTGCCGGCGAAGCCGTATGAATTGTCAATCGCACCGGGTGAGCGCGTGTCGGTGTGGTTGCGCGTGGATCGGCATGGCAATGACAACCTCATCAGTCTCGATGTGGAAGGCCTGCCGCATGGCGTGATCGTCGACAGCATCGGCCTGAATGGCGTGCAGATTCGCGCCGGTGAAAATGAGCGCGAGGTCTTTCTGAGCTGCGCGAAGTGGGTGCCGGAGCAGGACCGTCTCATCCAAGTGGTGACCGGCAATGCGCGGGCCAATGAAAGCACCGAAGGCTTGCAGTCGAGCTTCCCGGTCTTGCTGAAAGTGCGCAAGTCGCCCAACGCCGTTGCGATGGGCGCGAAGCCTTGAAGCATCGCCGCAATTGCGCCGCAATAGTTTGGCATTGTTTCGGCGGTAAGTCCGGGGCGTTCCGGCTAAGAATTTGAGTGCATCGCGGTGGCTAGGTGAGAGAAAACTGCAACCCTCCGTTCTCCTGAGTGTTTGCCCGTTCCCCCACCTATGACATCGCATTTCCTCCCCTGCAGTCTTTGCCGCGCGTTTTTTGTCTGCGCCCTCGCGCTCGTTGCGGTTGATGCCACAGGACAGGCTGCCAATCCCAATATCATCTACATCCTCTGCGATGACCTCGGCTACGGGGACGTGAAGTGCCTGAACGAGAATGGCAAGATCGCCACGCCGAACATGGATCGGCTCGGCAAGGCTGGAATGATTTTCACCGACGCGCACTCGAGTTCGGCGGTGTGCTCGCCCACGCGCTACGGTGTGCTTACCGGACGTTACAATTGGCGCTCTCGTCTGCAGAGCGGCGTGCTGGGCGGACTGAGCCCGCGCCTCATCGAGCCAGGTCGCATGACCGTGGCGAGCCTGCTCAAGCAAAATGGCTATTCGACTGCCTGCATCGGCAAATGGCATCTCGGGATGGATTGGGAGAAGCTGCCGGGCAAGGAGGTGAGCGCGCTCAACATCGAGAGCGTGGAGCAGGTGCACAACGTCGACTTCGCCAAGCCGATCCAGAATGGGCCGACCAGCGTGGGCTTTGATTATTACTACGGTATCAGCGCCTCGCTTGACATGGTGCCCTACACCTACATCGAGAATGATCATGTGACGGTGCTGCCGACGACCGACAAATCCTTCCCGCTGACTGAGGGGCGGAAGAGCAATCCCTCGCGACTCGGCCCGGCGGCGCCGGAATTTGAAGCGCACGACGTGCTGCCCACGCTGGACCGCAAGGTGGTTGATTTCATCGGCCAGCGCACGGCGGACGCGAAAGGTGGCAAGCCGTTCTTCCTCTACCTGCCGCTGAATGCGCCGCACACACCCATCGCACCGAGCGCCGAGTGGCAGGGCAAGAGCGGCATCAGCCCGTATGCGGACTATGTGATGGAGACGGATTGGGCAGTCGGTGAAGTGCTGGCGGCGCTCGACAAGCAAGGGCTCGCGGAAAACACGCTGGTCATCATGACGAGCGACAATGGCTGCTCACCGCAGGCCAATTTCCAGGAGCTCGCCGAGAAGGGGCACAACCCGAGCTATGTCTTCCGCGGCACGAAGGCGGATATCTTCGATGGCGGCCACCATATTCCTTTTCTCGTGCGCTGGCCGGGAAAGATCAAAGCCGGCACGACCAGCGACCAGATTACATGTCTCACCGATTTCATGGCCACGGCAGCGGAGGTGATCGGCGCGAAACTACCGGATGACGCGGGCGAGGACAGCGTGAGCATGTTACCGGCGTTTCTCGGCAAGGCAGACAAGCCGCTCCGCGAAGCCATCGTGCATCACTCGATCAATGGTTCCTTCGCCATTCGGCAAGGGAACTGGAAGCTCGAGCTCTGCTCCGGCTCCGGCGGCTGGAGCGCTCCAAAACCAAATACTGCGGACGCAAAGAAGCTGCCTGCCGTGCAGCTTTACGACATGACGGCGGACATCAGCGAGAAGACCAACACGCAGGCGGACCATGCCGAACTCGTCGATCGGCTCACGCACTTGCTCGAGAAATATGTGGCTGACGGCCGCAGCACGCCGGGCACGCCACAGAAAAACGACGTGCCGATTGAGCTATGGAAAGATCGCAACTTCAAAGCCAAGTCCGGCAGCGCAGACTAACTATGAAAAAGTTCCTTTTGCCTGTTCTGTGCCTTTTCGTGGCCATCCAACTCCGGGCCGCGGAAAAGAAACCGAACATCCTCTTTGTCATCGCCGATCAGTGGCGTGCGCAGGCCTTCGGATTTGCCGGTGATCCCAACGTCAAGACGCCGAATTTCGACGCGCTGGCCAAGGTCAGTGTGCGCTGCGTGAATGCCGTCTCGGGTATGCCGGTGTGCTCGCCGATGAGGGCCTCGCTGTTTACCGGTCAGCGCCCGCTCACGCACGGGGTTTTCATCAACGACGTGCCGCTCGATCCCAATGCGATCAGCGTAGGTAAGGTCCTGCACGATGCCGGCTATGACACCGGCTTCATCGGGAAATGGCATGTCGATGGCCACGGGCGCTTGAGCTTTATCCCCCGTGAGCGGCGGCAGGGCTTCGACTACTGGAAGGTGCTCGA
>JBGGMZ010000408.1:0-15044 GCA_041287745.1 Chthoniobacter sp. | reverse complement strand
TGGAGGCGCGCTCATTTCGAATGGAGGCACCGTCACGCTCTCGGGTACAAATACTTTCGACGGCGGACTGACGGTCAATGCGGGAACGGTGATTCTTTCGGCCAACCAGACTTACACCGGGGGCACCACCATCACCCAAGGCACCGTGCAGATCGGCGCAAATAGCAGCTCCACGAGCGGCAATGTCGGAATCGGCGACATCGTCCTCGCGCCCATCGCGGGCAACACAGCCACGCTGAACATCCTGCGCGGTGACAATACGTTCGTCCTCGCGAATAACATCACGAGCAGCGGTGACGGCACCAATGCGGTCACCATCGGCGCGACCGGCACGGGATCGCCGAGCGGCATCGTGACCTTCAGCGGTACGAATACTTTCACAGGCAACATAACGATCAATGGTGGCGCACTGAAGATCACCAACAGCAGCGCGCTCGGCGTCGGGCCGAAAACAGTGAACGTGCAGGCGAATTCACGTCCTGCGGTTTTGCTCGATGGCTCAGGCGGCAACATCTCGATCGCCGCCGGCATCAATTTCAACCTGAGCAGTGACGGCGCCACGGGCAGCGCGTTGAACAACGAGGGCGGGATCGTCAATCTCGCGGGCAACAACGTCATCGCGGGAAACATCGCGATCACGAACGGCGGCGGTGGCAATGGCAAGATCGTCGTGGACAGCGGAACGCTGACGCTGACCGGGCTCATCGATGCCACTGCGGCGACTGGTGCCCGCTCGCTGCTGCTGGGCGGCTCGGCGAATGGCACGATCACTGGCGTGGTCGCGGATTGGTTTGATTCCGTGGCCGGTGCCAATCGTGTCGTGTCGATCTCGAAGGACGGCAATGGCGATTGGGCTTTGAACGGACTGAACACCTTTACCGGCACTGTCGCCGTGACGCAGGGCACGCTGAGCGTGAACTTCATCGACGGCAACGTGGCCAACGCTCAGTCGCTGGGCGAGGGAATCGGCGTGATCACGCTCGGTGCGGCCACCACCTCTGGGGCGCTAATTTACACGGGCAGTACCGCGGCGACATTGAGCCGCCCGATCACCGTGGGCGGAGTCGGCGGTGGCATTGTGAAAAACAGCAGCGGGCAATTGCTCACCCTCGCGGGAACACTGACGAAGAATGCCCGCCCGCTCACGCTCACCGGCGGAGCCATTAATGTGACGGGACAGGTAACCGGCGCCAGCGCGAATTCCGACCTCATCGTCGACGGCATCACGGTGACGCTGAGCAATGCGACCAATAACTACAATGGTGCGACCAGAGTCATCAACGGCGGCCTGTTGAAGAATGGCATTGATAACGCGGTGCCCTCGACCAGTTCCACAGTCGTCCTCGGCGAAGCGACGAATAACACCAACGGCACCTACGACCTCAACGGTTTCAACCAGACGCTGACTGGAATCACCACCGCTGGCGCGGGCACCCATGTCGTGACCAACGGCGGGGCCGTGGGCACGAACACGCTGACGCATACGGGCACGAGCGTTTATGACGGCGTGATTCAGGACGGTGCGACGGCGGCTGTCGCCGTGACCAAGAGCACGGGCGGCACGCTCACCCTGAGCGGGGCGAACACGTACAGCGGCGCCACGACGGTTACCGGCGGAACATTAATCGTTTCTGGATCGTTGAATGGCACCACCGCGGTGGCCGTGCAGGGCGGCACGCTCGGCGGTAGCGGCTCGATTGCGACAGGCAGCAATGGCAATCTCACCGTCTTGAGTGGCGGCAGCCTCGCACCGGGCAACAACGGCGCCGGAGCGCTCACTCTTTCGCTTGGCACAGGAGTGCTTGACCTCAGTGGTGCCGTGGGCGGCAGCGGGTGGTTGAAATTTGAGCTCGGCGTGACCAGCGATCTCATCGCTGAGAACAGCGGCTCACTCGATATCGGCACGGGCCTGCAGCTCAGCGATTTTTATTTCAGCGACGTGGGCGGTTTCGGCCAGGGCACATATGTGCTGTTCAATACATCGACCCCGATCATTGGCACTCTCGGTGCCAATGTAAGCGGCACCATTCTTGGCTTCCAAGCCACCCTCGACTTTGCCGATGACGGGAATGACCTCGTGCTCAATGTCGTTCCCGAACCCGGCACCGTCGTGAGCCTCTTCGGCGGCCTCGGCAGCCTCCTCGGCTGGCAAAGGCTCCGCCGTCGCCCTCGTAACAGTTTCGTCTCCTAACACCCATTTCTCATCACTCCATTTCTATGAAGACCAAATCCCATCCCCAATTGCACTTCATCCACCGTCCGGTGCTTGCAGCCCTGTTGACACTCGCTGCAGTGTCTCATGCAGAAGAGCAGAATCCAGACGCCGCCAAGCTCGACTTCTTCGAAAAGAAGGTACGGCCCATTCTCGTGAACCACTGCTATCAGTGCCATTCCGCCGACACGAAAGCCGCGGGCGGACTGCGCGTCGATGATCGCAATGGTCTCATCCTCGGCGGAGACGAAGGCGCGGCGATCGTCGCCGGTGACGCCGGCCACAGCCTGCTCATCGAGCGCGTGGTGCAGGAGGCCAAGAAAGGTAAAATGCCCAAGGAAGGCGACCTGCTTACCGAAGCCGAAGTCGCGGACCTCAAGCAATGGATCCAGGACGGTGTCGCGTGGCCGCGGGAAAAGATTCCCGCCTACATCGGCCGCAAGCGGGAGGACTATGAAGACCTCAAGAAGCGCCACTGGGCCTGGCAGCCGGTGAAGAATCCGCAGGCGCCCGCCGTGGCGGATGCCGCCTGGCCACGCACCGATATTGACCGTTTCATCCTCGCCGGTCTCGAGGCGAAGAAACTCGCGCCGGTCTCGGATGCGGATAGCGCCACGCTGATTCGCCGCGTCACCTTCGATCTGACCGGCCTTCCGCCGACTCCCGCGGAGATCGAGACCTTTCAAAACGACAAAGCACCCGACGCTTTCGCCCGCGTCGTCGACCGGTTGCTCTCCTCGCCGCAATTCGGCGAGCAGTGGGGCCGCCATTGGCTGGACATCGCGCGCTACGGCGAATCGACCGGTCCCTCCCGCAATATCCCCTACCCGCACGCCTGGAAATATCGCGACTACGTCATCGACGCGCTCAATCGCGACGTGCCCTTCGATCGGTTCGTACAGGAACAGGTCGCCGGCGATCTCCTGCCGGCGACGGACGACGCGGAACGCAATCGCCAGCTCACCGCCACCGGCTTCCTCGCGCTCGGCGTGAAGGATGTGAACCAGCGCTTCAAGGTGCGCTTCCTCATGGATAACGTGGACGAGCAAATCGACGTCGTCTCGCGCTCCGTCCTCGGCCTTACCGTGAGCTGCGCGCGGTGCCACGATCACAAGTTCGACCCCATCCCCGTCACGGATTACTACGCGCTCGCGGGCATCTTCCTCAGCACCGACGACGCCGCCGGTGTGCGCAACAAGATGGGCGGCGGCGGTCTCGACTACTACGACCCCGCGATGCTCGTGCGGCTGGCGGGCGATGTCCCCGCGGCACCCGCGGAGGAGGTTGCGAAACTCGAGAGCCAGGTCGCCGAAGCGAAGAAAGCGTGGGACGCCATTCGCGGCACGCCCGAAGGCTTGAAGAAAGCCGCGGACGGCAAGCCGACGCAACGCCCTTACCGAGTGAAGTATGAGGAGCTGCAAGGCAAACTGCGCGGACTCACCGACCCGGCGGAGCGCGGCCTGGCCGTGCATGGCGTGCGCGACGGCAAGACCATCGCCGATACCGAAGTGCGCATCCGTGGCGAAGCCGAACGGATCGGCCCCACCGTGCCGCGCGGTTTCCTGACTACCTTCGCCGTGCCCGACGCACCGGCGGTGAATCCGAAACAAAGCGGCCGCCTCGAGCTGGCCGAGTGGCTGACCAGCCCGAAGAATCCGCTCACCGCGCGCGTGATCGTCAATCGCGTATGGGAGCATCTCTTCGGCAGCGGCATTGTTTCCACGGTCGATAACTTCGGCGTGAAAGGGGACGTTCCTGCGAACCCTGAGCTGCTCGACTATCTCGCGCAGGAGTTCATCCACGATGGGTGGTCGGTGAAGAAACTCATTCGCACGCTTACACTCACCCACGCCTACCAGCTCGGCACCGATGCCCCGGCGGCCAACCAGGAGCTGGACCCAGCCAATCGCCTCGTGTGGCGGCACTCGCCGCGCCGGCTCAGCGCGGAAGAATTGCGCGACACCATGCTGGCCGTTTCCGACCGGCTGGATATCACGCGCCCCGAAGCCTCGGCGGCGAAGGAGCTCCGCATGGTCGAGATGCGCGACAACGGCGCCGAAGCGCGCAAGATCAACGAAGCCGCGGACGGCTCGCGGAATCGCAGCGTTTATCTCCCGCTACTGCGCGGAGTCACGCCGCGATCGCTGGAAGCCTTCGACCCCGTGTCGCAGAGCCTCGTCTCCGGTGCGCGTGAAAGCACCACCGTGCCCACCCAGGCGCTCTACCTGCTGAATTCCAGCTTCGTCCGTCAGCAGGCGCTCGCTTCCGCCGACCACGTGCTGGCCGACAGCCAGCGCTTCGACGCGGAGTGGGTGCGCGAGGTTTACTTGCGCACGCTCGGGCGCACGCCTACCGACGGCGAGCTCGCTCGCGCCGGTCAGTTCCTGGCCGCTTACGCCAGTTCGTATCGCGGCGAAGCGCCCGTGCAACAGATCGCCAGTGCTTCAGCCGAGCCGGCTCATCAGGAAGGCGAAACCGGTACCGCCACGGCGGTCGCCGGGCAGGCCGCCAATCCCGACGACGTCGATCGTTCACCCGAAATGGCGAAAGAGATCGTCGTGCAACCCACCAGCGCAAAAGCCGCAGCCTGGATGGCTCTCATCCAGTCCATCTACGCCTCCGCTGAATTCCGCTTCGTCCGTTAATCCCAACCCATCATTTCCAGAAATACAGTCACTATGTTCCAGAATCCATCCCACTCCATCTCGCGCCGTTCGCTGCTGAAATCCGCCGCCGGCGGCTTCGGTTATCTCGCTCTTGCCGGCCTGCTCGGCCAGCAAACCCTGCGCGGCGCCCTCACGGCGAATCCGCTCGCGCCCCACGCGCCGCATTTCCCGGCGAAGGCCAAGCGCATTATCTTCGTCTTCATGGAAGGCGCCATGTCCGGCGTTGACACCTTTGAATACAAGGCGGCGCTGCAAGCCAACGACGGCAAGGGCGGTCCCGGCGGCGGCACATTGACCGCCTCGAAGTTCGCCTGGAAACAATACGGCCAGACCGGCTCCTGGTTCTCTGAGTTGCTGCCCAATATCGCCCAGCATGCCGACAAGCTCTGCTGGCTACGGGGCCTGCACACCGACACGCCTGCGCATCCGCAGGCTGTGGTGCAACTTCACACCGGCAGCGCCAATGCCGCGCTCGCCCGTCCCAGCATGGGCTCGTGGCTGCTCTATGGCCTGGGCACGGACAACCAGGACCTGCCCGGCTATGTGACCATCGACCCATCACCGAATTTCGGCGGGGCGGTGAATTACGGCAGTGCCTTCCTGCCCGCGCATTTCCAAGGCACGCGTATCACGGACACCGGCTTCCTTCCGAATATCCGCGCCGCAGCGGCGGGCGGCTTGCAGCGCCAGCAGCTCAATCTCATCCAAGCCATGAATCGCGACTACGCCGCTACGCCCGGGGCGCCCGATCCGGTCGATGGCATCATCTCTTCCTACGAGCTCGGCTTCCGCATGCAGGGCAAAGTGCCCGAGCTCCTGGACATTTCGAAGGAACCACAGCACGTCCGCGATCTCTACGGCATTCAGGATGGCCCCGCCGGCTCCTTCGCCCGCCAGTGCCTCATGGCCCGCCGCCTCAGTGAAGCCGGCGTTCGTTTCGTGGAAATCACCCAGGGCGGCTGGGATCATCACAACAACCTTCACAAGGGCCTCATCGACCGCACCCACAGCGTCGACCAGCCCACCGCTGCGCTCCTCACCGATCTCGAGCAACGCGGCCTCCTGGAAGACACTCTTGTCCTCTTCGGCTCGGAGTTCGGGCGCCTGCCCACCGCGCAGGGCCCCGATGGCCGCGACCACAATATCATGGGTTACTCCATGTTCATGGCGGGCGCCGGCGTGAAAAAGGGCTTCACTTACGGTGCGACCGACGAAGTCGGCATCAAGGCTGTCGACGGTCGCATGCACACCAACGACCTTCACGCCACGCTCCTTGCCCTCATGGGTCTCGACCACGAGAAACTCACCTACCGCTACGCTGGCCGCGACTTCCGCCTCACGGATGTTGCTGGAGAGGTGGTTAAGGAGATATTCAGCTGATTTGCCGTCGCCGCGCTACCGTCGGAAATGGATAAGATCCTCGCGCTGAATGATGTAACATCTTACTCGGTGAGTAATCTCTGGAATCGCCATAACTGAGATGTGGCGCGGAAACCACGGGGAAGACTTACCGCGCGGCGACTCGGAGGATGTCTTTGTAGTCCAATCACGGATGGTTCGCTTCCCGATTGGAGGATGCAACTCGTGCCTTAAACACTGAGCAGGAATTAAGCGTGTTACTGATATCCGGACCGTAAACATCAGGTTAAAAAAGGGGCAGATGCCAATGGAAAAGCAATGATACGTCTCTGATGCTTCGTATGCAGGCAGCCCGCCATTTTCCATTGGCATCCTTCTTAGCTGTTCGCGGTTCTCCTTGGGTTTCTGAATAAGGCGGACGCGGTATCAATTCCCAGGATCCGTTCGGATAAAGGTACATAGCCACTCGCGCAGAAGCGTGGCTCACGTCATAACATCAGTATCAGCATCTCTTTATGGATGCGACGAAGTCGTTCTGACTGTTGCACAACCAGCGGGAGAGAAGACAAATCGAGCAACCTGCCATGGCCGGCGATCTGCTTGCGCTTGCCAAAATGATTGCCACCATTGGCAGACGTCTGAGATTGATAAAGCATCCCCCATGAAAACGCCCCTGACTCGTCGTTCCTTCCTCACTCGCACCTCCGCCGCGGCGCTGGGGCTCGGACTCAGCGCGCGAGTCATGTCGCGGGCGCAGGGGGCGAATGAGAGGGTGGTGATGGGCGTGATCGGCGCGGGCGGGATGGGGCGTAGCAATATGTCGGGATTGCTGAAAGTGCCCGGTGTGGAATTCGCCGCCGTGTGCGATGTGGACAAGGCACAGCAGGACAAAGCGCTCGAGTTGCTGAAGAAGGCCGACCGGCCGGAGCCGAAGGTGTATGGCGATTTCCGCGAGATTCTCGATCGCAAGGATATCGACGCGGTGCTCATCGCGACGCCGGATCACTGGCACGCGATTCCCTTCATCGCAGCGTGCGAGGCTGGGAAGGATATCTACTGCGAGAAGCCCATCTCCCACGACCTCATGGAGGCCAAGGCGATGCTCGGGGCAGCGCAGCATTTCAAGCGTGTGATCCAGATCGGCACCTGGCAGCGCAGCGTGAAACATTTCCAGACGGCGATCGACTTCGTGCGTTCGGGCCAGATGGGCACGATCGCGGTATGCCGCGCCTGGTTTGTGAGCGTGCTCGGGGGCTGGCCGAAGCCGATGGAGGCGCTGCCCGACGGCAACGCGCCGGATGGCTTCGACTACGATATGTGGCTCGGGCCAGCGCCCAAGCGGCCTTACAACCCGAACCGCGCGCATTGGAACTGGCGCTGGTTCTACGACTATGGCGGCGGGCTCGTGACCGACTGGGGCGTGCACATGATGGACATCGTCTTCCAAGGCATGCAGCAGAGCGACCCGACCTCGGTCGCCTGCACGGGCGGCATCTATGCACTGAAGGACGAGCGCGACACGCCGGATACGATGCAGGCCATCTATCGCTTCCCCAATTTCCTCATGAACTGGGAGACGCGCTTCAGCAATGGGCGCGGGCTCGACGGCGGTCGTACTCACGGCGCGGAATTTATCGGCAGCAACGGCACGCTGGTCGTCGATCGCACGGATTACCAATGGTTCCCGGAGCACAAGGATGCCCCGGGTCCGAAGGAATTCGAGAAATCGCCGCCACACGATCACTGGCAGAATTTCATCGATTGCGTGAAGAGCCGGGCGAAGCCGCGGAGCGACATCGAGTCGATGGCCAAGACGACGATGTGCTGCCACCTCGCGAATATCGCCTACCAGAGCGGCCGCACGGTCGAGTGGGACAAGCAGAAGCTTGATGTGGTCAATCCGGACGCCGCGCGCGATTGCAAGAGCTACTCCCGCCCCTACCGCGAACCGTGGAAGCTGAAGAGCTATCCGGTGACGGTGAGTTAAGCGTAACGAGGCACTTGCGCTGGAAGGCGCTACTGGTGCGGCGTGATCACACCGGATACTCCCGCAGCGCTTTCGCGGAGGCTTCCGGTAGTGAGGGATTGATGTACATCCCCGTGCCGAGTTCGAAGCCGGCAGTGCGGATCACCCGCGGGACGATGGGGATATACCAATGGAAATGCGGGGCATCGGCTTCCTGCGGTCCGAGCGAGCGGACCACGAGGTTGAAAGGCGGGTTGGCGAGCAGACCGTATACTTTGGCGAGGACGGTATGCACGATCTCCGCGAGATCGCGCACTGCGGCGGCGGGCAGCGAGGAGAAACACGCTGCATGTGCCTTTGGGAAGATCCACAAGTGAAACGGCGACAACGCGGCATAGGGTATGAAGGCGATGAAGTGGGCATTCTCGGCGACGATGCGTGTCGACGCTTCGAGCTCTTGCGCGATCATAGTGCAGGCGAGGCACTGCCCGGTTTCGGAGAAAAAACGCGCCGCACCCTCGAGACGATCGTGCACCTGGCCGGGCACAATGGGGATGCCGACGACCTGCGAGTGCGAGTGCTGCTGCGAGGCGCCGGCATCGAGACCGTGGTTTTTGAAAATGATGACGTGGCGCACCCGCGGATCGGCGTAACAGTCGCGGAAGCGCTGCAAGTAGGCCTCAATCACGCGCTGAGTTTGCCCCTCCGGAAGTTGCGCGAGCGAGAGATGGTGGTGCGGAGTCTCGACGACCACTTCGTGCAGGCCCACGCCGTTGACCGTCTCGCCGAGCTCTCGCGGGCCATCCGCGCAGTTGACTCCACCGTGAGGAGAGAGCGCGGAAAATTTGTTCATGACCGCGCGCACGCTCCACCTCCCACCTTCGTCCGGAGCGGAGTAGAGCGTCTCGCCGCTCATCGCTTCGTTGCCGATACAGAATGGGCAGGTCGGATCGTGCGTCGGCACCGCGATCGGCGCCACGGGACGAGGGATATTGCCGCCGCGCTTCGCGCGTTCCGGCGCGATGACAACCCATTCGCCGGTGAGGCGGTTGAGGCGGATCTCGGACATGAGAGGGAGGAGTGGATCGACCAAGGTCAGTATCTGGTGAAGCGCCGAGTGGCGGAAGCTTCAAAATCCACGATCAGAAGATTGGCTGACGCTGCCAAAGATGCCCGTCCGCCTGGCGAAAGCACCTCTCCCTTCTTCCGCCTATCGCACCCGGCGGCGCAGGCGCCGGAGGCCGACCAGCATGCTCGCGCCGCCCAGCAGCGGGACCAGCGTGCCGGGTTCCGGCACGGCGAGGAGGGCGACGGTGTTGCCGTTCCAGTCGTAATCCATCCGGTAGGTCGTGCTGCCGACGTTGAGCGTGTCGCCGTCGTGAATGACGCTGCCGTTGTAGGTGAAGAGTCCGCCATTCCAGCCGCCAGTGGCGTAGGTGATGAAGAAGTAGCTATCGGTCGTCGACCGGACAGCGAGGTCGCTGATGGTGAGCACCGCGTCGTTGTCGGTCGAGAGATTGAAAGAGCCGGTGGTGGCGAGGATGTCGTTGGTCACCGTGGTCGAGTTGATCTCGAGCTTGAACGTGCCGCCGCCGAGGAGGGTGAGTGGACCAGTGCTATTCAGTTTGCCGATGCCATTGCCGGGGGAGAGGATGCCTCCCGCATTGACATTGATCGCGCCCACTGTGCCGTTGGCTCCGCCCAACGTGCCGCCGTTGTTCACGTCCACCGTGCTGCCGGAGATCGAGCCGCTCACGAGCAACGTGCCCTGATTCACCTCGGTGTTGCCGGTGTAGGTGCTCGTGGCCGAAGTCAGCGTGAGGGTGCCGTTGCCGGTCTTGGTGAGGCCACCGGAGATATTCGCGGCCGTCGTCACCGTCCCAAAGACTGCGCCGCTGCCGCCACCGCCGCTCACCGTAATGGTCGGCGCGCTCGTGTAGTTCTGGCCGGGGCTGGTGATGGTGATGCTGGCGATCTTGAAAGTGCCCTTGCCCGTCCCGTCGTCGACCATATTGGCCACCGCGGTGGCGCCGCTGCCTGCGCCGGAGATGGTCACCAGCGGAGCGCCGACATAGCCGCTGCCGCCGTTGGTCACCGGGATCGTCGCCACGCCGCTGCCGGAGGGCGCGACCAGCGCCTGGCCGATGGTGACGCTCTGGCCATTGGTATCGATCGTCGCACCGCCGGCGTAAATGTTCGCGCTCGTGATGCCGGTGAGGAAGGTAGCCCCGGTCGCGGAGGCCGCCGCCTTGAGCGTGCCGCCGTTGAAATTCACGATGGCCGTGCCCGAACCTCCGTTTTTGTTGATCGTCCTCGTGGCGTAGACGCCGCCATTGAGATTGAGAATGCCGACATCATTCGCCGCAAGGCCGAGCCATGTGGAGCCATTGATCGTCACCTGCGCGTTACCGGCGATGGTCTCCTCACCGCGCATGTCTCCGGTGCTGGTGGTGACGCTGTTGAAGCCGATACGGTTGGACACGGCGGTGAATGCGCCGCCGGTGAGATAGGCGATGCCGACGCCGCCGATGAAATTGGACGAGGCATTCGCAGCCACTTCCAGGCCGTTCGTGTAGGTCACGTTGGCAGTGCCGCCGCTTTGGTAAAACACGCCGGTTGCATACGAGGCGCCACCGCCGATGCGAAAGCGCACGTTCGTCCCGCCGGTGTCCGCGAGCGTGCCGCCGCTCATGGAATAGAATCCATAGGAGTTGCCGGCGACACTGCCCCCGAGGCCGAGGTTGAAGTTGTTGTTCAGCAGGATATCGCCGCCGGTCTGGTAGACCCCACCTGCGCTATTCACGCCGGAGCCGACGGTGACTTGCATGTTCGTCCCGGAAAGGCTCGCGCCATTCTGGATATTGAGCATGGCCGATGTGCCCGCCCCACCCACGGTGATGGCCGAGACTAGGCTGCCGCTCACATTCACCGTGCCAGCCGTGATGTTCAGCAGGCCGGTGGTCGTAGTGTTGGTGAATGTATTCTGCCCCGTCAAATTGAGCGTGCCGGTGCCGGACTTGGTCACGCCGCCGGTGCCCGCGATCGCGCCGGAGATGGTCGTGGTGCCCGTGCCACTGACGGTGAGCACGTTCGATCCCTCCGTGATTGCGCCGCCAACGGTTAGCGTATTCGCACTGCCATTCGTCCACGTCTGCGAAGCTCCCAGCGTAATCGGCGCATTGAGAGTTACCGCGCCGGCGCCGCTGTTCACGGTGATGCCCGCGCTGTTGGCAATGGTCAGCGCGTTGCCGTCCGCGTTCAAGGTCACGGCATTGCTGTCATTCACCGTGAGCGACTTGATCGACATATTCGCACCGAGCGTCATGGCGCCTTGATTGGTCGCGCCGGTCGTGGTGGAGAAAATGACCGCGGTGGTGGAGCCGGGAACCAGCGCCGTGGCAGTGCCCGCGGCGTCGGAGGCCCAGTTGCTCGCCGTGCCGGTGGAGACTGCCCACACATTATTGCCCACGCCGAGTCCGCCTTTCCAATAAGCATTGGTGAGCGCCGTGGCGGAGGTGAGCGTCACGCTGATCGCGGTGTCCGTCGCCTGGAAATTCGAAGCGGTGAGATTGGTGAGATTGTAATACGTCGGCGTATAAGTCGCGCCGCCTGCAGTGAGCCCGCCGCCGGTGGTCACCAGTGTTGTGGCGCCCGCGGCCGTGGACGATGTGCCGTAAATATTGATCCGCACCGCGCCGCTCGCGGAAGCGACCGCCGAGCTTGTGATAGTCGAAGGCGTACTCGTCACCGTGGTGCCGATCGCACTGCCACCGGTTAGCGTGAGCAGGCCCGTCCCGAGAGCGAGCGCGCCGCCGGTGCCCGGCTGGTAGGCGAAGGTGCCGCCAGCGCCGATGTTCAGGTTGTTGTTCGTGCCGAGCGCACCGGCATTGGTGGCGATCAAGGTGCCGCCGGTGATCGACGTGCTACCGGTGTAGGTGTTCGCGCCGGAAAGCGTGACGGTGCCGGCGCCCGACTTGGTGAGGCCCGCAGTGCCTCCGAGAGTGGCGCTCACCGAGCCCGCTTGCAGGTCAAACGCGTTAGTGCTCGTCAGCACGCCGCCACTGCCGGTGATGCTTCCCCCGGTGAGGTGGACATTGGCCACAGTCTGGTTGAAGCCTTGCAGAGCCAACGTGCCGCCGGTGGACGCGGTCACGCTGCTCGTGGTGCTGAGCTGGCTGGCTTGCAGGAGCTTCGCCGTGCCGCCGTTCACAAGGAGATCCCCGGCCAGCGCCGTAGAGCCGGTGGTATTGAGATCGAGTTCACCCGCGCTCACCGTCGTCAGCCCGATGTAAGTATTCGCGCCCGTGAAGACCAGCGTGCCCGCGCCGGTTTTGGTCAGCGCACCCGAACCGCTCAGGATTGCGGTGCTTTGCACGGTGGCCGTCTGCCCGCTGGTCACATTCCAGGTGTGCGTGCCGGAAGAGTTACCCGTGTTGTTGAGCACGATATTCAAGCCGCCGGTGAGGCCGCTCACTGCGTTGACGCCGCTGACGGTCTGGCTCGCTCCGGCGATGTTGCTGATCGTACCGTCGACCCAGTTGAAATTGATCGTCGCCGTACTCGCGCCCGCCCCCGTGCCCGCAGTGCCGCGCTGGATGGTCGTGGCCGCAAGCGTGCCGCTGTTCAGGTTGAGATTGCTCGTGATGGTCTGCGCCGTGGCCGCTGCGCCCTTGTCTGCCAGCGTCAGGGTGGTGGTGATGATGTTACCGCCGTTGAGGTTGAGCGTGCCCGTCGCCGGTCCGGAGAAGGTATTGCCGCCGGTGAGGGTCTGCTGCTGGCCGATGGTGATGCTCGTGGCATTCAAGGTCCCCAACCCCATGGTGAACGTGCCCGTCGTGGGCAGGCCGAGCGCAGTCGCCTGGCGCGCATTTTGGCCGATGATCATCGTGCCGACCATGGCGTCCACCGTGCCACCGGTCAGGTCAAACGTGGCGGTCGTCGGGGAGACGCCGCTGTTATTCGTGCCGATGGTGATGTTCGCGCGATCCGTATCCGTGCCGCCGGTGCCGCGAATCTTCAACGTCGGCGCAGTCAGGCCGCTCTGGAAGTCCAGCAGCGCGACGGTCTTCTGGTTGCCTACGAGGAACGTCGTGGCGTTGATCGTATTCGTCTGGCCGAGGTGCACCGTGCCGCTGTTAATCGCGCTATTGCCCGTGCTGTAGAAGCCGACATTGAAGCTGGCCGCGGTGATCGTGCTGTTCGCCGCGAGGCTCAACGTGCCGTTGGCTGTCGTGGCGCTAGTCGCGGAGTCGGAAGTGCCGCCCACGTTGAACGCACCCGTCGGGACATTGTAAACGAAGTTGCCCAGCCCGCTCATGTTCACCGTGATAGCAGAGGAGGCCGTGGTGGCATCGCCGCCGCCGACCTGCACATTCCCGGCGGTGACATTCAGCGTGCCGGCGGCGCCGGTGATGACGTTGGTATTCGAGCCCGATTTCGGGAAGGTGAGGCCGCCCACCGTCTGGCTCGTGGAGCCCAGGTCCAGCGTCTGCGTGCCGCTTGTCCCGGTGAAATTGAGCACGCCCGTGTTGGCGAGACGGTTGTTGCCTCCGCTCAGCGCCAGGGTGCCGCCGTTGATGCTCGTGCCGCCGGTGTAAGCATTCGCCGCCGTGAGGGTCAGCGTGCCGCCGCCTTGCTTGACGAAGCCGAGCACGTTGGCGCCAGTGTTGTTATTCGTGATGCGCGAGGCGTAGGTGAAGTTACCGCCTGCATTCGTGGTATCCAGCCCCAGGATGGCACCGTTTAGGAAGCCGCCGGTCCCGGTGCCCAACCCTTTCAGGATGTCGATATCCGCCGAAGTGAATTCCCCCGCCCCGCCGACATTGAAGACCGCAGCGGCGCCGGAACTGACCACGAGATTCGAAGGCGTCCACGAGGCAGTGTTCCCGTTGTAAAGCGAGGCCTCGGTGCCAAACTTGACCGTGCCTGCGGAGATGAGCGTCGGGCCGCCGTAGGTGTTGGCGCCAGCAAACGACAGCGTGCCCGTGCCTGTCTTGGTCAGGCCGCCCGTGCCGCTCAGCGTCACCGTATTTTGCACTGTGGAAGTCTGCGTGCCGCCGACGTTCCAGGTGTGCGTGCCGGAGACGTTGCCCGTGTTGTTCAGCGCGATATTCAGGCCGCCCGTGAGCCCATTCACCGCGGTGTTGCCGCTCACCGTCTGGTTCGAACCGGAGATATTGCTGATCGTTCCGTCGACCCAGTTGAAATTGATCGTCGCCGTATTTGCGCCCGCGCCGGTTCCCACGGTGCCGCGCTGGATAGTCGTGGCGTTGAGCGTGCCGCTGTTGAGGTTGAACGTGCTGTTGATCGTCGCCGTCGCCGTGCCGCTCAACTTGTTGGCCAGGGTGAAACTTCCCACGGTAATCGTGCCGCCGTTGAGCGTGAGGGTTGCAACGGAGTTGCCGGAGAAATTGCCGGCCGACACGGCAGCCTGCTGGCCAAGCAGGATGTTCGTGGCGTTCAATGTCCCCTGCCCCATGACGAGCGTGCCGGTGGAAGCGAAGCCCGCCGTGTTGTTACGCGTGTTCGCCGCGATGGTCAGCGTGCCGACCATGGCATCGAGCACGCCGGCACTTACGTCCATGGTGGCCACGTTCGCCGCGGCACCGCTGTCGTTGGTGCCGACGATGATGGTCGCGCGATCGGCATCCGTCCCGCCGGTACCGCGGATCTTCAAAGTCGGCGCGACCAGCCCGGAACGGAAATCGAGCGTGCTAGTCGCTTTGCCCACGCTGACATTGAAGGTCGTCGCGTTAATCGTGTTGGTCTGCCCGAGGTGGACGATACCGGTGTTGGGCGAACTGCTCCCAGAGGATACCGGGCTGACGACAAAGGTGCCGGC
>JBGGMZ010000407.1:0-5683 GCA_041287745.1 Chthoniobacter sp. | reverse complement strand
GTCAACGTGGTCGAGCCGGTGGCGTAAAGGATGTCGCCAGCCGTGTAGCTGGTGACATTGGTGCCTCCGCGGGCCACGTCCGTCGTCGTGCCGTCCACGTAGGTCTTCACCGCCTTCTGCGTGGCGATCTTGCTGTCGCTGTTGGCGGCGAGCGTGCCATCGGTGTCGGCGTCCAGGCCGGCCGCTGTGCCGTCAATAGCCGTATAGAACCAAGTGCCGCCCAACTGGCGCTTAATAAAAGTGCGCGAGGTCACGGTGCCGATGGTTCCGTTCCACGCATTGAGTTCATACATGTGCTCGCTGGTCGCCGACGGCATCGGGAGCGTGTCTACGACATCGTAGGACTGATACGGTCGAACGATATAGCTATACCCCCCGTTATCGTCGGTGATGGCGTTCTCGTCGTCGGAGCGAAATGAAGGCACCCCGCCCATCGTTGCCAGACGGACCTTCTTCCAATTGGCATTATTGAAGACTCCATTCCGGGAGATGTTACCCTGTCCGTTATGCATGTTGGAGACATGCACCGCAGTGGTGGAGCCGCCGTCACTGAACACGCTGTCCACGATGTTGATCGTGCTGTTGTAATAGCCGCCTCCATCGACGTAAGTCGTAGCCGCACCCTCCAGCCAGCAATGGTCGATGGTCGCCTTGCCGCCATTGGTGATGAATCGCAGGGATGTCGCATTGCCTCCGAATACGCCGTGCAGGATGTGAACGATGCCGCCGTTGACGTCGATGCCCGACGTGGTGCAGCCGTCAAAGGAGGTCTCCAAGAAGAGGAAATCATCGACGCCCGTGGTCTGCGTGGTGCCAACGGTGCATCCCTTGAAGTGGCAGTTCTGTACGCTGGAGGCGTCGAAGCCATGCTCGTTTTTAAGGCCGAGGGCCGCGTATTGAATCGTTACGCGGTTGGCCGTGAAGTAATTCCCATATCCAGAGCCAAGCTGGATCGCGCACCCGGCGAGATGGGATGAACTTGTGCCGCCGAGGTCCATGTCCTCAATCGTGACATCGTTGCCGCCGACGAGGAAGCCGTCCACTCCGTCGTCCATTATGATCCGCGTGATCCGCTTTCCTGCGCCGAAAACGCGCTGCCCGGCGCTGATAGTAACAGTGCTCGAAAGCTTGTAATTGCCAGGCGGAAAGTAGACTGGGAGCCCAAGGGCTAGGGCCGCGGTAATGGCGCTCGCGCAATCAGTCGTGCCCGTAGGGTCTGCGCCCCACGTCACCACATTCACGGCGATGTCTTTGATCTGCAAGGCGATGTCGCGAGAGGTCGCGCCAGCGCCAGGGGGCTTTACCTTGAGTGTCACGCTCCCGAGATCGAGCGTGCCGCCGGTAGGCGTCCCTTCCAGAGCCCCGCTGATCGTGAGGGTCGAGCCGTTGTTCGTGGTGAACGTGGCACCACTGACGACGGTATTGGTGCCACTGAGCGTGGCGTCAGGGATCTGCGTGTCGGCCAGCAACGGAACGCAGGGTGCGAGGACGGCGCAGATGAGTGAGATGAGGAGTCTGAGCTTCATAGTTAGAAAGGAATACGCCAGCAATTGGTTTACGCGCGTGGGCGCGTCGAGCGTCACACCACCCGTTTCAGAGATTTTCATTAAACCGTAGTAGAAATCTCGAAACCGTCTGAATTACAGAGGTGGCAACGTGGGAATTGAACCCACAGACGGGCTATCATCCGCCAGAGCCCCAGCTCCGATTGCCATGAAATAAAGGGTCGGCAAACTCGTGCAGGACACCCGCCCTGTCAAATGCCAGCGTACGTTATTTCAATTGCACGCCTGGCCAACCGCGCTCGGCTCAAGCCGGCTTTTGAGGCGCGGGCGGCACCACCAGCACAGGGCAGTGGGCTTTCTTCAGGATATCCGCCGTGTAAGTACCGATGAAGAATTGATAGAGTGCGCCGTGGTGATGCGTGCCGATCACAATGAGATCTGCAGCAAGGCCGTGGCAGAGGTTCACGACCTTGGCGGTGTCTGCCTGCTCGAGTTGCTGCGCGGAGATTTCGACTCCGGAATTGGCGAGCGAATCGCGCAGGTTGAGCAGTTGATTGTAATCATTCTCGATGCGGCGTTCCGAGGGCGGCTGCATCAGCGTGGGTGAGGCAATGCCGAATTCCACCACGGCAGGCTCCGCCGGCACGACGTGCACCAGGATGAGCCGGGCACCATAAGTGCGGGCGTGGAGCGTCGCCTGCTCGAGGACGCGTGAGGTGACATCGGAAAAATCAACGAGGGCGATTATGGTTTTCATGGAAAGGAAAAAACGAGGGAAAAACGGAAGCCTATCCCATCCAACCCTACGGCGAAGAACGAAAGCAAGCGTGTGTGTTGAACGAACAACGCACGACCATGTCTAAGGACCCTCGTAACGCAGTTCTAGCAAGGTTCAAAGATCTCCAGCAAATCTAACGAATTTACCTGTATGAACACTGTCACGCTCGCCGGCAATGTGCATCCCCAACTGGTAGTGTCTTCGGGCGACTCGACGATGGTGCCATGGCTGGAATTGCGGTCGCGAATTCGCGAGGCGCTCGCCCAGAAAAATTTCTACGTGGCCAATTCACAGGACTTGAGTTTGCTCTGGAGCGGTGAGCGGATCGACGCCTCGGAGCGGCGTCGGCGCATTACGGTCTTTGCGGCGCAACACCAGTGGCGTGTGGAGGCCCATCCGGAGGGGACATCGGCGCGCTTTCAGCTCGCTCCAGTCTCCGGCATGCGTGAGGTTTTGAGCCGCAACCACGAGTAGTTGCGCGTAGTCCCAGTGGCGGGAAAGGCGGATGCCGCTCGGGAAAAGAGCGCTGCAAAACACAGTAGCCCCGCAATGGATTCTCCGTGTTTTCCCTAAATGGGTTCGGCATGGGCGCAGCTTTCTCAAAACGCGCCCATGAAAATTATCCGCCAAGAAAAAACCGATCGTGTCCCGGATGCCGCGCGCGTTGCGCTGTTCCTCAATGTGTTTGTTCGCCAGCTGCCGGCGCCTCACCGCCGCAATATCCGAGGACGATGAACGCGCTTCGAATTCTCCATGTGGACGACGAGGTCGCGCTGACCACCATTTTCCAAATTGTCCTCGAAGGCAGCGGCCGCTATGTGGTGCGCGAAGAGTCCTGTGGCGCGAACGCGGTTGAGGCGGCGCGCGAATTCCGGCCCGATCTCATCCTGCTCGACAAGCAGATCGATGACATGAGTGGCGAGGATATTGCCGCGCAGTTGCAGGAGGAGCCTGGTCTACGCGGTGTGCCGATCGCCTTCATCACCGGCGGGCTTACCCGGGAGGAAGCTGCCGCGGAATCCGTGCCGACATTGCCTAAGCCGGTGTCGCCAAAAGAATTGCTCGGCTTCGTGGACGATCTGCTGAGTTTTAAAGCTGTCTTTGTAGATTGAAACGAAACCAAGCGCAATGAGAGGCGGGGTCGCGGGAAATTGAGGGTTGGAAGTGTGCCGACGGATATTAGACACTGCCTGCCCTGTTGCTCCTATGAACGTCCCCGCTTTCCTCCGCGCGTTGTTTGTGGCTGTCGTTTTCCCGCTCTGCGTGCTCGCCGAAACGCCGGCGGAATGGTCCGACAATTATTTGCGAGGAAAGGTGAAGCCCGACATGCCGGGTGTGGCTGTGCTCGTGGCGCGCGATGGGCGGGTGCTTTTCCAAGGCGGCTACGGGTTGGCGGATGTGGCGGGGAAAACCCCGATCACGCCGGATACGAAATTTCGCATCGGCTCGGTGACGAAACAATTCACCGCCTCGGCCATCATGAAGCTGGCGGAGCAGGGAAAGCTGTCGATCGACGATCCTCTGGCAAAATATTTTCCCGACGTGCCGAATGCGAAGGAGATCAAGCTGCGGCATCTGCTCACCCACACGAGTGGGCTCGGCAGCTACACAGACCGCGCGGATTTTTTCAATGGAGTGACCGTGCCGATCACCCCCGAGGCACTGATCGCCTCCATGAGCAGGGACAAGCCGGAGTTTGCGCCAGGAACGAGTTTCAAATACTGCAACTCCGGATATTTCCTGCTCGCTGAAATCGTGACCAAGGTCTCGGGGCAGCCGTTTGCCGATTATCTGCGCACCACCTTCTTCGAGCCGCTTGGGTTGAAAGACACCGGCGTTTACGTGAATGCAACTCCGCCAGCGAATGCCGCGATCGGCTACTCCGTCATCAAGGACAAGGCGGTCGTGGCTTTGGATTGGGACATGTCCTGGGCCGGCGGTGCGGGAGCAATCTATTCCACCGTCGGTGACCTGTGTCGCTGGACCGAAGCGTTGCATGCCGGGCGGGTCGTCAACGCGGAGTCGCTGAAGATGATGACGACACCACCGCCTCCGGCACCGGGGCAGGACAGCAGTCAATACGGCTTCGGCCTGGTGATGTCCGATTTCGAAGGGCTGCCCGCAATCTGGCACAATGGTGGGCTCCAGGGCTGGTCGAGCAACCTCGTCTGGCTGCCGGGGCAGAAAGTGGTGCTCGTGGCGCTGGCCAATGCCTTGCCGCCGGCACCCGAGTTTCAGCCGGCGGCCATTACCCACCAGTTTGCGAAGCACTTTTTGTCCGAAGAAATCGCGAAACTGCCCGCGCCAGTGGAGGACAAAACCATCGACCCGAAAACATTCGCGGATTACGTCGGGCGTTATGATTACCAGAGCGCAATCCTCAACGTGACAGTCGAAAACGATCATCTCTACGCCCAGCTCACGGGGCAGGCGAAATACGAGATATTCCCCAAAGCGCCGGATGACTTTTTCTGGAAGATCACCGACGCCCGCGTGCATTTCCTGCGCAATGAAAAGGGCGAAGTCATCGCAGTCCGTCACACGCAAAATGGGAATAGCTTCCGGGCCAAGCGTGAAGTCGCTGAGGCGGCGAAACTCACCAGCGAGCAACTCGATGCGTTTGTCGGCCTCTACTACTACGGTCCGGCTGCGATCATGACTGTGCGACGCGAAGACCAGCAGCTTTTTGCGCAACTCACCGGGCAACCCGAAATGCCGATCTTTCCCACTGCGGACGACACCTTCGAGTGGCGTGTGGTAAAGGCGAGTGTGCGTTTTGTGAAAGGCGAAGACGGCAAGGTGACCAAGGCCGTGCATTCGCAGAACAGCAAGACCTTCGACGCGCCGAAATTGGCGCCGGCGAAGTAGGAAGACGCGAAATTTGCAGCTGAAGTTGGCTACGGGGCGATCGTGATATCGGAGCCGAGAAACCGCCCGTAGCGTTGAGCGGCAGCCTGGATGGCTCCCCTTGCGGCGACGCTGAACTTGGTGAACGGCGCCAATGCGATGTGGACAGATTTGGCCTTCGCCGTTCGTTTCCATGTGCCGAGGACCTGCCCGTCGATCACGACCGTGGAAATGAACATCCCGTTGGCCGAGGGGTAGACTTTTCCGGCGTGGCGCAGATCGAGCGATGGAGAGCGGTCGCGATAGCCGAGGAGGAATTCATCGAAGCCGGGGAGCAGATAGGCGGTCGAGGACTTCCTCGGCGCAGGCGAGGTTTCGCTGGAGAGCCAGTAGGTTTTGCCGCCGGCCTTTTCTTCCACGAGTTGCGAGTCGGTGAGATGGATGGCGTGCCGCGCATCGGTGGTGGTGAGCGCCGACCAGGCGATGAAATCCTGAAGCGTTACCGGGCCGTGGCTGGTGAAATAGCGGCGTGCAAGCTCAGCGAGGGATGCAT
>JBGGMZ010000406.1:0-3363 GCA_041287745.1 Chthoniobacter sp. | reverse complement strand
GGGGCAGCTTGCCGGTCTTCGCACCACGGCACCGCCACCCCATCATCGGGCTCATTTAGCAGGAACGATTCATTTGAGTCACGGACGGACACGGATGAAATAAGGATGGGGATCCAAAGCGAAAGGTGAGCGAAAAGCGTTCCCCAAACTGTGAGCGTCACGGCACATCTCCATCTCACCTCGGATTGCTCCATCCGTGTTTCATCCGTGGCTAATTCAACTACTTCGTTCCGGCTGAGGCCGGCTACAACTCGGGCTCGCGCTTTCAGATCCGGCGGCGGCGCCTGAAACTTCCGAGCACCACAACTCCGCTGAGCATCGCCACCAAGCTGCCGGGCTCCGGCACCACCTGCACCTGCATGGCGTAACCATTCACCGCGCCACTCCCAAAGTCGGCGGTGAGCGGCACAGTGCTCAGAGCGATTTGGCTGCCGTCGATGCTGCTGTAGGTCACCCCATCGAATGTCATGGTGCCGAGCGGGTCGCTGACGAAGAACTTGTAGTCCGCCCCGCTGATCGCGCTGTCGAAGGCCGCACTCTGGTCGGTGAAAAATCCGCCCACGTAAGTTTGTCCCATCTGCAATCCGAAGCTGACGTTGAAATACAAATCGACTTCGTTGGCATCGCTCAACGCCCCTCCGGAGAAGGCCGCGCCGGGATTGGTGAGATGGAGCACATCATTCTCGCTGGCCGTGGCAGAGCCAAAATTGGGCAGGCCTGTCTTGGTAAATTGAAAGGCGAAATTTGTATACGTCCCCATGGTCGTCGAGCCTGCTACCTCTTGAATCCCGACCGAACTGGCTGTCAAAATGCCAGCCCCTCCATCACCAGGAGAAATGGTCCCGCCACTGATCGCTTTGGTCGTCCGCCCCGTGCCACTGAGCACCGCGCTGGGCGCGATGAGGACTTGGGAAGTGATGCTGCCCTGCAAGTTCAGGTTGCCACCGTTGACATAGGTAATGCCGAGATAGGTATTCGCGCTGCTCAGCGTGAGCTTGCCCGGACCGAAGAAGGCAATCCCCGCAGAAGGGTCAGCCACGATGGGAGTGGAAATCGCGCCTCCAGCGAGACTGGTATAAATCGCTCCGCTGGTTCCGCTCATATTGAGCGTCCCGTTCTGGATCGTTCCTCCGTTCAAGATGATGCCGGAAGTCACGTTATTGCTGCCGACGGTCAATTGTTTCCCCGCGAGGTCGATGACATGGCCGTTATCCCGCAGCGCAAACACTTGCCGATCTGCGGTGAGGATTTGGTCGGTGCTTGCCTGGAACACGGTGACCCCGGCGGTATTGAGGTCGGTGCCTCCAAAGAGCGCGGGGACCACACCGTTGATCATGCTGTAGGTCAGGAATGTAGCGGAGCGATCGGCATCGTTGTCCTGTCCAACCACCGAAGCCGGGAGGATTCCTCCCAAGGGATTCCCCAGTGGCGCCACCAATTTCTCAGTTACACCCAAGCCCGCCAAGCCGCTCCCAGGGATGACAACCATCGTCGAGTTACTCCCTCCCTGCGCACCCGCGATGGTGAAGGTCAAGGAGCTGTTGCTCCCTTTGCTGATTTTCAAGGAAACACCACCATTGTAAGTCAGCGCCCGGGCTTGGCCGAGCGCTATCGCCCCGCCGGAGCCGGAGGGAGCTATCTCCATGCCGGAGTTGCTCAGGGTGAGTATCCCAAACGGGTTGCCAGACGTCGCCGTGGAAACCAGCCACCCGTCGGTGATATTTCCCGTCCCGTTGGAGGAATCCCAAACCTTGGCGAAAATGAGCGACCCGCGCCCTACCTTGGTGAGATTTCCAGAAAACGTGCCGTTGATCGTGAGGCTTCCGGAGTCCACCCCAATATTGGACGCCCCCTGGGTCGAAACGGCGCCGTCCCAAATGTTATTACCGCTGATACTGCGCAATGCACCTCGGGCCGGCAACGATCCCAGCCCAGGTCCTTGCAAAAGAAGCCCTTCGTTGCCTACGTGAATGTTACCCTGCACTTCCAGCACGGCTCCGAGAAGTACATTCGTAAAACTCCCTCCGGCGCCTAAAGCGGAGCCGTTTTGGATGTTTAGCACGCCCTCAGAAACGTAGGTCGGACCGGCATAAGTATTGGCACCCGAGAGTATCAGTCGGCCATTGCCGAGCTTGTCGATTCCGCGGACGGAATTCGTGCCGGTAATGGAACTAGAGATATTGGTCGTACCTTGGATATCCAGGACGACGGCATTCGCTCCGAAATCAAGCTGAGCGTTGCGGATATTGCTGACACCAGGCAGTTGCAGGAGCATGCCGCTGGTCACAGTGACCGAGCCACTGCCGGTGATATCGGCACCGTTTTTCAGACGCAGCGAGGTCACGCTGGCCGCTCCGGAAACGGTTGCGGCGCTGTCGACGTTCACGTTGGCGCCGGGGATCGTGAAGTCGTTATTCGCGTACTCCGTATCAGCAAGGGGACGAAGGCCATTCACGTCGTAGGCGACGAAACTATTGCCGACGCCCGTCGCGGAAGAATCGCCCACGGCGTAGGGGAGGATGCTCATCGTCTTGCTCCCCGCTGCTCCCCCGCCGCCGACCAGCGTGGGAAGAGTGGTCAGGCGGATATTCGCGACGCCCGCCCCAGGAGCAGCACCCAGATGCTCGCCTCGCAACACGACCAATCCTGTCGGCAGTGTGCTCGCGGTCGTCACCCCGATGCTGGAAAAGCTGAGCGTGCTCGTTTGCGCCGAATCCGGCATGACGGTGACAAAAGAGGTGTGAGTCGGTTGGATAGTTAATCCGCCGAGAGTTTCGGAAGCTGGGGCCGCCTTGTTTCCGATGAAGGTGAGGTTACCACCCAGATTGATGGGCGCAGTGTTGGAGAGACGATCGCCGTTATTGATGCTGGAGTTATCCAGAATCAGTGCGTCGGATGTGCCGTTTGAGTAGATATCAATGCCGGAAGTATTTCGAGCGGAGCCCTGGCCGGTAAAGATCAGCGTCCCCAAGTCCACCGCCGTCGTGCCGGAATAGGTATTCGTGCCAGTGAACGTCTGGTTTGCACTGGGGTAAGTTTCAATTTCCAAAATGCCTGCGCCATTGTCCTGTAGTGAACCGGCGAAGCTTCCTGTTCCATTGAGATACAAAGTGAGTCGACCGACCACCGTGCTTTCCGGCCGCACTATCCCACCATTGGCGCCACCGCCATTTAAACCGCCGACAAAATTAGCGGAACCGAGGGTCAGGGCCGCCGATGGCATGTTGGCGAGAGTGATGTTGGGGTATGTGGCGATACGGCCTCCATCGTGAAAATCGAGATTGCCGCTATTGATCAGGATGGTCTGGTAGGTTGTAAGCGCGCCGCTCGCTCCCAGAGTCAATGTGCCGGTGCCGTCTTTGA
>JBGGMZ010000405.1:0-7172 GCA_041287745.1 Chthoniobacter sp. | reverse complement strand
GGCACGAAGGGGCAAAGAGCGAGGGCAGCTGCTGAGATTGCGCCCACCTTCGTGCCTTCGCGTCTTCGTGGTTAATTACTAATACTTCCCGAAATAAGCGCCCCGAATTAGGGAGGAAACTTCCCTGACAGGACACTAGCCGAGATCGCCGGGGACCTTGTCCAGGTCCGAGGCGGTCTCGCCTTCCTGAGCGGGAGGCTCTGGGGTGGAGAGGGAGGCCAAAAGGGCATCGAGGTCGCTGCCTTCGCTCTCGGCAGGGGGCGCGGCAGGTTCGATCCCGATGGAGGAGAGCATGGCGTCGAGATCGAGGTCCCCTGATGCGTCTGCCGCAGGAGCGGCATCAGCCGCTGGGGTCTCGGCAGGAGATGCTTCCGCGGCGGGAGTCTCCTCGGCTGCTGGCGGTGCTTCCGGTGGCGGCGTTTCTTCCGGCAGCCCCGCATCCGGAGTCACTGGCGTCTCTTCCTCCACAGGGGCCGCTGCGGGAGCCGCTGCAGCCTTCGTCGGGGCGGGAGGAGCCCACCAGCCGGCAAGTTCCCCGCCGGCGAGCGAACGGAATCCCGCGAGCCGTACCTCCGGGCTGCCTTTGATCGCCAGGACGGGCATGAAACCCATGCCCGAGAGTGTGGTGGCGACGCGGGTGGTGATGAGGCGCTCGGTGCAGGGTAGCGCGATCTGGTCGCCGTCCTTGTCGGTGTAATAGTAGAAAGGCAATTCGCCGACGCCGAGGACGGAGCTGGTATTCATCTTGGCGCCTCCCTTGGTAAAGCTGAGGCCGAGGCACAGGGCCGAGAGGATGGCCGAATTGCCCCAGAGCATCGCGCGCAATCCAATGTGCGGGGCAAATTCCTCGTATTCAAACGAGTCGATCGGCTCGGTCTTTTTCCCGTAAGGCAGCCGAAGCATGAAGCGAGGCAACGTGAGACCGGTATAGGCAGCCTCGGGCATGGCGCGGAGGGCGCCCCACGCTTCCGCGATCAGCGGATGAATGTCGGTGGCCTTCACATCCATGCAGCCCGGGGCCATGGCGGCCACGAAAGGCGCCTGCGCTTGCGCCGCGATTTTCGCCAGGCGGCCGAGCACTTCCGCATGCGGCGGGGTATGATCGAATATGTAGTTTCCGATGATGAGCGAGTAGGGCCCCTGATGTGCGTCCTGGGCGGGTTGCTCGACGAGCAATTGATAGAGGCCGGAGTTTTCCAGTCCATCTTCGCGGCTGATATCCGCCGCCAGTTCTTCCGCGGAAATATCGAGCAGCACGATCTGCAATTGCGTGTCCGTTTCCAACCGGCGCACCAGGAAATCGACGGAACGCCACAGCGCTTCCACCGCTTGAAAGTCGGGATGGTGCAGCACATCGCCCATCATGGCCGTGAGCGCCTTGTCCACCGCAGCGACCATGGCATCCTGCCGGGGATCCTTGGCGGCCACGACATACGGGGCGACGACTTGCTTGAGCAAATCCTCGACGCCGCCTTCGGAAGCAGCCGGGGCGGAGGGCCGGCCGACGAGTTGGGCAAAGTCACTCAGCTTGCCGTCCACCGGCACGGAAAGACCGCGAGCCGTGCCTTGGTTTTTTTCGATGCCGCCTCCGAATTGGCCCGCCCATCCCTGGACCTCTTTCGCCGCCTTGGCAAAGGTCGCAGTACTCTTGAGGCGTTTCCGCAGGGCGGAAAGTTCGCTGAAGATGGGCAGCTTCCCGTAGAGCTGGTCGGGATGCAGGTCGTCGAGATTGGTAATCTCGACCTCGAGCGAGGCATCTCCAAATGGCAGCGCGAGCTTCAGCCCCAACCGCTCGATGACTTCATCGACGTTGTCGCAATCGACTTTGAGGGGTTTACGGGCGGCGAGAGCTTCGCCGGTTTCCAATTCACCGCGGTTGGCCCGCGCGGAAAAATCGCCGAGGACGGCGATGCGAAACGAACGGGTCTTGCTGGCGGGGGGAGTGGATTTTGCGACGGAGAGATTTCCGAAGTTGATCTGGTAAGACATGGGCGCAGGATGACCACGCGATATTGAACAAAGACGACCGGTCTTGGCCAGCCCACATCGATCTGTCTTGTCGTCGGACGGTCAGGATGGCCGCAATGCCGGGCTTACTCGATAGCTGGCCCGCGTCGAACCGGCTTCGTCGCCGGGCGCGGGGCAAGTGGTGAGCTGCTGGATGGTGGCGGAGAGGCGCTGCCAATCCACGGGCTTGGTGAGGTGGCTGTGAAAGCCGGCCTCGAGGCACTCGCGCACGTCGGCATCCATACCGTAGCCGCTGAGCGCGATGCTCGGCGGGGCGTGGCCATCGAGGCCGCGGACGAGATCGGTGCCAGAGCCATCGGGCAGGCCGAGGTCGCTGATGAGGAGATCGAAATGTCCGTCGGCGAGACGCTGGCGGGCCTCGGCGATGCGGCTGGCGGGCGTGACCTCATGGCCGGCGCGGCGGAGCAGCCGGGTGAGGACGGCGAGCGTGGTTTCGTGATCTTCCACGAGCAGGACGCGCAGCGGGCGGGCAGAGTCTGGGCCGTCGATCGCGATGGGCGCCGGCGCGGCCTGCGTGGGAGCGCAAGTATTGAGCTCCACGATGAAGCAGGAGCCGCGATTGCGGCCCTCGCTGTGGGCGCGGATGGTGCCGTTGTGCAGCTCGACGAGCGCCTTGGAAATGGCGAGGCCGAGGCCGAGACCGCCGAAGCGCTTGGTCACGGCGCGACCGCCCTGCTCGAAGGCGTCGAAAAGACGCGGCAGCTTGTCGGGCTCGATGCCGAAGCCGTGGTCGTGCACTTCCACGGCGATGCGGCCGGGGGCCGGATTGTAGGCGCGGATGCGAATGTGCGAATCGTTGGGGCTGAACTTGAGCGCGTTGCTGATGAGATTCCAAAAGACCTGCTGCAGCCGTGCCCGGTCGGCGTGGGCGTGATGCTCCTTCGCTTCGGCCACGAGGTCCACGGTGATCTGGCGGCGCACCGTGTCGTTGGAAGTGCAGATCTCCAGCGCTTCCTGCAGGACTTTGTGCACGTCGACTACCTCGGTGTGCAACTCGATCTTGCCGCGGGAGACACGGGTGAGATCCAGCAGATCGTCGATGAGCCGCGCCTCGAGTTCCACGTTGCGCCGGATCATGGCGAGATCCTCGTACAACTCCCGGGACAGCCCCGGGTCTCCGAGGTGATCCGCAAGGGCCATGAGGACCGGCGTGAGCGGGGTGCGCAGCTCGTGCGAAAGCGTGGCGAGAAAGTGATCCTTCGCGGCATTGGCCGCCTCGGCCTGGCTCTTCGCCTCGCGCAGCGCTTCCTCGGCCTCGCGGCGTTCCTGCACATCGCGAATGAGGGCCACGAAGCCGCGCACCTCGCCTTTCGGCCCCTTGTCCGGCACGTAAGCGCAGTGCGTCCAGCGCGGGCCGGTCTTTTCGTAAGGAATCTTGGCCTCAAACTCGACGGTGCGCCCGGTGAGCACTTCCTCCACATATTTGTGGACCGTGTCGTAGGCAGCCGATCCGACTACTTCTTCGATCGTGCGACCGATGACACTGCCGGACTTCAATCCGAAGCGTTCTTCATACTGGCGATTGGCAAAACGGTAGCGCTGCTCGCTGTCGCAATAGACGACCAGCGCCGCCGCATTATCGATCACCAGACGCAATTGCTCCTGGCTCTCCCGAATGCGCACCTCGGCGAGCTTGCGCTCGGTGATGTCGACGGTGGTGCCGGTGAAGCGCACCGCACGGCCGTTGGCAAACCGCGCCTTGCCCATGGAGACGAGCCAGCGCTCGATGCCGTCGGTGAAACCAATGGCACGAAACTCGATATCGATGTGACCCGTGCCTTTCGGGTCGAGCGCTGCCTTCACCGCGGCATCCGCGCGGACACGGTCGTCTGGATGGAGCCCGGCGAGGTAGACTTCGTAATTTACTTCTGCATCCGGCGGCAGGGCAAATTGCGTCCGGCAGTGGTCATTCCAAATCAACTCACCGGTGAGCGGAAAAAAGTCCCACGCGCCCACCTTGGCCGCATCCGTAGCCGCGCGCAGCCGCTCCGCGCTTTCCGCCAGAGCACGCTCGGTCGCTGTGCGTTCCTCGAGGAGCTCCCGCACCTGCCACTGGCGCCGGCGCGCGCGCAGGGCCGTCTCCACGGTGGAGATGAGGGTGGCGGCGGCAAAGGGCCGCTCGAGCAAGGTGACAAACGTGGCCGGCCGCAGGCGCTCCATGGCCAGGGAGATCTGCTTGCGCCCGGACTGCACATGCGTGAGCAGCAGGATCGGCAGGTCCGACCACGGCTCCTGCGCGCGCAGGGCGTCGAGAAAGAGATCGATCTCCCCGCCCTTCAGCGCCTCCTCGGCGAGCAAGACCGCGCCGACATCGCTATTGATCCCGGCAGCGAGTTTCCCCAAGGAGGGAAGAATGCGCACAGGCACGCCCGCCTTGCCGAGCACATCGGAGGCGAGAATGGCATCGCGACCCGTGGGAGCGACAATCAGGACCAGACCTGCGGGGCGATCAGCCATCGCGTTGCGTAATCATTTTCGAGGGATCGCCGTGATAGAAAGGAGTGCCGGTAAGGACTCCGTGGAAATCGCTCAAGGGTTCACCGATGCGCACGCCATTGGCATCGATCCGCATCTCGCGGATGTAACGCTCGTGCGCGCCACTCCGCTTTTTAACCACCGAAATGGCCTGCCGGATTTCGCCCTGCACTTCGAAATGCCGCAGGAGGATGACGGTGTCGGCCAGATAGGTGAGATCGACCGGCATCTGCATGTGGCCGACCAAGCCTTTCTGCTCCGCGAGCAGGAGCATGGTGGCGCTATGGGCCGAGCAAAAGGAGCAGAGCTCGTGCAGGTGGAGCGTCAGGTGGTGCTCCTCGGGCATCGCTGCAAGATAGCCATTGATACTGTCGATGATGACCAAGGCGGTGCCCTCGCGCACTCGCTGGCGCACGCGGTCAGCCAGTTCACCAGGAGTGATCTCGGCAGGGTCCACCTGCGTCACCCGGATCTGTCCGCTTTCGATCAAAGGAATGATTTCCGCGCCCACGATGGCAGCCCGACCGAGGAAGAGTTCACGCGTTTCATCGAAGGAAAAGATCTCGACGTGCTTCCCCTGCTTGGCTGCAGCCAGAGCGTAGACCGTCGCGAGGACGGACTTGCCCGCACCGGCCGGGCCGATGAGCAGATTGCTCGTACCGGCATCGAGCCCCCCACCCATGAGGGTATCAAGTCCGGGAACGCCGCTCACCAGTTGTCCATTGTGCAGCTTCTGCCGGTCTTCCGCCGCGATCAGGCGAGGAAAAACCTGCATGCCGCCCTTGCGAATCACGAGATCGTGATAGCCGCCGCGAAAATTCACGCCGCGCATCTTCAGGACGCGGAGCCTCCGCCGCTCGCTGCCATACCCGGGAGGTATATTCTGCAGAGACACCACGCCGTGAGCGATGCTTTGCGCCTCGAAATCGCGGGAGAGGTCCACCCCGTCATCCAGCAGGAGCACGGTGGCCTTGCGGCCGGAGAAGTATTGCTTCAAGGCCAGGAGCTGGCGCCGATAGCGCAGTGAATTACCGGCCAGCAGGCGGAGCTCGGAGAGCGAATCGAGCACGACTCGCTGGGGCTGGACGCGCTCGACCTCACCGAGGATGACCCGCGTGGTTTCATTCAGCTCAACCTCCGCGGGGTGAAACAACGTGCTCTCGGACTCCTCGGAAAGTTGCTGCTCCAGGGCGGAGAGTTCCACGATGTTGATGGCGTCGAGCGACCAGCCGTGCGAGCGGGCGACCTCGAGCAATTCGTCGCGCGTCTCAGACAAAGTGACGTAGAGCGTGCGCTCGCCGCGTTGAACTCCCTCGAGGAGGAACTGGATGGAAAGCGTGGTCTTGCCGACGCCCGGATCGCCTAGGATGAGATAGAAGCGATTTCGTGGGAACCCCCCTTTCAGGACGTGGTCGAGACCTTCGATTCCGGTCAGGCACGGGGTTGCAGGCACTGCTGTCATAATACGTGTAAAAGCGTAGCGGTCTATCGGTTGGGGTTCTCAAAAACAAATTCGCGGGACGGTAGGGGGCTGCGCTTATCGCGAGCGGGTAAATGTGTAACAAGGATGGACCGCAACGAAAGTGGCGGAGAGGGATTGAGCGGTTGGGGCGCACACTCCCTGCACGATGCTCACGGTCTCTAAGCCCAAAGTCCTATAGGTGCTTCGTGCGCACGGGTGGATGATTGGAAAACAGGAGCGAAACGCTCCCTCATCTTTCCCCTCTTTTCGCCCCCACCGTAATTCCGCAACTGTCGCGACATCCCAGCCAGGTAAACAGCGCTCCCGCGGCGGCAGCCCTCCCGCAGCAAGGGTCCCCACACCATGAACAAATACATCGCAGAATTCATCGGAACATTTTTCTTCGTCCTGACTATCGGGTGTACCGGCATCGGTGCGGGAGCGGGAGTCATTGCGCCGCTCGCCATCGGCTCGGCGCTGATGGTGATGGTGTTTGCCGGCGGTCACATCTCCGGCGGCCACTTCAATCCGGCAGTGACGCTGGGCGTCCTGATGCGTGGGCGTTTGAAGCCTGTGGACGCCTTGCCATACATCATCGCGCAGGTGATCGGGGCTGCCGTCGCGGCCATCGTGGTGACATCGGTGCTCCGCGCGGGCGTGACCGTCGTCCCCATTGCACCGAAGCTCGTCCCCGCGCTGGTCGCGGAGTTCCTCTTCACCTTCGCACTGGTCTATGTGGTTCTGAATGCTGCCACGGCGGACGGGACCTCCGGAAATTCCTTTTACGGCCTGGCCATCGGCATGACGGTCATGATTGGCGCGTTTGCGGTAGGCGACATTTCCGGCGGGGCGTTCAATCCCGCGGTCGCGGTGGGCATCACCGTCATGGGCATTTCGAGCTGGAGCAATCTCTGGATCTATTTGCTGGCGGACTTCGCTGCCGGCGCTGCGGCTGCGCTGGTTTTCAACGCGATCAATCCGCCGGGGCAACCCGAACTCATCCACACCGAAGCGCCGCCCTACAAGAGTCCCTAGTGTCCTGTCAGGGAAGTTTCCTCCCTAATTTGGGGCGCTTTTTTCGGGAAGTATTAGTAATTAACCACGAAGACGCGAAGGCACGAAGGTGGGCGCAATCTCAGCAGCTGCCCTCGCTCTTTGCCCCTTCGTGCCTTCGCGTCTTCGTGGTGATCTTCCTTCTCCATGCCCG
>JBGGMZ010000404.1:0-23644 GCA_041287745.1 Chthoniobacter sp. | reverse complement strand
GGCACCGCGCACGAGATCCGCATCACTCACGCACAGCTCCTCCAGGCAACGCCCTGGGGGCACACCGAGGGACAGGAGTTCCGTCCCCATGGCACCATCGCCGAGGAGGACGCGCTGCTGAAGTTCATCGAGAAAATCCATGGGCTCGGGGAATATCCGTGCGACTCCGCGGCTTGCCGAGAAGAAAAGCGCTGCTCGCTCCGAGTTTCGCCGGAGAGTGGAAATTTGGCTGTATCGAGCGGCGTCCGCCGCTTCGGAGAGTACGACCTCCGGGTTCGGGTAATCCTCGCCAACCAGGCATTTCCGGCGTATGAGAGGCGCCCTTATGAAAGCCTTTCGCCTGCTTTTTGCCGCAATGGTGGCCATGTTTGGCCTGACTGGCTGCTTGCAGATGGAGCAGGTCGTGAAGCTGAAGCCCGATGGCAGCGGCACGGTGGAGGAAACCGTGGTTCTTTCCAAAGCGGGTCTCGCGGCAACGGAGCAGATGGTCGGGACCATCGGCGGCGCAACCGGCAAGAAAAAGGAAGGGGCCAGCGCCATGCCCGATCTTTTCGATGAGGCAAAGATCAAGGCCGCCGCCAGCAAGATGGGTGAGGGCGTGACCTTCGTCTCCGCCGAGCGCATCGATGGCGAGCAGGGCAAAGGCTTCAAAGCGATCTACGCCTTCACCGACATCAACAAACTGAAGCTCGATCAGAACCCGGGCGAGGCACTGTCGGACAGCGGCGGCCCCAAGCCTCCCGGCAACAAGAAGGAGCCGATCCTTTTCCAATTCGACAAGGGCAGCCCGGCGCAACTGAGCCTCAAGATGCCAGCGCCGGAGTTTAAGCCGAAGGAGCCGCAGCCGGAGGGCATGGAGGACATGGCCATGCAGATGATGAAGCAGATGTTCAAGGACATGCGCATCTCTCTCGCCGTGGAGGTGCAGGGCATGATCAGCGAGACGAACGCCGAATATCGCGACGGCTCGCGCGTCACGCTCATGGACATGGATTTCAACAAAGTGATGGCCGACCCCGAGAAATTCAAAGCGCTGGCCAAGGCGAACCCGCAGAGCCTGCAGGAAGCCAAGGCGCTCATCAAAGGACTCGACGGCGTGAAGATCGAGAGCGCGCCCGAGGTGAAGATCAAATTCCAGTAACCTGTTTCCCGTCTTGAGCCGCCCGATCGCCGAGAGCGGTTCCCCCCGACAGATCGACATCGCGCCGCGCGCCCGGCGTGAGCGGCTCGCGTGGATCGATCTTTTTCGCGGCATGGCCGTGCTGGTGATGATCGAGACGCACGTGGTGAATACCTTCCTCGCCACCGCGGTGCGGGCAGAAGGCTGGTTTGCGGTGCTCAACTACATCAACGGACTCGTAGCTCCCTCGTTCCTTTTCATTGCCGGATTTGTGCAAGGCATGGAGCGCGGTGCTACTCCGGAGAAGCCCGTGAAGTTTGCCCGCCGCGCGCGGCAGTTGCTGGGTCTCATCTTCATCGCCTACGCACTGCACTTTCCGTGGACGGAACTGGGGCAGCACCGCTGGGACGCCGCCTTACGCGTGGGAACACAGGTGGATGTGTTGCAGTGCATCGCGGTGTCGCTTGGGCTGTTGCTCGGTATTACATGGCTGGCGCAAAAGTTCGGAGGGCGTCGTGGCCAGCAAGTATGGTGGATGGGTCTCACCGTTCTTCTCGCTCTTTTTGTATTTATCGCGCCATTCGCGGCTGAGTGGAATGGCTTCCCGATTCCGCTCCAGGCTTGGGTCAATCGCAGCACCGGCTCGTGGTTCCCTCTCTTCTCGTGGGCAGGTTTCGTCTTCTTCGGTGCGATGAGCGGCGCGGTCTACGCTTACGCTCGGCGTCCTTCGGAGGCGGGCGGTGAGGCAGATGCTGTCGCCCAGTTACCGATCCTCCATCCTCTGCGTTTTGGCCGGCCCAGCACGTCGGTCCTGTTTATCACTCCGCTGCCCTTGGGAGTGGTGGTGTGGACTTTTCTCGGTGCGGCCAGCTATTCGCCGGCGAGTCCTGCGTCGTTTTTCAGCAGAGTTGCCTGGGTGCTCGTTCTGGCTGCGTTTTGTGAATTGTTCGCTTCACAAAAGCGCCCTGCACTGGCGCTTTTTGCAGGGAAACATTCACTGACGCTTTACGTCGTTCACTTGGTTCTTATCTCCACGCTAGCGGGGTGGGGTGTGCCGACGAATGCCATTTCGTTGCCGGGCGTGGTCGCCATGATGGCAGGGATCGGAATGGTGAGCATGGTGCTCACGTGGGTGATCGCGCAGGCGCAGGCGCTCTTGCGAAAAGGCGGCGCGTAGACGGTCTGCGCGGAAGCGCGAAAGTCAGTTACTTCTTCGCCGGCAATACCGCCTGAATGCTCGCAGCCACCTGCTTCGCGAGCGTCGCATAGCCTTCCGGTTTGTAGTGCACGTCTTTCGGATTCTGCATCTCCGCGAGGTGCGGGGTGATAGTGGCGTTGAGGTCGTCGATCTCCACGCCGTTTTCCTTCATCACGCGCTGGGCGATTTCATTATATTCCGCCACCTTTCCGAAGGTGCGCGCGGGATTGAGCTCGCCCTCGGGGATCGGTGTGGTCGTCGCCCAGATGAGCTTCGCGCCGGTCGTCTTGAGCTTCGCTACCAGAGCGCGCAGGTTCTTCTCGTAATCTTCCGGTTCCACCTGCCGCTTTCCATCGGGCATGTGTTTCAAGTCGTGAATGCCCCAGTTGAAATGAATGACGTCCCATTTCCCGGTGCCGAGCCATTTGTCGATATTGGCGACGCCGTTTTTCGTCGGTCCGCCATTGGTCGGGATGCGGTGGACATTCGCCTTGTCCTTGAGGAGATCGCGCACCGGCTTCGTGTAGCCGATGGAGATGGAATCCCCGATGAGGAGCACGCGCGGCAGGCCGGGTTGGTCTTCGATCGGCGCCATGACATCGGATTTCGCCTGGGCGGGTTTGGGCGGCTCCTGGGCGAAGACCGCGGAAACGGCCACGCAGAGGGCCAGAATGAGAAGGATTGGGGATTTCATAACGGAGGATTTTCGAAGGGCTCTATGGTTTGAGTTCGTAGACGGCCATGCCGAGAGGCGGTAGTTTGATGGACAATTCGCCATCGTGAAAGCGGAGTGTAGCGCCGCCTCCAACATCGCTGATGCAGCGCGCCTCGGCGTTGGCTGCCGCCTCGCTCCTGAGCACGCCTTCTTCGGCGCGGCGGGAGTCGTTGGCGACGATCAGATAGCGATGGCCATCGGCTTCCTTGAGCAAGGCATGCAGAGCCGGATTGGCCGGGGCAAAGGCCGGCTGTTTCTCGGCATTGGACGTGAGCAGCACCGCTTCGAGTGCATGCACTTCTCTGAGCACGCTGCGGAGGTCTTCGATTTGTTCGGGGTGCTCTTTCGTGAACCAGCCGTGTAGTGCGCTGGTCTGCGGATCGCGAATGCGTTCGTCCCAAGTGAAGAATCCCAGGCCGTTGGCGCCGCTGGCAATGGCGAGCCAGATCATGCCGCGCAGTTCTTCGCGGGTGGGCACTTTGCCGCCGTACTGCGGCAGCACTGCCCACACGGGCTTGCGGCCGGCGACGGCGCGGATGGACGATTGCGTGGCATCGCACACTGCCCGCAGGGAGACGTTGGGAATGGGATACGGATCGGTCGCAAGGATATCTGCTGCGGGCGCGGTGTCCTGGAGGCGGGAGTAGTTGTTTTGCACGATGAGCACGGGCAAATTCGGCTCGATCATCTTGATCGTGTTGTAGCTTTCGCTGAGGCGCGTGAGGTCGCCCCAAGGTTCGTCGTCGCCATACCACAGCAGCAGCGCCGGATGTTCCCGGGCGACGGGGATGGTGAAGAGCTTTCCAAAGGCAGCGTTCGCGCTGGCGATCATGAACAGGTGGTTCTTCTCCGCGGCATCGAGGCAGGCCGTAAGCCCCTGCACGTAACCAGCGCGATCACTTGGGTAGGTGCGGTTTAGGTTGAAATCGTTGAGCACGATGTTGATGCCCAGTTCCGCCATGAGCGGGAAATCCTCGGGCATGGCGTGGTACATCATGAGCGGGAAAAATTTCTTCCCGTCGTGCGACAGCGTGTTGTCCGCATGAATCATCGTCCGGCCCGCAGGCTTCACGTTGCCCAGCCGTAATGTGCGGGTGAAAAATTGCCGGCCCTCCGAGGTCGCGTTCACCGTGAAGGTATGCAGGCTGTTCACCCACGTGGGCGCATCGAAGACAACGTCGCGTCGCGTGTGGGAGTCGAGCGTGATTTTTTGCAGCGTGGAGGCTGCTCCGCTGGCCTTTTCCGCGACGATCGTGATCTCAATGGGGAGGGCAATCCGCGAGTCGATATGATCGAGAGTGATCATCACTTCGCCGCGGTAAGGCAGCGCGTTCAGATACGCCTCCATTGTCGGCGGGGCGACCTCGGGGGTGGACTTGGAAAGCTTGATGGCACCGACGCGGCAGCTCGTGAGTCCGGTCAAGAGCGTGAGGGGACCCTTGCTGTCGCTCAGCAGTGGCTGCGGGCCGCGATACCGATAGCGACGGCGATCCACCACACCGTCGATGAGCGTGGTGATGACTCCCAGCGAGGCATCGTAGCTGGCGGTAAGGTGCACCCATTTCCCCACGGGCACGTTCATCAGCCCGTTGATCAACTCAACGCCCACCGGGTAGTATTTGAACTGCTGTGGCGTGGTCGTGAAAATTTCCTCGGAGGGAAAGGTCAGCCACGCGGTGTTGAATTTTCCTTTTTGCAGATCCCACGCAAAGGAGCCGATCTTCATCGCCAGCATTGCGCCCTTTTCCGGAGGGAGTTCATCGAAGCAGACCCACGCATCTAGGGTGACACCGCCCTCGAAGGAAATCGTGCCGTCATCCTTGATCGTGATGCCGGTCTTGTCGCCAGCCGCCAGCCTCAGGCACGCGCCGAATGCTGGGTCGGGCGTCACTTTTCCGCCCGTCACGATCGGCTTGAAGTGGCCGGTGCGGTCCACGAGTTCGCTCTTTTCCGCACTGGCTTCGAGAAGGAAAATGGTGTGTTCGTCCGCCTTCAATTCCGGGACGGGCCGCGAGGAATGTTCTGCGGCCCGCGCGAATGGCAGGAGGAGGAAGGACGCAAGAACCGCCAAGAGACGTGGGGCGGGGGAAGTATTGGGCAGCAGCATGGGGGGACTGTGTCGCGATGAAGGAGACCCGATGAAAAGCGGTGGCTTAGACAAAACCAAAGAATGGACTGGTGTTCGAAGTCTTATGGGGTAGTCCCACCAGACCCCGAACTATGAAACGCATCCTTTTCGCCATCGTTGCGATGGCCTCGTCCGCTATCGCCCAGCAATCTGCCCAACCGCCGAAAGGCGAGCCGACCAATGCCACGGAAGCGGCGGCGCAAAAGGCCGCCGAGGAACGTAAGCTGGATGAAGATTACCAAGCGGTCGTGGCCAAGCTGCCGCCGGATCAGCAGGCGTGGGAGCGCGTGCTGCAGGAGAATCTTGGCGGCTTTTATCTGCCGATTCACAAGAAGGAGAAAGTCGCCGGCAAGTCGAACGCCTGGGACTTCGTGCAGGATGACCCGAAGCTGCCGCGCGTGCTGCTTATTGGCGATTCCGTCTCTCGCGGCTACACCCAGGCCACGCGCAAGGCGATGGCCGGCAAAGCGAATGTGCATCGCGCGCCGGAGAATTGCGGGCCCACCGCGAATGGCTTGAAGAAGATCGAGGTCTGGCTGGGTGATGGAAAGTGGGATGTCATTCATTTCAACTTCGGGATTCACGATCGCGCCACGCCCATCGCCGACTACACGCAACGCCTCGAGCAACTGATCGAGCGGATGCAAAAGACCGGCGCGAAACTCGTGTGGGCCAGCACCACGCCGATCCCCGATGACGCGGAGAAAAAGCAAACCGCCGCCTCCGTCGTGGAGCACAACGCCGCGGCGGCCGAGGTGATGAAGAAGCACAGTATTCCTACCGACGATCTCTTCACCGCCATCATACCGCATCTCGCGGAAATGCAGAATCACAACGATGTCCATTTCAAGCCGGAGGGTTACGATTTCCTCGGCCAGCAAGTCGCGGATTCGATCGAGAAGGCGCTAAAGTAAATGCGCTGGCGGTGGTGGGCATTTCTTCGCGATAACTTTCCCTTCATCTATGAATGCTTTCCGAATTCTAGTGGTCGTCATCAGCCTCGCTGCCTGTTCTCTCACTGCACGCGCAGAGACACCCGCTTCGAAGGGTTCAAAGGACGTGACCGCCGCGCAAGTGAACGGCACCTGGACCTACCGCCTCAACACGCTGAAAGTGTGGGCCCTCGGTAACAACAAGCTGCAAGTCGCCTTCGAAGGCACCTACGAATACAAATCCCCGCAGGGCCCGATGGCCAACACCGGTCAGGGTGGTGGCATTGCCATCATCGAGGGTGACACCGCCATCTTCCGCCCCGAAGGCGCCGAGGAAGAGTGCAAGATCACCATGAAATTCACCGGCGGAAAACTGATCGTAAAACAAGAAGGTACCTGCGGCTTCGGCAACCGCGTCTACTCCGACGGCACCTACAAAAAGACCAGCAACAAGAAGCCCAACTTCGACTCCGAAGCGCGGTAGCCCGTCTGTCTTCCGACGCCGGTGTCCGCATTCAGCTGTGGGAAGTGGGACGTTGGCGAAGGCGGAGACTACGGCTTCTTCGCGTCGGCCACGCCATAGGTGGCGGTGAGGTAGTCGACGAGCGTGGGGACGGTGTCCTCCGGCGTGGGCGCGCCGTATTTTTCGCGCATTTTTTTGACCTCGGCTTCCCAGAATTTGCGCGGCATGGGGGGCTGCGTCTGGATGTAGTCGACGGAGTGGCAGACCATGCAATTGGCCTGTGCGAGCTCGAGGCCTTTGCCGGGGCGGAGCACAGCGGTCTCGGCGGGGAGGGCGATGGTTACCTCATTGGCAATGGCGCCAGTGGCGACGATGCTGAGTGCGGCGAGAAGGAGAGTGGTGCGAGTTTTCATCGGAGCAAATCAGGCGATGGTGACTTTCACGGTTTCGACGACGTTGCGCATGTAGCCCGATGGATTCCACAGCGGCTCCATGGGTTGCGATTCGCCGAGGCGATTGATGGCGCGGCATTTCCATTCCGCAGCGCCGGCTTGCGGTGGCGTATAGGGCAGCTTCCATTCGCGGAAGGAGAAGCGCCCGAGGTCGTCGCCGAGTTTTGCGGCCTGCCAACTCTTGCCGCCGTCGCCGGAGAAAAGCACTTCGCGGATGCCGCTGCCGCCATCGAAGGCGATACCGCGGACTTGCACCGAGTGTTTGGTTGATGCCATGCCGCCATCGGCGTGGCTGGTGATGAACGAGCGCACGTTGAAGCGATTGATCGGCACGGTATTCTTGGTCGTCGTGCCGGGCTCGATGCAGCCGCCTGGCGTATTTGGAATCCGGTAGGCGGTGGTCATCCAGAAGTTGTCGAGCACATCGGGTACGACGGTGAGTTCGTTGATGTGCTTGACCCAATAGGTGCCGTAATAGCCGGGCACCACGAGGCGGAGCGGAAAGCCATTGAGCATGGGCAGCGCTTCGCCATTCATCTCAAAGGCCAGCATCACGTCGCCATCGAGCGCGTGGTCGAGGTCGAGGGCCTTGATGAAATCCGGCGTCTGCGGGAGCACCGGTGCATCCAGGCCGTTGCAGATCACCTGCTTCGCGCCGGCCTGCAGGCCGGCTTTCTCCAGCACGTCTTTCAGTCGCACGCCACGCCACTTCGCATTGCCCATCGCGCCGTTGCCGAGTTGTCCGCCGCCAACGCGCGGCTGGGAAAAACCGCGACTATTGCCGGAGCATTGATTGACCGCGACGACTTCCACGTTCTCGAAGTCGTGCCGCAGCGCGTCGATTGAAAGGCTCAGCGGCTTCTCCACCTGTCCCTTGACCTCAAGGCGAAATTTTTCCGGATCGATGGAGAGCGGGATGTTCGCCAGATGATAGCGGACAAAGAAGGCGTCATTCGGTGTGATGACCCCTTCATTGAAAACGGAAAAGGGCGTCTCGAGTTGCGGGGGACGCGCTGTTTGCAAAATAAGCGCGCGCTTCTGCGGATACGTCGCCAGCGTGCGTTCGCCATTGGCAAAAGGCAGCGTGACGGTATCGGCACCATAGGCACGCCGGCCCAGCAGCGCCGCGGCTCCGGCGAGGCTGGCGTTGCGGAGAAACTGGCGACGACCGAGAGAGGGGCGGGAGTGCATAAGGGAGAGGTGATAGCTTTGCAGAATGGGGAGGTTGTTCAAGGTTTCGTGGTGAGTTTGCGGCCATCGCTGGTTTCGATGTCCACCTGCCACGAGATCTTCGCGCTCATGTCTTTCACCCGCGCGGAAAATTCCCATGGGAACTCGCGGCCCTCGATGCGCTGCTCGGGGCCATCGCCCACGCGGTAGCGCAGGGTGGCCGAGCGCACGTCATCGATGGAGGCGGTAACGTACACATAGAGGTCACGCCAGGTGAATGGTGGCACCTGCAGTTCCGTGCCGACCGCTTCCAGCGAGCTGTCGGCAAATGCGGCGTGCTGGATGGCGGGCTGGCTTGGGAGCGCGAATTGCGCCGGTGGCGTGATGCGATGTGTCGGCACGTCGATTTTCAAGCCCTCGACGGTGAGCACGGTGATGCCGAGCCCGCCGACCTTCACTTCAACGGTATCAACATTGATGCTGAGCGGATTGGCCGGTTGATTTTCCTGGTGGACGTTGACCGTGAGGCCATCCACATCGCGACCGAGGACCCGGCTGTCGAAGGTCACGCGGACGAATTGCGGCTCGGCCACTTGATTTAGCAGGATGACGTGGAGTTTGCCGCCGCCCTCCGCGAGCACGCGATCGACGTTGATGTTGTCCAGCGTCACCGCCGTGCGATGCAGCCAAGGCCAGGCGCTCTCGCCGTAGACCTTGCCCGGCGCATGTCCATAGAGCCGGCTGTCGAACCACACGTACCCGCACTGCCGCACATAGGGAAACGCGACCTCGCCCGCGGAGCGCGTTTCCACGTCGGAGAAGAGATAATCGAGCACATACGCGGCGGTGGGCGGGACGTGGTGTACGTAGAGCGAAGTGACATCCGGGCCTTTCAACGGATAGTCGGCGCGCTGGTACTCCGTCGTCGCACCATCGAGATAGTAACCGGGATAATTGGCGAATCGTCCGATCACCGCATTGCGCGCGGCGGTCCGGAACGCCATGTCGCCCGAAGGACGGGCGAGGCGCAGCATGCTCGGCGCCCAAGCGTTCATCATGATGTTCGCCTGCGGGCCGGTGCGGTTGTAGGTGGATGGCTGCTCGAGACCGAGGCCGACCTGGCTCACCTGCCATGCGGGCACGCGCTTTTCCGGAAGCCTCGGCGGCGGCGGATAGGGCGTCTCATCGGTGGCTGCGCTTTCAAACATGCCGCGGCGGAAGAGCTTGTCGCCAAACCACCAGATGTGCCGGTTGATGTCGTAGATGCCGCCAGGATGAATGGTGGTGTCGCCCGCGGGGATCGTGGGCTGCGTCCAGAGCGAAGTCAGGTGCCAGCGCGCACCCTCGGTGGCGGCAGCGAGGAAGCGTTTCTCGCCCGTGGCATCATACATCTGCAGCAGACCTTCCCAATCGGGCGTGAAGGAGACGTTCACGAAGGGCATGATGCCGAGATCCTTGGTGGGGAGCGTGGTGATGTTCGCCGCGATGTATTTGTCCGCGGCGTCGATGGCGGTATCGAGCCAGTGCTGTTCACCCGTGATCCGGTAAAGCGCGAGAGCATCGGCAAAGGGCTGGGTGTGGCCATTTGCGTGCAACGCACGCGGCGCGCCTTTCTCATCCAGGCAGAGCGAGCCAAAGGCGCCGGTGCGTCCCTGCGTCATCGCATAGGCCGAGGCAAAGGTGCTCGCGCCGAATAGCGAGCCGGGTCCGCGCATGGGCTGGTGATGATAGTAGTTGTCCCAGATCTCGTGCTCCGCGGCGAAGTGTGGCCCGGGCCGCGAGAGGAGATACTCGAGCGAAGGCCGCGCGAAGCGCTGGTAGAAATCCTCGTCGCCGGTGAGCAGGTAGATGCTGAGATAGGTGAGCGGTGAGACCTGGCTTACGGTGTTGCGGCTCTCGATATTCCACGGCCCCTTGGCGTGCGCGTGCCAGCCGGCGGCTTCCTCGTTGCGCATGAGGTCCACGATATTCAGCGCCGCATCGGAAAGCGAAGCGGTCACGGGCCGGCGATAATCTTTTAGCGCGAATACTTCATCAGCGATGCGCCGATAGGCCGCATACCAATCGCCGCGCTGCAGCCATACGAAGAAGCTCGCGGTGATCGCTTCTCCATTCGAGACACTGCCCGGCTGGCCGAGAACGGGCGTGTAGATGAGCGGTTGGGCCATGCTGTTTTCATTGCGCAGTCCGAAGGCATAGCGCGAATTTTTCTGCGTCGGCCATTCGAAGGGGATCGACTGTGGATCCGCGACCAGCGCGCAGGAAACTCCGCCGCGATTGACCAGCGACAGCGGCGTGGGTGTGAGCGCGCTGAGGATGACGGACGCTTCATCGGGGAAGCGCTTGCCCTGATACATGAATGGGAGCAGCAGGAAATCCGCAGCATCCGGCGTGCAGGTGAGCGGGGCGTGATAGCCGAGCGAATAGTGACCGGGGGCCTTCGGCATGAAGTGCAAGCTGACTTCGGCGGCCGGTTGATTTTCGGAAAGATGCCAGGTGGCCGTGAGCTTGCCGGCAGGGGTCTCGGGAAAATCCAGCACGACGGTATTCGCGTCGCGCTGCTTCAGTGCCGAAGGGTGGAGGGCAAAGCAACGCGCCGACGCCCACGGTGCGGTCGCGATTCCCAGCCGGCTTTTCACGCTCGCGCCCGCGCAACTCGCTTCGATGACTGGGCTGAATGCTGTGTCCCACGTGGGATGCACGCGTGTGCTCGCGATCTTCGGGTCGCTCTCCGGCGGGCGGAACAGGATGCGATATCCCTCGGCTTCCGCATTTTCCACGGGCATCCAACGGTCGCCATTGAAGGTGGAGGCGTGAAGAGTAATGGCAGGACCAGTCGCCGTGGTTGCTCCGTGGAATGTCAGGCGTACGCTGGAATTCTGCAGTGTGGCGAGGGGCTCCGCGTTCACGGAGAGAAAGGGCTCGGGCAGATACGCCCGCTGCGATTTCTCCTCGATGGTCAGCGGCGCCATTGTCGCGGCGGATTTGGAGAGCTTCCACGGCACGCCTTCCGGGCGGTAGGTGGGATTGTCGCTCAAAACAAGCGTGTCGCAGCGGGCCGATGAGGTCACTTCATCGCCGATCGCGAGCAACGTCGGACCAGCGGCCAGATCGAAGACACCGCCATCTTCCCAGGCCCAGCCGTCGTCTGTCGCCCGACCGTGCCTGCCGAAGATCGTCTGCGAGCGCGTGGTGCCCAGTCGCACGGTGAAGGTGCGAGTGCCGGGGCGGTCCGCGGCGAAATCCTTGCTCCGCACCCAAAGGTGCCACTTGCCGGCGTGCGGAATCTCCAGCGCGCCCGCGGCGGGAGCACCCTTGGCATGCGGGCCAGCGAGGATGTATTTGCGGGCGGAGTCGTTGCGTGGTGTGGCGACCGTCTCCCATCCCCCGGGTAGCTCGAGTTGTTCTGGCTCGACGACGAAGGTGACGGCGCGCAGGGGCGAGCCAGCCACGATCGTGAGAAGCACGACCAGTAGGATAGTACGCACCAGGGAGTGGCAGAAAAAATGGGGGGCTGGTTGGACCTTGTGTTGCCTTGTGCCGCCTTGTTTGGCCTGCTGGGGCATTAGCGGTAGTGAGGGAGTTGGGGCAGGGGAGATTGCAGGCACGATTAGATACGATTCAGCACGATTACTCTGGATTGACCCCGACCTGCGGCCGGTCTTTGCGGTGAAACGAGCCGGTTTTTGGGCGGGTTGGCGGCACGGTTGTGAAATGTGACTGGGCATACGGCTGGCATGAACGGTCCCTCACCATTCGGAAAGCTCCGGAAATCCATCTGCTTTCCTGACCACGGACAAGGATGCTTCTAGCATCCTTCCGGGCCGAAAGTCAAGGCGGAATCACGGCGCCGCCGTGATCTGAATGCTCTCGAACATCGCCCGCAATTTGGCCAGCGAGGGCTGGAATGATTCATCCGGCTGCGCGCCGATTTCCTGTGCGGCCTTCTCCAGGTAGGCGGCGTAGTGCTTTTCGAAAGTGCGATAGTCCTTTACCTCGGGCTTCGCAGGCAGCGAGGGATGGGAGACGTTGATTTGCGCGGCGACGTAGAATGCGCCGTCCTTCGTGAGGCCTTGGAAGCGGTATTGAAGCTGCGAGTTGTTGACCGGCACCGGCTCGATGGTCCACTGCGTGAGCCACGCGATGCCGGAGCCGCCGTGAAAGTCGAGGTAGCGGAGCTTTTTGTTGAAAGCCTGGCCGGTGTCCGCCCACGGCAACGAAGGCAACTCCTTGCGCTTTTCCGGGCGCTCGCGCAGCACGGTGCGCAGGAGCTTCTGCGCGTCGGCGTGAGTCGGGTAGGCTTTGCGGAAATCTTTCACGCCGGAATCGGTCGCCGGAAAAATCCAAAGCCTGCCTTGGTCTTTGCCAAACTGGATCTCGATATGGGCGGGTGCGACGCCTTCGGGAATGTCCGTGGGCGTGGTGAGTTGCAGTGCCTTGACATGACGCACGCCCGGTTTTTTCAGCACCGAGTCGTCATAAGTGAACGAGACGTTTGCTTCGTGAAATACTCGCGGGGCTGCTTGCGCGGAGAGGCCGATCCATCCCCAGCACGTTGACAACAGGAGCACAACGGATCGCAAGTTCATGCGGCATTCTTTCCATAGGCACTCTGGCGCGCGAAGGGAAATCCGCCGGACGTAGTGGAAATGGCCACACGCGCATGGTGTCCCCGTTTGAGACCGTATACCGACCGGGCAGCGATTCAGTCTGTGGAGGTAATCCATTATGAATCGAATCCTAACCTGCGGTCTGGCCACGATAATTGCTACTGTCCTTACGCCGACCGTTTTTGCTGATAAGGGCGGTGGTCACGGTGGCGGCGGTGGTGGTGGGCATGCCGGCGGCGGCGGCGCCCCTCATGTTTCTGCTCCTGCCCGTGTCTCTGCGCCTCACATGTCTGCGGCCCCGCGCATGTCATCCGCGCCACGTGTCTCAAACGCCAACGTCATGCGCGCCCCTTCGGCGCCACGTGTTGCGACACAGCCCCAAACGCAATTCCGACAGGCGCCGATCGCGCGCTCGGAGTCGCCGAGAAGCTTCACGCCATCGGTGACGCGTAATCAACGTAACTCACCAAGCATCGCGTTTGGTGGCCACGCCATCGACAGGAGCAATGCTGCCGCGGTGGACGCCCAAACGCGCCGAAACTTTGCCACGACGACGACCCCGTCGGCACAGCGGCAGTTCTCGAACAGCCGTGGAGATGGTCGCGATTTCCGCGTGCCGTCGAACATGTCGCGCAGCTGGGACCATAATCGCGTGCACGAATGGAATCACCACCACTACCGCTACTCCGGCGGCTCTTGGCTGATCATCGACCCGGGCGTTTACGACTACGGGTATCCCTATGATAACGGCTACGGCTATGGCGAAGCCACCTACTCCTCGCCAGGCTATGCCTACGACTACTCCTCGTCCGACTCGCTCGCTGCGAGTGCACAGGATCGCCTGAACCGACTCGGCTACAGCGCTGGACCGGCGGATGGTGTGATCGGGCCACAAACCCGTGACGCCATTGCCGACTTCCAAAATGACAATCGTCTTCCGGCGACTGGAAGCCTGGACACTGCAACGGTGCGGGCGCTGGGCCTGTAACGACTGGCGCTAAGCCAATAAACTAACGATCAACCATTCCTCCGTGCGGTGTCGCGAGCGCAGCTTGCGACACCGTTTCGGCGTACAGGTAAGAGATCAACGCTCCTTACCGCGGGGCGTCTGTCAGAAGCACCTGCCGATTGGGCCAGTCGACGGTCACGACGAATTGCGAGAGGATGCCGTTGCCGAGCAGGCCGGCTTCACCGGGAAAGAGCGGGGAGCCGTGGAGCGCCGTTTTAACGGTATGCAAGGCGCGCTTGCCGAGTGAGACGGAAGTGAGCGAGGTGTCGTCGGTATCGGTGACGAAACCGATCGAGACGGCATTGTGATCGCCACGGGCGGCGGTGCGCGGGATGACCCAGTGCAGCGAGTCGTTGCAACCGGTATCGAAGCGAGTCCAGCGGCTGGTGGAATCATTCACTCCCACAGGCACGCACATGATGCCGTTCATCATCTTGATCGGCAGGCGCTCGGCGGCGGTGGCGGGCACTGCCGCGCCGACGCGCAGCACACGGCGTGTGTAGTCGATCTGCACGACGCGGTCCTTGAAAAATCCTACGCCGATCAGGCCATCGATCGGCTTGCTGCAAAGTTCATCCGCCGCACTGAGGTCGACGGCCAGCGAAACATTCGAAAGCAGCACGCCGCTGGCCGTGGCATCCACGCCGGCGAGATGGTGGGCGGCGGCACTGACGCCCACACCACGCACGCTCTCCGTCTTGCCGAGAGGAATGTGCAAGCGCTGCGCGGTGCGCAGGCTCAGGACGGAAGCGCCAGCGCCGGAATCGAGCAGGAAATAAAGTGGCTCGGTGCATTGCGGCACACGCGCTTGGACCCTGATAAATCCATCGGTGAAGGTGAATGGAATTTCCACTGGCTGCGTCTCAGCCTTGGCGGGCCAGGCAAAAAACACAGCAAGCAGGCAGATGGAGAGGTAGGCGAGTCTTGGCATCGGCGATTGATTTAGTCGCACACAAATTTAGCACCGCAAGTGCCAACCGGGGGAAAGACGCGCAGGGAGTCTATGTATTTCGATTCAGTGTTTGAATAAAAAGACCCTCCGGTCTGTCCAAATAAACAAGAAATCAACAACCATGAATATCCTTCGTACTACCATTCTTGGGGTTGTAGCCTTGGGCGGCTTTGCTCTCGCAACACCGGCACAGGCTCGCGACCATCATTACTACGGCCGCTCTTACGGCCATTCCTATTACCGTTCGGGACCGCGCGTCGGTGTGACGTTTGGCAGCCCGTACTACTACTCGCAACGGCCTTATTACTACTCGTATAGCGAGCCGTACTATGGCTACAGCCAGCCGTACTACACCTATAGCCGTCCATACTACGGCTATGGTCCCGGTGTGAGCTTCGCCTTCGGCGGCCACCGCGGGTACTACTACCACAGCTCCCACGGCCATCATCACCACCACTGAGCCGGTGGCAGGATGATGGGTCTTCTGCGCCGCTAGCTGGTTTATTTTGGTTCCAGCTCGAGCGGCGTCGGAGGAGTGGAGAAGCGACAGTAAATCTGCAACAAAAGATCGGGAACGCCCACTGGGCGTTCCCGCTTTTTTTGTTCTGATGCGATGAGGTCGGCCTGAGGTCAGCGATTCCGATACACCGGCGCAGCTTCCCTCGCTCGCGAATAGATTGGCGGAGATGCAGTTCGCTTACGCCAGCCACTCGCGAAGCTTCGCGAGATCTTTCTTCATGTTCGCCACCATCTCCGCTCCCGTGCCGAGCGTTTTGTATTCGTGGTGCTGGCAGAGCGGGCCTTGGTAGTTGGAGGCCTTGAGCTTGGTGAGGAAGCTCTGGCGTACGGCACCTTCGCCGAAATTGCACCAGATTGGCTCCCAACCCTTTGCGGTTTTTTCCCAGCGGAAATCCTTGAGATACACGGCGACGTAGCGTGGCTCCATCAAGCGCGCCTCGATAGGCCAGGAGAGACCGCCCTCGAGGGTGGCGTGGCCGATATCGAAACAGACTCCGATGTCCTGTGGATTGAGATCCTTGATCATTTCCCAAATGTCCCAGACCGGCGCGCCGACCATGTCGGCACCGGAATGGTTTTGCCAGCCGCCCTGCAGACCGAGCTCGTGATTGAGCGCGGCGAGATCTTTCAGCGCAGCGCCGACTTCTTTCATGGTCTCGGTCACCGGTTTGTCGGCGGTATATTTCACAAAGCCAAAGCGATACTTTTTGATCCCGAGCTTGGCCGTGGTGCGCAGGACTTTTTCGGCGAGCGGATCGAGCTTGGTGATCTCCGTCGTGACGATGGTCACTTCCTTGCCGCGCTTCTTCAGCGCCTCGACCATCTTCGGCAGATCTTCCTCCACGCGCTCGGGGGCGATCTGGCCGGCCTTGGCGCGCACGGGACACTCGATGCCGTCCCAGCCAATGTCGGCAATGAGGTCGGCCGTTTCCTCGGGGTTCATCTGCGCGAAAGGCTTGCTGAAGGCGATGATCTTGAAGCGGTTTGCGGCGGAAGTTTCGGCGCGCGCGAGATGAGGGGCGACCGCGGTAAGTGCGGTGGCCAAAGTGGCCTTGGTGACGAAGTCGCGTCGGGAGAGCTGGGAGGTGGTATTCATAGAGCGGAGGGGAGCGTAGAATGCGAAAGCGCAGTCGGGAATCCGGAAATGCGCCGGCGTCATGCCAAGCTGAAACAACACAAATTATTAGCCACGGATCGACACGGATGAATCAATCCTGCGTGAGTTTTGGATGGGCGTTATATCCATTTCTTGGTGAACCGATTTCGCCCGCCTCCTGCTTCTTCTCTGCATCCGTGTTTCATCCGTGTCGATCCGTGGCTAAACTTTTCTTCTCCGGTTCAGGATGACTGAATGGGAGTGCCACCCATGATGGATGCCGGGTTCAATGAACCCGGCAACAGCAGTCGCGCGCAAATGAAAAACGGGCCGCGCTCTTTGCAGAACGCGGCCCGTGGATTTGTAAGGTGGAGTGGTGCGAGTTACGCGCCCATGCCGTCCTCGAAGCTCCCGCCGGCGGGAGTGATGAGGAGATGATCGCGGACATAGGCCACGCCATTCGCGCTGGTGGAATCGAGGTCGCGGTGGGCGCTCTCGGCTTCGACCACGAGCGGCGCGGTCTTGGTGCCATGGAGCTGGCAGTAGCGGCTGGGGAAGCCGACCATGAGCAGGAGCTCGACGTAGCGGTTCATGTTCAGGTCGCCGCTCGGGAGATCGGTGAACTGCATGGCGCGGCCGGGCCAGTTCGGCTCCATGGTGCGCAGCGGGAAGCCGACGCGGATGGTGAAGTTCTTCACGTGGGCGGCGTAGATGTATTGGCCCACCTTGAGGAAGCGGGTCTCCCAGGATTCGCCTTCCCAGCAGTGCGACGGATCGGCGTTCACGGCCATGGTCTCGTCGTTGCCGGTGATCTTCACGAGATTGAGGAAATCGTCGGCGGTGCTGGCGGCGGTGCCGGGGTGGATCTCGTGGCAGAGCTTGATGCCCAGCTTGCGCGCGTGGTCGCGGATCTTCTTCGTCTTCTTCACGAAGCGATCGTTGCCTTCCTTGATCAGGTCGTAGCCCGGGCCAGCCCAGAATCCCCATGGATAACCGGTGGCGATTTCCCAGCCATAGGCGGTGCCCCAAAACATCGGCATGACCTTGAGACCGAGCTCGGCGATGAGGTCGAGGAGCTTGAGGACGTAATTCTCCGCCCACTTCTCGATTTCGGCGGGAGACTTCTTGGCGACGTCGGCAGGGATGAAGGGGCGAATGGTCGGGGACTCCGTCCAGGCCGTGGTGTGGACCCAAATGGGGCAGTGGCCGCTCACGCCGTCGATGGCGAGTTCGGCCTTTTCGAAAGCGGCTTTGATTTCCTTGGCGGATTTGAAGAGCTTGCCGCCATGGAGCATGTAGTTGCTCGGCTGCGCGCCGCTCGCGCCGCTGCGCTTGGCATAGGCGAGGAAATCGGGGAGGGACTTTGCGCCGTGCTGGGCGCCTTCGATGGAGGGGTGGTAGCAGGACATGGTGAGAGAGGTTTGAGAGGGGATAATCGTCTAGCGGGCAGGGCGGGGAGGTGCAATACGAATGACGATGGGCGAAAGGAGATGGGAGTCTTGGATGGCAGATTGTTGATGGCAGATCGCAGATAGCAGGGACGCCGTGGTTCGTGCTTTGCCTTTGTTTGGCATTTGCCATTACTCATTCCGCCCTTCGCCTTTTCTTCCATGCTGAACGACATCGACCGCATTCTCTTTCATGAGCAAACCATCCTGAGCCGGCTCGATGAGCTGGCGGCGGAGATCACGGAGGCTTATCGCGGGAAGGAACTGACGGTGATCGCGGTGCTCAATGGCTCGCTCATCTTTGCTGCGGATTTGCTGCGCCGCATTCCGCTGCCGCTCAAGCTCGATTGCCTGGGCGTAGCCAGTTACCACGGCGGCACGGAGAGCACGGGCAAGGTGACGTTCAAGCAACTGGCGGTGCCGGATATCGCGGGACGTCACGTGCTGGTGATCGATGACATTCTCGACAGCGGTCGCACGCTGCATGCGATCTGTGGGCGGCTGCGCGAGGAGGCGCAGCCGGCGAGCGTGGGCGTGTGTGTGCTGCTGCGCAAGCGCATCGCCCGTGCGGAAGAGTTGGAAGCGGATTTCGTCGGCTTCGATATCGGCGGCGAATTTGTCGTCGGCTACGGGCTCGACTATCATGAGCGCTATCGCAATCTGCCTTTCGTCGGCGTGCTCAAGCGGGAGGTGTTTGAGGGCTCGCTTGCTCCGGAGCCTGCTTGGCCCTAAAGCCTGTTATGCACTTTGAGAGAGCTCTGCGGGGCGGAAACGCCGACGGTGTTTAATCTTTCAGCCCGGGGTTGCGAGGGACGAGCTACCCCGGGTACGCGTTCCGAACGCGGCCAACCCTGAAGGGGTTGAACGACGACTGACATCGCGAGCCTGATACAACCCTTTCAGGGTTGGGCCGTTATTGGATGTTTTCCCCAGGGTAGCTCGTTCCTCGCAACCCCGGGCTGGATGATTCAACACCTTCGGTGTTGCCTGCAGCGTTGGCGAGCTATCTCGCCCCGCTCGGTTTGGGCGTTGGTTTCGGCATCTCGCCGAGACGAACTTATTCGACGACCGAGGGCCGCCTGCGCAGCTCTTCCTCACCGAAAGCACCTTCACCATGGAATGCCCGATCGAGGCGTGCGGAAGCATCGGCGAGGTGTAGTGGGTCGTCGGCAAGTTCCCTGGCACGGAGGCGTCGCGTGAGCTCAGTCCGATCCGCCGCGCTGAGGAGGTCCACTTCGGCGAGGATTTCCGTGAGGTTCATCCCGCAGGCTACAACTGATTGTAGATGATCTCCAGCGTGATCACGCTGTAGGCGGTGACGAGCACGGGATCTTTTTCCATCCAGCGGGCGGTGTCGTTGGCCCAGGAGCCGTTGCCGTTTTGCAGGTTGATGAGCTTGAGCGCCATGTCGTGAGCCCAGTCGACTTTCTTGCCGTCAGGAGTGGTCATCTCGCGGACCTTGGCGGTGGCGAGGCCTTTTGAGGCGAGGTGGTAGTAGTAGTAGAGACCGGCGCGGCCGAGGCCGGGATTTTCTTCCAGCGTGTAGTTTTTCTGCAGCCACTCGAGGGCGGCGGTCACGTGGGGATCGTCCTGCTTGAGGTCGGCGTAGATGTAACTCAGCAGCCCGACGTAGCTCATGGTGCCGTAGCTGCGCAGAGCCTTCTTCCCATTGCCGAGATCCTGTTCGCCGGCATTGCTCGCACCGGGGTAGTAGATGAAGCCGCCTTTGTTGGCCGCATCATCGCTGGCCCATGGCTGTTTGTTGCTGGTGAGGTTTTGGCAGCGGCTGACGAATTCGATCGCGGCCTGCCAGTTCAGATCCTTGCCCGCCGGGATCTCCGTGGTCGGGTGCGAAGCCTTGTAAGCGCGAAGTGCCTCGAGCGCGATGAGCGTGTTGTCGAGGTCGGGATGGCCACGCTTCGGGCTCACTCCGGTGGTGCCGTAGCCGATGCCGCCGTCCGTCTCGGGCTTGGTCATGTTCTTCGCCTGCATGCCGGCGATGAAGTCACGCGCCTGGGCGAGCATGGGCTCGTCCTTGGGGTCGTGGGTATTGAGCAGCGCCACGAGGCAGACCGAGGTGTTGTAATTTGCGAGCCCGGTGGTGTAGATGCCGCCGTCGGGCTGCACCTTGCTGCGGAGGAAGCCGTAGCCCTTGTTCAGTACATCCGCATATTCACTGGCGGCCTTGCCCGTGGGCTGGCGGTAAAAAGCGATGAGCGGCATGGCGGTGAGCGCGGGATGCTCGGCGGCGGGTTCGCCATTCTCGGGATTGGCGATCGAGCCGTCGGCTTTCTGCTGCTGCTTGAGCCAGGCGAGGCCCTTGTCGATCGCGAGCAGCACTTCGTTCCGCACGGAAAGATTGGCGTCGCTGCGCGGGGGCGGTTCCGCGGCGAAAAGGGTGGTGGAGGCAAACAGCGCGGTGCAGAGGAGCAGCTGGATTTTCATGGGGTCTTGGGCTTGGCGTCGGGATTGGAAAGCAAAGTAATGGTTACGTCCACCGGGGTTTTGACCGCCGGGATGGCCTTGGTGTTCACCATCCAAATCTGGTCGTTGTCATTACCCTTGCGCGGGTTGTTGATCAATGCGGCAGGATAAGTGACGAGGGATGCATGGGCACCCTCGATCTGCGCGAGGAAGTGGCCGTCGTTGAACATCGAGCCATTATAGATCCACGGACCGCGTTCCATCGGCTTCTTCGTCTCGGTGTTGGTGATCAAATCTTCGGCCGGCGAGCTCTTTTCTGCATCGCCCGCCTTCCAGCGCAAAGTAATGCTCACGTTGTCGCCTTTCATCTTTGGCGCAGTCTTGAGGAACTTCGAATCGATCTGTGCTGGAGGCATATCGCCATCGTGCTGGCCGGAGCCTTTGGCACCGAGAAGCAGCATGGCAAAGTGCAGGTCGCTCGGGGAAACGTCGCTGACCAGCAGGCTTTCGTGGGTGTTGCCCTGCTCGGTCACGAGGAGATACTCCAGATTGCCGTCATTCATATTCAACACGGCGGGAAAGGTGACCGTGCGCGCCTTTTGGTCCAGATGGATCTGGCCGATCTCGTAAATGCCGGGGCTGACCTCGCGCATCACCGGGGAGGCAGGGGGGGCGTCATTCTGGGCGTGGGCCGCCGTGCACAGGGCCAGGCCGCAAAGCAGGATAGGGAGGAGCTTCAGCTTCGACATTGGAAAGGGGAAAGTAGCCGCGTTCCGGCGTGTGGCGATGACGGATTTTCAGGGCGCGACGCTCACTGCCGCAGATCGGGCGCCTTCGATAAGTGACGTCACCTGAGGTGGAAGAGCAACCAACAATGTCCCCACGCGCGATCTTGTTTGAAACTCAAACGTTATGCGCAAATACCTCACTTTCCCCGTCTTGGCTCTCACTCTCGCGACTTTTTCCGGATGCGACGTCCGCGTCAAATCGGATGCTCCTCCCACCACCGTGGAGAAAAAGGAGACAACGATCATTAATCCAGCCCCGGAGAAGAAGGTGGAAAACAACACCACCATCGTCAATCCGCCCGCCGAGAAGAAGTAACGGCGGCGAAAGCGAATCTCGCCCCGCGGGCCGCCGGCAGCGGCGCCTGCGGGGCTTTCTTTTAATCGGCGGACTTTGCGGCGTCCAAGCGCGCCATCGCGCCCTGCACGGATTGCAGCAGAGCGAGGGTGGTGGTGCGCACATCATCCGCAGGAGGATTGGTGGTGTCGTTCATGGCGGTCGAGACCTTGGCCAGTACCTCGGGCGTCCGCTTCGCCACGGTCTCCATCTGCTTTTCCCACGCGAGTTTCTTCTTCGCGCATTTCAGCAGGTCCTCGATGTAGGCGATATCCTCGCGGGTGGAGCGTCGATGCTGGTGCTTCGCATTCATCTCTTCGGTATCGAGTTTCAGCTCGGCGAGCAGGGTCTCCCCGCGCTCGATGTTTTTCACGAGTGACTGCAATTCCTCGAGCATGGCGACCTGCAACACGTTGCTTTTGTGGAGGAGTTTTTTGGCTTTCGAAGACATGCGTTGGGGTGGGCTAATTGAGATTATTGAGCACTTTCCACCAGTGCTCGTCGATTTTCATTCGGGGCTCGACGATGTTGAGGTACCCGGGAACTTCTACTTGATACCAATTGCCGCCGCCATCCATGGGCGTAGGCGAGAGGGCGGTGTCAGAATAGGCGAAGCCGTATTCCCCGGCGTGGCCCAAGTCGCGTGTTTCGATGACGACTTTCAAGGATCCCTGGGGTGAAAGCTGAGCCCACACGTGCCCGGCGCCTTTTCCCGAAAACAGTTTCATGGCCTCGCCCTCGCTGAGCGGACGAAGGGATTTTGGGTCGGAAAAGTCAGTGAGGAAAAACTGCTGCTCTGTGCCCGGCTTCATACCGGCCTGGCGCACTTGTGCGACGATGGCTTCGAATTGCGGGCGATCGAATCGTCCCGGATTCTGCTGAAAGATCACTGAGAGCAGGCCGAGGCGGTAAAGTGCCAGAAAAACGAGCGCCATCAGCGCCAGCCCCAAAAGTCCCACTGCGATCAGGATTTTTCGCAGCGGCGACCCGGACATGGAGGAAGGATGTGAGGTGAGCGCCAGCCGGGTGGTCGTCCGGGTGGAAGCAGCGGCTTACGCTGCGGTCGGCGCGCTCAACTGCAACCGTGGGTCCTCGGTGAGCAACTCGGCGAGCGTGGACCAGCCGGTGTCGTCGAGGGCCTGGAAGGCATTCAGGTAGACGGCAACTACGGCCGGCTCATGCTTCTCAAAGAGCGGGTCGATGGCTTTGATGAGCGCTTCCTTGGTGGGAGCCGGCGGCAGGGCTTCGATGGTACCGTTTTCATCGTGGGCGATGCCGAGACCGTCGAGGAAGTCGCACAGCAGCTGGGCGTGGGCGCCGACGAGCCAGATCTGCAGCAGGTGTGCGGCTACGGCTTCGTTGGCCTTGCGGCCGAGGGCTTCCTTCAGCCAGTTGTGGCGGTCGGCGCGCGGCTTGCGCTCGACGAAGATGGGGCGCAGCTTCCGCTGCTTGGCCAGTGTGTCGATGGTGGCCTTGTAGAGCGGCTTTTCGCGTTCGTGCAGGAAGGCAAAGAGCTGGTCGGAAACGGCGGGAGGAAGAGCGGCGAAAATTTCGTATGGCTTCGACATAGGTAGATCGGGGCGATGACGGTAGGGGATGGAAAAGGGGATGCAAGCGCGCGGTGACGCCTCTTTTTGCGGGCTGGTCTCTGCTGCTGTAGGCCGTTAAGCGCGCTTCACGAGGGCCGGGCGCGCTGTCTCGCGCAGCGATTGCACGCGGGTGCTGGCCCAAGAGCCGAGGCGGCCGGAGACGAAATCGAGCATCACGGCCACGATCAAGCCGGCCAGGGCGCCGCCGAGCGCGCCGAAGAAAAGGATGGGCAATTGGCTGCCCGCCGCGACGTAAAAATTGTGGCCCAGCCAGGCGCAAACCGCCCCAGCCGGAATGCCGGCGAGCACGCCGCACTGCAGGAGAAAAGCCCGGAACCCTGCCGAAGCCCGACCTGAGCACAGGCCAACCACGAAAGACGAGGAAATGACGCCCAAGCCCACAAGAGCAGCGGCGACGAGGCACGCGATGGTGCCGATGGCGATCCCGACTCCGATGAGTAGGAGGGCCACGACGAGGAAGACAATGCCGAATAGTCCCATATCTTCATGGTGCGCCATTCTGCCCGAAAGGCAACGTCGCGGATCGGTAAAGGGATCTCGTGTCCTGTCAGCCAAGTGCTTTGCATAAATCGGGCATGGAGAAGGAAGATCACCACGAAGACGCGAAGGCACGAAGGGGCAAAGAGCGAGGGCAGCTGCTGAGATTGCGCCCACCTTCGTGCCTTCGCGTCTTCGT